>NZ_DATDMY010000022.1:0-51905 GCF_036518555.1 Dokdonella sp. | reverse complement strand
GCCGGCGTCGATGCGATGCTGCTGGCGGTCGAGGCGCTGGTTCACCTCGTTCACGCGCGGGTGGCCCGGTACCGGCTCGACCGCGTGCGCGGTCGCGAAGCCCGCAAGCAGCAGAGTCGGCGCGAGGGCGCACAGGATGCGGTGGGCGATGGTCGTCATGCTCGTTCTCCTGGATCGAATCGCGCCGCAACCGGCGCATGCACGTTCAACGCGGCACGCCTCGATCCGTTGACGGAGGCTGCGCCTGGCGCCCGCGCGCGTCCTCCCGATCGCCGTCCGGCGCGGCGGGTTCCACGTTCCGCGCGCCGTCGCCGGGAACGCCTGCGCCTCACGGATCGAAGCCGTCGGCGAAAATGCGATCGAGCACCTCGTCGACATTGACGAGCGACACCGTCGGCAGGGCAACGCCGTCGTAGTTGCCCGAACCCGCGACGACCGCGCCGATGATGGAGTACGCGACGTCGCCATCCGCGAGGAAGTCGCCGACACCGGTCACGACGATCGTCTGCGGAACGTTCCAGTCGGCCGGCGTGAACACGAGCCGGGTTGGCGAGGGGAGGCCTTCGCTCGGATCGTTCGATGCGAAATCGATCGTCACGTCGGCGCTGGGCGGCAACTGGAGCACGACGTCGAACTGCGCCGTGCCGCCGCTCTCGGTGGTGACGAGGCCGCTGAGCGGCGCGACCTGCACGGCGCCGCCGGTGAACGGCGTGGCGATGGCGACGCTGTTGTTGGCGAGATCCTGTTCGGGACCGAACGGCGCGACCGTCGCGATCGCCGCGTCGTTGTCGATCTGCACGAGGCCGGCAGGCACCGGGTAGATCGTGTCGACCGCGAACTGCACGGAGCCGCTCGCGCCCCCGGCGAGCGTGCCGAGCGAGTACACGCAGTCGCTGCCGGCACTGCCGTCCGGCACGCAGGTCCAGCCCGCGCTGCTGGCGGTGGCATTGAACGTCGTACCGGTGGGCACGCTCTCGGTGATCGTCACGTCCGCGGCGCTGCCCGGTACGCCGACGCTGTAGTCGAGGGTGTACACGAGCGTGCCGCCGGGATCGACCGTGGCACCGTTGGCGGACCCCGCGAGCGCGAGATCGGGCGGCGCTTCGTCGCCGAGCGTGAGCCACTCGTTCACGTTGACCACGGCGACGCCGTCGTAGCCGCCCGTCGACACGAGATGCAGCTTGCCGCCGCTCGCGACGCCGGCGATCGTGCCGATGTTGCTGACGCCGGTCGGCTTGTCCGGACCGCTCTTCCATGCGCCGTCGTTGAAGTCGTAGATCCAGCTGTCGTGCTTCACCGAGATGCCGCCGCCATCCGGATCGCCGCCGGTGAAGATCACGATGTCGAGGCCGGAAGCACCCAGCGCGGGACCCGCGGCAACCGGCACGCCCACGCCGAGCCTGCCGACGGTGCCGCCCGGATACGATGCGATCGGCGCCCACGTGATCACGTTCGGATCGCCGCTGTCGATGGTGCCGACGTACGCATCGGCGAGCGACGCCGCGAGGGCCTGGCTGTAGCCGCCGACGACGATGATGTGGTTGCCGACGATCGCGCCGCGCAAGCCGGCGACTGCACTGCCGATCTTCGGCGTGGCACTCGACCACGCGTTCATCGCCGTGTCGAACACCTGCACGGTGTTGAGGTCGGCCGAACCGGAGTAGCCACCGATCACGTAGACATAGCGGTCGGCGTAGCTGCCGATCGCGTAGTCGCCGGTCGCCTGCAGCAACGACGGTCCGGGCTGCCACAGCCCGGTCACGATGTCGTAGACGCTCAGGATCGACGTCGGCGCGAAACTGCCCGCGTAACCGCCGGGCACGTAGATCTTCGTGCCGACGCGCGCCGCGCCGATCTGCAGCCGTGCGGGCGTCATCGGCGCCAGATCGGCCCAGCTGTCGAAGGTGACGTCGTAGCGCGACATCAGGCTCGTGTTCGCGAAGGACGCATCGCCGCCCGAAATCACGTAGACGTAGGCGTCGTTGTCCGGCCAGGTACCGCTCATGTACGAGGCCATCGCGTGACCCCAGCGAGCGCTCGGCATCACCGTGCGCGAGGTCCATCCCTCGGTCGGGAACGCGCCGGTGACGATCGGCCCGGGTGCCGGGACGGAGCGCGACGGATCGACGCGCCAAGGCGAGGCGGCAGGCGTGTGGACCTGGGCGAGCGCGCACGGCGTGACGACGGCGGAAGCGAAGACGGCGGCAAGCGCCGCGCGAAGCGGAGTGGCATTCATGGATTGTCCCCTGTGAGCGAGCCCACAGTAGCACTTGTCCACATCGTGCGTGGCTGCGCGCTGACGGCCGTGAGCGGTTCCCTGCTCGCGTCCAGCGATCACTCTCGAAGCGGTCGCGCCGGATACATCGTGAGGTACTGCACCACGCGCGGTCGCCGGCTGCGATTGGGGCTGCTCCCGTGCGGCAGCGCGTGATGCCACAGGATGAGGTCGCCCTCGGCGCCGGCGATCGGTCGCGCGGCGGCGGCTGGGATGCGCTCGTACGGATCGACGCCCGCGGGCAGCGCACGCAGCCAGTCGTCGATGTCGCGGTGGAAGCCCGGAACGCAGGTGAACGCGCCCTGGTCGGCGGCCGTGTCGCCGAGGTAGAGGATGCCCTGGATGCCAGGCCCGAGCGGCGGGACGAGCTCGGCGTCCCAGTGCAGGTGCGGTCCCGGAAAGCGGAAACAGCCGTTCTCCGGGGGATTGAAGCCGCAGCGGTCCGCGGTCATGACGAGATCCTCGGTGCCCCACAACTGCGCGAACGCCTTGTGGATGCGCAACGATGCGCGCGCGGCCTCCAGTGCCCGATGCTGGAACAGTTGCACCATGATCCCCTGGCGCTTGCCCGGCACGTACCAGCTGTGCGGATCGTCGGGGTCGGCCCCGATGAAGTCGTGCACGGCGGTGCGCACGGCCGCGCATTCGTCCCGCGTGATCGCCTCGCGGAGCACGACGTACCCGTGCTCGTCCCAGTGCGCGAGCGCCTGCGCATCGAGCACGGGGGCGAGCGCGCGCACGCATGCGTGGCGTTCCGCGATGTCCTGCGGATACGCGCTGCCGTCCTGCAACGCCTTCGCCCAGGCGAGGCGCGACGGCGCGATCGCGCCGCCGTGGCAATCGAGCACGAACTGCCGCAGCGCCTCGAAGCTCGGCATCGTCGCGAGGAAGCGCGCGATCTGTTCGAGGCCGACGCCGAGGCTGTCGCTGAGCATCCGGTCGAGGTGCTGTTGGCGGCGATCCGGTGCGGCCGACTCGCCGCGCATCGCGCGCAGGCGCCGCGACCAGTAGTCGTGCAGTAGGGGAAGGATGGGTTCTGCGGCATCGATGCTCGACATCGCGGCAGTGTAGCGCCGGCCGCACGTGGCGCGGTCGCGCGGTGCTCGAGTCCTCGGCACCGCGCCGGCGCCCGCTGGCGCGCGCCGCGTTGCGGCGATTTCCCGCCGTCTCGCGACGCGAGACGACGGCGCGCGACGGTGCGGCCTTCCGCGGGTGGATGGCGCCGGGTGCGACGATGGACAGTGCGATGGCCGGGGACACCTGGCTCGGGAGGTTGCGAACGGCGCGGCAGCTCAAGGCCGCCGGCGCCTACGCGGCGACGGCCGCCGCGACGCGCTCGGCCCTGCACGAGGCCGAGCGGGAGGGCGGGCGCGACGCGCTCGCGTGCGCCGAATGCCTGTTCGATCTCGGCGACGTCGAACGCCTGCTCGGTCGCCACGACGAAAGCGAGCGCCTGTTGCGGCGCGCCTTGGCCATCTTCGAGCGCAGGCTCGGCACGACCCATGGCCGCGTCGGGTACTGCATGGCGTGCCTCGCCTTGACGCTCTCGGAGCTCGGTCGCCGCGCGGAGGCGCTCGAGGTCGGCAAGCGCGCGCTCGCGGCGCTCGAATCCGCGCAGCCACGCGACGAACTGCTCCTCGCGATCGCGCTGAACGCGCTCGGCCTGCTGCACGAGCAAGGCGAGGAATTCCATCGCGCCGAAGCGTTCCACCTGCGCGCGTTGCGCATTCGCGAGGAGCGTCTCGGCCCGGACCATCGCGTCGTCGCGACCAGCCTGGCCAATCTCGGCAACCTCTATCGCCTCATGGGCCGGCCGGCCGAGGGTCTCGCGCGACTCGAGCGCGCGCACGGAATCCGCGAAGCATGCCTCCCGCCGCAACACCCGGAGCTCGGCCTCGGCTGCAACAAGCTCGCGACGACCTTGTGCGCGCTCGGCCGTCACGCGCTCGCCGAGCCGCTCTTTCGGCGGGCGCAGGCGATCGAGGAAACGCTCGGGGAGACCGCGGCGCTCGCCTGCGCCTTGAACAATCTCGCCTACTGCCTTGCCTCGCAGCATCGTAGCCGCGAGGCATTGCCGCTGTACCAGCGCGCGCTCGACATCCGCGAGCGCGTCCTCGGCCCGCGCCATCCGCTCGTGGCCCAGTCCCTCAACAACCTCGCCACGGCGTTCGAACATCTCGGCCGCCCGACCGAGGCGATCGCCCTGCACGAGCGCGCGCTGACGATCAAGCGTGCGACGCTCGGCCCGAACCACTCCTCGGTCGCGACGTCGCTCAACAACCTCGGTCAGCTGTGGACGCAGCGCGATGATCCGGAGCGCGCGCGCGCCCATTTCGCGCTCGCGCTGCGCACCGCCGAGGCCGCGGTCGGGCCATTGCACCCGGATGTCGGCATCTACAGCTACAACCTCGCGCGCGCCTGCGCGCGATGGGGACCCCTCGAGGACGCCGAAGCGCTCTACCTCCGTGCGATCGAGATCGACCGCCGTGCGTACGGACCCGACCACGCGCTCGTCGCCAGCGACATGAGGAGTCTCGCGCTCCTCTACCGCGTGCTCGGCCGCGACGAGGAAGCGGTGGAACTCGAGCGTGTGCTGCGCCACTGCATGCCACGCGAGCAGGCCTGACATGGCGCTCGCGGTGGCCATCGAGCGCCGCAGTGGCGGGCTCGACCAGGACCGGGCCGCCTGGTGGGGCGACTCGAGGCATGGCGTGTTCGCGCTCGCCGACGGTGCCGGAGGGACCAGCGGCGGCGCGGGCGCGGCCATGCGCGTGCTGCGCGAAGCGCGCGCGCTCCACCGCGGCCTGCATCGGTCGCCGCTCGAGGCGTTGGATGCGGTCGATGCCGCACTGTCCCGCAGCGGCGGCCAGTCGACCGCGATCCTCGTCGAGCTGCGCGAGGGCGTCCTGCGCGGCGCGAGCACGGGAGACTCGCGGGCGTGGTTGATCGGCGGGAATCTCATTGAACTCACGCGCTCGCAGCGTCGCCGGCCATTGCTCGGCGACGGCGGGCTGCCGGTGCCATTCGGCCCGGTGGCGTTGCGCGGAAGGCTCCTGCTCGCGAGCGACGGATTGTTCGATTACGTGGACCTGCGCGCCATCGCGCGGACCGCCGTCGGCGGCGAGCTTGCATCGTGCGCGCGCGCCCTCACGGCGCTGCCGCGCTTCGCCGACGGCACCTTTCCGGACGACGTGGTCGTGCTGCTTGCCGAGGCCACGCCAACGGCTTCGCGCTGACGCCGTCGAGGCGTGCGCGACGGGCGCACGAACGCATCGTCGTGCCCGTCGCGGCGGCGCCCGTTCGGCTACGGCCCTGCGCGCAGGGCGACCGGCATCGGGCGTGGCTCGCGTCGAGCGCGGTGCGGATGCGGGTCGCAACGCATCCGCTGGTTCGTTTCGCTCGCGTTCGACGCAGCGCGCAGCGCGCCTCGCGAGACGCCCGCACGCTCAACTGCGCAGCTTGTAGCCGGTGCGGAAGATCCACCACACGGCGGCGAGGCAAAGCGCGAGGAAGCCGAGGGTCGCGAGCGCGCTGATCGCGACGTCGACGTCGGCGACGCCGTAGAAGCTCCAGCGGAAGCCGCTGATGAGGTAGACGACCGGATTGAACAGGGTCACGCGTTGCCAGAACGGCGGCAGCATGTCGATGGAGTAGAACGCGCCGCCGAGGAACGTGAGCGGCGTGACAACCATGAGCGGGATCACCTGCAGCTTCTGGAAGTCGTCGGCCCACAGCCCGATGATGAAGCCGAACAGGCTGAACGTGACCGCGGTGAGGACGAGGAAACACACCATCCAGACCGGATGCTCGATCTGGTACGGCACGAAGAAGCGCGCGGTGACGAGGATGAGCAGGCCGAGCATCACCGACTTCGTCGCGGCCGCGCCGACGTAGCCGAGTACGACCTCGACGAACGACACCGGCGCCGACAGCAGTTCGAAGATCGTGCCGGCCCACTTCGGCATGTAGATGCCGAACGATGCGTTCGAGATGCTCTCGTTGAGCAGCGACAGCATGATGAGGCCGGGGATGATGAATGCGCCGTAGTCGACGCCGCCGACCTCGCCCATGCGCGAGCCGATCGCCGAGCCGAACACGACGAAGTAGAGCGAGGTGGACAGCACCGGCGATGCGATCGACTGCGTGATGGTGCGGAACGTGCGCGCCATCTCGAAGCGGTAGATCGCCCTGACCGCGTGCAGGTTCATGCGGCGGCCTGCTGCGGCTTGCCGTGCACGAGGCCGACGAAGATCTCCTCGAGCGAGCTCTCGCTCGAATGCAGGTCCTTGAAGTCGATGCCCTGTTCGGCGAGGCGCTTGAGCAGCGCGGCGATCCCGGTCTCCTCGGTCTGCGTGTCGAACGTGTAGACGAGCGCGTGGCCATCCTGCGCGAGTTCGAGCGGCTGGTCGGCGAGCGCGTCGGGCACTTTCGCGAGCGGCTCGCGCAGGCTCAGGGTCAGCTGCTTCCTGCCGAGCTTGCGCATGAGCGTCGCCTTGTCCTCGACCACGACGAGTTCGCCCCGGTTGATGACGCCGATGCGGTCGGCCATTTCCTCGGCTTCCTCGATGTAGTGGGTCGTCAGGATGATCGTCGCGCCCTCGTCGCGCAGGCGGCGCACCATGCGCCACATGTCGTGGCGCAACTCGACGTCGACGCCCGCGGTGGGTTCGTCGAGGAACAGGATCGACGGCTCGTGCGCGAGCGCCTTCGCGATCAGCACGCGTCGCTTCATGCCGCCCGAGAGCGTCATGATCTTGCTGTCGCGCTTGTCCCACAGCGAAAGCTCGCGCAACACCTTCTCGAGGTGGGCGGGATCGGGCGCCTTGCCGAACAGGCCGCGGCTGAAGCGCAGGGTCGCGAACACCTTCTCGAACGTGTCGGTCGACAGCTCCTGCGGCACGAGGCCGATCGCCGAGCGCGCGGCGCGGTAGTCGCGCACGATGTCGTGGCCATCGACGCTCACGCTGCCCGAGGACGCCTTGACGATGCCGCAGATGATGCTGATCAACGTGGTCTTGCCGGCGCCGTTCGGGCCGAGCAGCGCGAAGATCTCGCCGCGACGGATGTCGAGGCTGACGTCGCGCAAGGCGTTGAAGCCCGATGCGTAGACCTTGTCGAGGTGGCGCACGGAAATGATCGGCGACATGGACGCGCTCGCGCGGGCGACGGGGTCGTCCATGCTAGCCGAGCCGGCGCGCGCGTGCGCGCGGACGCGCGTGCGGCAGACGGGACAGTGCGTCCCGTCGCCGCGACCGGCGTGTTGCAGCCGTTGCGGATCGAGCGACTGTGGCGCTTCGGCGCTTCGGGGGCGAGCGTATGCGATCATCGGCGATCAACCGGAGCCGACCATGCACCTGTCCTTCGCCGTCTCGACGGCCCTCGCCCTCGCCCTCGTCCCGCTCGCGTCACGCGCCGCGACGCTCGAAGTCGGACCCGGCCATGCGTACGCGACACCGTGCGCGGCGATCGCGGTGGCCGCGGCCGGCGACTCGATCCTCATCGACGCGGCCGGCAGCTACGCCGGCGACGTCTGTGCATGGGCGACGGATGGCCTCACGCTGCGCGGCGTGAACGGACGGCCGCACATCGATGCGAACGGCGCCAGCGCGCAGGGCAAGGCGATCTGGGTCATCACCGGCGACGACACGACGATCGATAACGTCGAAATGTCCGGCTGCCACGTGCCGAGCATGAACGGCGCCGGCATACGCCAGGAAGGCGCGAACCTGACCGTGCGGCAGGCGTATTTCCACGACAACGAGAACGGCATCCTCGCCGGTGCGAGCCCCACGAGCACGATCACGATCGAACACAGCGAGTTCGCGCGCAACGGCGCCGGCGACGGCCTGTCGCACAACCTGTACATCGGTGCGGTCGCGCGGCTCGTGTTCCGTTGGAACTGGTCGCATGACGCCGTCGTCGGCCACCTGCTGAAGTCGCGCGCCGCCCGTAACGACATCCTCTACAACCGCCTCACCGGCGAAGCGGGCAGCGAGAGCTACGAGATCAACCTGCCCAACGGCGGCCTGTCCTACGTGATCGGCAACCTCGTCCAGCAGCCGCCGACGACCCAGAACGGCGCGATGCTCGACTACCTCAGCGAGGGCGTCGGCGCGAACACGGACTTCCGCCTCTTCGTCGTCAACAACACGTTCGTCAACGACCGCGGCAACGGCACGTTCCTGCAGGTCGCCGGCACCACCGCGGCGCTCGTGCGCAACAACATCTTCTACGGCGGCGGCACGGTCAGTTCGCAGGCAGGCAGCGCGCTCGACCACAATTTCACGGGCAGCACCGATCTCTTCGTCGACGCGGCGCACTACGACTACCGGTTGCGCGGCGATGCGGGCAGCGTGATCGACCAGGGGGCTTCCCCCGGCAGCGGCGGCGGCGAAGCGCTGCAACCGACGAGCGTCTATGTGCACCCGACCGCGGGCGCGAATCGCGCCAGCGTCGGTGCGATCGACGTCGGCGCGTACGAGTGGGCCGGCGACGCGATCTTCGCCGACGGCCTCGACGGCTGACGGTCACCTTCCACAGGCCGCGCGACGAGCGTCGGATCGAAGGCCGACGACACGGACATCGCGCGCCTCGGTCGCCGGAGCCGATGCCCGCTTCCACGCGCGGGAGGGAAGCGACGCGCCGCAGGGGTGCGGGTCGGGCAGATTTGTGTCATGGCATAAATCCGCCGCGCGATCCGTTTGACACGCGCTCGCGCACTGTCGAACGATCGAGGGCTTACGGCGCCACCTCCCCGAGCCTCGGCGCGGCGGGGATCGCGCGCCACGGCACCACGAGGTCGTCATGCGCAAATCCATCGATGCAATCATTCCACTCGCGATCGTCGCCGCCGCGGCCGCGTTCACGTCGACGCCCGCACGCGCGGACGTCGTCGGCACCTCGATCGGCAGCGATCTGCTGGTCGACGCCGGCTACGGCAGCAACGGCTACACGGTCGTCAACTACAACGACGACGCGGGCACCTGGGACGAGGCAGTGCGCCTCATTCCCGCCGACGGCGGCGCGACCTGGATGGTCGGCTTCCACCGTACCGATGCGACCGGCGATCGCGTCGCGATTTCCAGGCTCGACGCGAACGGCTCGCTCGACGCGAGCTACGGCACCGGCGGCAGGCAGCTCGCCGATACCGCGATCAACCTCGTCCACGACGCGATCCTCGTCGACGGTCGCTTCTACCTCACCGGCATCCACTACCTCGACGGAGGCTTCGGCGACGTCGCGGTCGCCTGCGTGATGCCGGACGGCACGCCGTGCGCAGGCTTCGGCGATTCCGGTTCGGTCGAGCTGCCGCTCAATGCGCCCGGCTTCAACAGCGACGCCGCGCGCATCCTGCACCGCGACGGCGCGCTGTACGTGGTCGGCAACACCGATCCCGGCGGCGCCGACGGGCATTCGAGCGCGATCGTCGTCGCCAAGCTCGATGCCGCAACCGGCGCGCTCGACGCGGGCTTCGGCGACGGCGGCGGCCCGCTCGCGGGATCGGTCGTCCTCAACCCCGATCTCGTCACCGACGGCTACGACTTCGCGTACGCGGCCGCATTCGCCGCAAGCGGCGACCTGCTCGTCGCCGGCTCGGCGCAGGACGAGCGCGGTACGCAGGCATACGTGCTCGCGCTCGACCCCGCGACGGGCGCGATCGACAGCGCGTTCGGCGACGGCGGCTACGCCTACGTCGCGCTGCAGGCCGGCGTCACCCGCGACGAACTCGGCGTGCGCGCGCTGCAGGTGCTCGGCGACGGCCGCATCATCGCCGCCGGCAATGCGAACCACGACGACGAATTCTCCAACACGATCACCGGCGTGCTGCTCGTGTCGCTGCAGCCGGACGGCACGCGCACGCCCGGCTTCGGCGTCGACGGCGTATCCCACGCGGACATCGGCATCAACCTGCAGACGACCGACCTCGTCGTGCGTTCGAACGGGGATCTCGTCGTGTCGACGCCGTCGAACGGCATCACGCCCGATCCGTACAACCCCGACACGCTGCAGTCGATCGTGCAGTTCGACGCCGCCGGCAACGGGCCTACCGCGACCGTGTCGATCGAGTACCCCTCGCTCGTGACGCCGCAGGGTTGGCCGACGACGATGCTCGTCGACGAAGCCGATCGCGTGCTCGTCGCGGGTTTCCGGCTGTGGGACTTCAACTTCCCGATCCCCGACTCGGATCACGTCGTCACGCGCCTCGTGCGCGACGTGATCTTCGTGGACGGTTTCGACCCCTGAGGCCCGTGGCGCCGGCGCGGCCGTTCCGCGGCGCGCCCATCGCCCGTCCGCGCCTGCGCGAGGCACATGCTGTCCGCGCGGGAGGCCGGCGTGTCGCACGCGGCCCGTCGCGCGCAGCCGATACGGTCAGGGATCGACACACGGGGTCGCGAAACGACATCGTTCCCTCGCCCGCGGGCTTCACGCCGCATGGCACCCTTCTTGCTCGAGTTCCCCTCACGTGCCCGAAGGACGACCGTCCGCGATCGGGTGCGCACGCGCGGTCGCCGGTCCGGCGAGCGCATTCATCATGAGAAGGGGACTCCATGTCGACCAGGAACACGATCCAGGCCGGGCTGCTGTGTGCAGCCATCGCGCTGCCCGCATTGCAGGCGGCGGCCGCCGACCAGTGGCATTTCAAGGTCACGAACGCGACGGAATCGCGCATCACGAAGCTGCAGGTGTCCGAAGACAAGAAGAACTGGGGCGATTTCGACATCGGCCGCGGCATCGCGCCCGGCAAGACCGAGACGCTCGTCTGGGACAGCAGCACCGACGACGAGAACTGCGAGCAGTGGATCCGCGCGAAGTTCAGCGACGGCAGCACGAGCGCGCCGAGCAAGCAGGACTTCTGCGAGGACGTCGACACGCCGATCGAGTTCTCGGAAGAGTAACCGCATCGACTTGAAGCAGTGGCATGTCGGTTCCGGCCGAACGACCGGAATCGACGTGCGTCCCTCTCCTTCCGGCGAAGCGTCAGTGCTTGAGATGCGCGCAGCGGTCGTCGCGCGACGCGGCCGGCAGCGCGACGCCCTTCTCCTTCGCGCGCGCCTGCATGAGCGCGTGGTGCGCGGCGACGTAGGCGGTGCACGCGTCGTAATCGTCGAACGAGCGCATCTTCTGCTGATGCTCGGTGCGCTCCTGCGGCGTCATCAAGGACCAGCCGTACATCCGTCCGTGGCCCTGGCCCGCGCCCGGAGGGCCCTTGGGCGTCGCGGCCGGTTGCGCCGATGTGGAGCCTGCCGCAAGAACGGCGGCACCGGCGAGCAGGATCGAGAGCGTCTTCATATCGGACTCCCATGCGTGGGTGGCGGAACGGATCGATCAGTGCATGGACTCGCCGGCCGCGCCCACGACCGGGAGTTCGAAGTCATCGCGGAAGATGATGTCGGTCGGCGCCGTGACATAGATGCCGCCCCAGCTGGACGTGACCTCGGGATCCACGGGATCGACGTAGAGCATGCCGATCGCAACCGCGAGCTGGCCCTTGCGAAACCCTTCGCGTTCGAGGCCGACGCCGCACCTGCGTTGTTCGGTCGCAGGCCGCGACGACGCGCGTGCCGCCCCCATCGGACCCAGCGCTCGTGCCCGCGCAGCGAGATGAACGATGCGGCGCCGCGTTGCGAGGCATCGCGAGCCGCCGGACCGGCGGCCGGACGGAGTGACACCTCTGCGCGCGCGGAGCATTCGCGATGCGTCCGCGTCGCGATCGGCGCGCTCTCGCCGCACCGGCCTGCGCCGACGCCCACACGCCATGACGCCGTGGCCGCATGGCTTTCCCGCGACCGCGAAGCCTATCCGCGCAGAAGCGGGATGCCTTCTCGCCCCGACCCTCAGTGCGCCGGCGACGAGCGCCGCGCGCCGTCGTCGACGCGTTCGCCCGAGCGGTCCGCGCGCTGCTCGGCCGGCGGCGCGATGCGCCGGAGGTTGAGCGCGGTATTGACGAGCGCGATGTGCGAGAACGCCTGCGGGAAGTTGCCGACGAGCCGCCCTGCGTCGACGTCGTACTCTTCGGACAACAGACCAAGATCGTTGCGGATCGCGAGCAGGCGCTCGAACAGCCGCTTCGCGTCGCGATGCCGGCCGAGCATCGTGTAGGCATCGGCGAGCCAGAAGCTGCAGGCGAGGAACGCGCCCTCGCCCACGGGCAAGCCGTCGTCCGCCGCGGCGCTGTCGTAGCGCAGCACGAACCCGCGGCGCACGAGGTCGCGTTCGATCGCAGCAACCGTGCCGGCGATGCGCGGGTCGTCGGGCGGCAGGAAACCGAGCTGCGGCATCAGCAGCAGGCTCGCATCGAGGTCGCGGCTGCCGTAGGCGCGCACGAAGGTGCCGCGACGGCGATCGTAGCCCTTGCTGCAGACTTCGCGATGGATGCGCGCACGCAGCCGCCGCCAACGCGAGACCGGCCCTTCGAGGCCGAGACGCTCGACGCTCTTGACCGCACGGTCGAACGCGACCCAGGCCATCACGCGCGAATAGGTGAACGCGGCGGGATCGCCGCGCCCTTCCCAGATGCCCGCATCGGGTTCGCGCCAGATCGTCTCGAGGTGCGCGAGCAGCGCGCGTTGCAGTTCCCAGCTCGACGCGTCGCCCGTGAGCGAACCGCGGCGCGCGTGGTGGAGCGTGTCCATGAGCTCGCCGTAGACGTCGAGCTGCAGCTGCGCGTGCGCGGCGTTGCCGATGCGTACCGGCGACGCGCCCTCGTACCCCGCGAGCCACGGCACCGACCATTCGGTGAGCCGACGCTCGCCCGCGATCCCGTACATGATCTGCATCTGGCGTGGATTGCCCGCGACCGCGCGCAGCAGCCAGTCGCGCCAGGCCGCGGCCTCCTCGAAGAACCCCGCGTTCATCATCGCGAGCAGCGACAGCGTCGCGTCGCGCACCCAGCAGTAGCGATAGTCCCAGTTGCGCGTGCCGCCGAGCTGCTCCGGCAACGACGTCGTCGCTGCGGCGACGATGCCGCCGGTCGGCGCGTACGTGAGCGCCTTGAGCGTGATCAGCGAGCGCCGGATGTCCTTTCCCCACGGACCCTTGCCTTCGAAGCGCGCGATCCATCGCGTCCAGAACGCTTCGGTCTGCTCGAGCGCGACGTGCGGATCGATCGGCCGCGGCGGCGGCTCGTGCGAACGCGCGTAGGTGAGCACGAACGGCACCGCGTCGCCCGCTTCGACCGTGAACGCGGCCGTGAGGCGTTCGCCGTCGCCGCGCACGCCGACCGGCGTGCGCAAGGTCATGCTGTCGGGTCCGGCGATCGCGCGCACGGCGCCGTCGTCGAGGCGCACGACCCACGGCACCTGCGCCCCGTAGCCGAAGCGCGCGACGAGGTCCATCGCCATCGGCACGTGGCCGCGGTCGCCGCGCACGATGCGCACGATGTCCGCGCACGCGCCGCGCGGCGGCATGAAATCGACGAGCGTCACGCGACCCGTGCGCGTCTCGCAGCTCGTCTCGAGCACGAGGGTCGCACCGCGATACGCGCGCGTGCGCGTCTTGACCGCACCGCGCGGATGGATGCGCCAGCGGCCGTTGTCCGCACCGCCGAGCAGCGCGGCGAAGCAGGCGTCGCTGTCGAAGCGCGGCCAGCAGAGCCAGTCGATCGATCCGTCGCGACCGACGAGCGCGGCCGTCTCGCAGTCGCCGATGAGGCCGTAATCCTCAATGCGCGCCATGGCGCGCGTCGACGAAGTCGAGTACGACCTTGACGTCGTCGGGTTGCGGTTCGAACGCGTCGCGCCACGCGTCGAGCCCGACGCGGCGCGTGACGAGGCGATGCAGCCAGTGCCGGTCCGCGGCGGCGAGCGCGCTCGCGCCTGCGGCGTAATGCGTGCGGCGCGCATTCACCGATCCGAACACGACGGCGTTCTCGAGCACCATCTCGCGGTTGATCGCGCCCGCGTCGACGCCGATCTTCGTGCCCGTGCGCGACACGCCCGTGAGGCAGAGGATGCCGTTCGGGCGCAGGCGCTTGATCGCCTCGACGATGACCGACGCCGCGCCCGTGCATTCGATCACGACGTCGAATGCCGCGTCGGCGGCGGGCGGTGACGCAGGCGTGGCGTAGCGCGCGCCGAGGTCGCGCGCGAGCGCGGGCTTCGGACCGCCTTCCGCGCGGTCGTACACGGCGACGTCGCAGCCGCGCTGCACGCCCATCAGCGCGGCGAGCAATCCGATCGGCCCCGCGCCCGTGACCCAGACATCGCGGATCGTGCTCGCGGCCGAACGCGCGGCGAGCCGCTCGATCTCCGCCCACGCCTTCGCGACGACGCTCGCCGGCTCGGTCAGCACGCCTGCGACGCCGAGCGCCGCATCGACGCGCACGGCGAAATCCGGCTCGATGCGTACGATCTGTGCCGCATAGCCGTCGCGCCCCTTGATGCCGCGCTCGGTGTAGGCGCCGTTCTCGCACAGGTCCCACTCGCCGATCGCGCAGTGCGCGCATGGCACCGGGTCCGGGCGTCGCACGATGCCCGCGACCGCATCGCCCGGCGCGAACCCGCTGTCGGCGGGCGCTTCGAGCACGTGCCCGAGCGATTCGTGGCCGATGATCAGGCGCTCGCGCCCGGCCGGCGCTGTGCCGTACGCACCCGCGAGCAGCTCGCGGTCGGTGCCGCACACGCCGATCGCGTCGATCGCGACGACGAGCGCGCCCTCCGCAGGATCGGGTGGGGCCACGACCTCGAGCCGGGCCGAGCGCGCGACGCCGGGAACGAAGGTGACGGCGCGGCGGCGGCGTTCGGTCGCATGCATGCGACACGATTACCGCACCCGTGGTGAATCCCGCCTTATCCGGGACGTGCGCCGCGCTCCCGGTTCACGATCGAGGGCTCGGCCACGCGTCGAGATCGCGACGACGGCAATGCCGCGGACTGCGTATACTCGGCTCGCCAGTCGAGTCCACAGGGGGAATCGATGCTCATGTCCACTACGCGCCCGCGCAGGCGCGCGCGGCTGCTCGCGTGCGGCCTCGCCGTCGTCGCGCTCGCTGCCTTTTCCATGTCACCGGTCGCGGACAGTCGCGCCGGCACGCCGACGTATTCGATCGACTTTCACCGCATCGGTTCGGGCGGCGCGCGCCTGCGCGGCGCGTGCTACCGCCTGGCAGGCAGCGTCGGCGAGGCGGCGCCCGGCTATTCGAGCGGCGCGACGATCGAAGTGATCTCCGGTTTCTGGTCCGCCGCGGGCAATCCGCCGGACCAGATGTTCTTCAGCGGATTCGAGGGGTGCTGACGATGACACGTTGCCTGCCTGTGCTGTTCGCGTTCGTGCTCGCGTGCGTCCTGCACGTAGCGGTCGCCGCGCCGCTCGCGCCGCAGTCGAGTGCATTCACCTACCAAGGCCAGCTCAACGCGGGCGGCACGCTCGCGAACGGCAGCTACCTGTTCACCTTCACGCTGTTCGACGCCGCGAGCGGCGGCGCGCAGGTCGTCGGCACGACGCCGATCCAGCAGTCGATCGTCGTCGTCGACGGGCTGTTCACGACCGATCTCGATTTCGGTCCCGTCTTCAACGGCACGCAGTATTGGCTCGAGATCAAGGTCGGCACCACGCTCGCGAACCAGGAAACGCTCGCAGGGCGCCAGGCGGTGTCGGCGGTGCCGGTCGCGCAGTATTCGCTGAACCCGGGGCCCGCGGGTCCCGAGGGTCCGGCGGGGCCCCCAGGTCCGGCGGGTCCCGAAGGTCCGACCGGACCGATCGGTCCCGCCGGCGCGCAGGGCGACACGGGCGCGATCGGGCCGGCCGGTCCGCAGGGCGCGACCGGAGCCACGGGTCCGGCTGGACCACAAGGCGACGCGGGTCCGATCGGTCCCGCGGGTCCGCAGGGTGCGACAGGCGCGACCGGCGCGACCGGCCCGCAAGGTCCGGCCGGACCGATCGGCGCAACCGGTCCGCAGGGCGCGACGGGCCCGATCGGACCGATTGGCCCACAAGGTGCGACCGGCGCGCAAGGCGCGACGGGCGCCCAGGGTCCGCAGGGCGTGCAGGGACCGACGGGTGCAACGGGTGCGACCGGCGCGACGGGTCCCGTCGGAGCGCAGGGCCCCGCAGGCGTCGCCAACCTCTACGGCGACGGCTCCGACGGCATCGGCTCGTTCGGCACGGTCGACTGGACGCTGTCGCCGCCCGCGAGCACGCTGCAGTTCACGAACCTCACGGTCAGCGGCATGCTGACCGTGCCGAGCGGGCTCGTGATCCGTGCGACCGGCAACGTCTCGATCACCGGGCAGCTCGTCGTCGCGCCGAACACGAACGCGGGCGCGGGCATCGGCAGCAGCGCGGCGACGCTCGGCAACAACTCGGTCGGCCTCGGTGGTGCCGCGGTCAGTCCGTTGTTCGCGCGCCTCGGCGTGAGTCCGGGCTCGGCCGGCGGCGGCATCGGCCCCTACACGAACAGCAACGTTCCCAATCCGGCCGGCGGCGGCGGCACGGTCGTCATCATCGCGCTCGGCTCGATCACGATCGGCGCGACCGGCACGATCCGCGCGGACGGCGCGAACGGCAACGCGGCGGTGCCGTCGACGAGCATCGGCGGCGGCGGTGGCGGCGGCGGCGTCATCATCCTCGCGTCGAAGACCGGCATCACCAACGGTGGCACGATCAGCGCCGTCGGCGGCAAGGGCGCCGATGCGCTCGCGGGCGCGACCGGCTCGGCGCCTTCGGGCGGCGGCGGTGGCGGCGTGGTCAACTTGCTCGCGCCGACGATCACGAACGGCGCGATCAACGTGAGCGGCGGTGCGGCCGGCAGCGGCACGAACTCCAACGCGAACACCGCGTTCGGCGGCGGTGGCGGCGGTTCCGGCGGCGCGGGCGGCAACAGCGGCAACATCGGCACCAACGCCGCCGCGGGTGGCACCGGCAGCATCTACACGAAAGTCACGAGCGATCCGTCGCCACTGTTCGTCTCGCCCGTGCATCGCTGAGCGATCGCGCGACGGCGTGCGCGCACGGCCGGCGGCCGCGCCGGCCGCAGCCTCGAACACGTAGTCGGCCCGGCCGCGCGTTCGTCCCGCGTCGTCGCCGCGGGCGCCGCGGCCTTGCCCGTAGGCTTTCGTTGATCTGGGTCAATACGCGCCGGGCTAGCGCGGCGGAGGCTCGCCCCGTCTCCCTCGAGGGCGCGGCGCGATGGACCTCAAGGACGCGATCTACAACCGTCGGGCCGTGCGCGCGTACACGCGCGAGGCGGTCGGCGAATCGGCGCTGCGCGACCTCATCGATGCGGCGATCCAGGCGCCGAGCGCGATGAACGCGCAGCCGTGGGTGTTCTGCGTCGTGCGCGACGCGACGATGCTCGCGGACATCTCGCGGCGCGCGAAGGAGCACATGCTCGCCAACACGCCGGCCGGCTTGCTCTCGCACCACCTCGACCTGACGCTGCACGATCCCACGTTCGACATCTTCTACGGTGCGCCCGCGCTCGTGCTGATCTGCAGCACGACGGACAACGCCTGGGCGGTCGAGAACTGCGCGCTCGCCGCCGGGAACCTCATGCTCGCCGCGCACGCGGCGGGCCTCGGCACGTGCTGGATCGGCTTCGCGCAGTCCTGGCTGCGCAGCACGGAAGGCAAGGCCTTCCTGCGCGTCCCGCTCACGATCCAGCCGGTCGCACCGATCATCGTCGGCCATCCGGCCGGATCGACGCCCGCGGTGCCGCGCAAGGCGGCCGAAATCCGCTGGCTCGGCGTCGAGCACTGATCGTCCATCCCCTTCGTCTGCAGTGCGCGCGGCGCAAGGAGTCGACCATGAGTTTCTCCGTGATCATCCCGACCCACGACCGCTCGTCGATCGTCGTGCGCGCGGTCGACAGCGTGCTCGCCGCCGACACGGGCGAACCCCTCGACGTCATCGTCGTCGACGACGCGTCGACCGACGGCACCGTGGAGACGCTCGATGCACGCTACCGCGACGAACCGCGCGTGCGCGTCGTGCGACTCGAGCGCAACGAAGGCCCATCCGGGGCGCGCAACGCGGGGCTCGCAGCCGCACGCGGCGACTACGTGGTGTTCCTCGACTCCGACGACGTGCTGCTGCCCGACGCATTGCGGCTCGCGTATGCGGCGTTCGGCGCCGCGCCCGACCTGCAGTTCGTGACGCTCGAGGGCGATGCCTGTCCGATCGACCGGCCCGACGACGTGCGCCACCACGTCGTGCGCAACAATCCGGGTTGGAACCGCGGCGGCTTCGAGGCCGATCGCTTCGAAGCGCTCGCGATCCGTGCGCGCGCGAACGGCGTGGCGCACACGTTGCGGATCGGCGACTGCTCGCCCGCGATCCTGTTCGGCGACCTGTTCTACCTGTCGGGACTGGCGATCCGTCGCCCGGCCGCGTGCGCGGCGGCGCCGTTCAACCCGCGCTTCCGCTATCTCGAGGACTGGGAATTCGCCGCCCGCCTGTGCCTGCTCGGGCCCGGCGGTTACGTCGATGCGCCGGGCTTCCTGCGGCAGCTCTCGCGCGGCGACCAGCTGAGCCGACTCGCCTCGCCGTGGCGGCTCGCGACGATGCACCATCAGGTGCTGCAGGGCGTGCGCGGGTTCGAAGGTGCGCGCCCTTCGCCACGCACTCTCGCGCGCGCGCAGGCGGCCGCCGACTACTGGCTCGGGCGCTGCCTGCAGGAGCGCCATCATCCGCGCGCGGCGCGCGCCTACCTGCTGTGCTCGATGCGCCGCCTGCACCAGCCGCTGAAGAGCCTGGTCCGGCTCGCGCAGGGGAGCATCGAGGCGTGGCGCGCGCCGGACGACCAGGCGGTGGCGGCGCGACGCTGGTCGACCTTGCGCCATCGCTGACCGGCGACCTCGCCGAACGTCAGCCTTCGTCGTCGAGGTCGTCCTGCTCGGGCGGCTCGCGCGATTCGGCCTGGTCGATCTTGTGCTGAGCTTCGGCCGGCGAGTCCGCGACCGACGGCAATGCGTCCGGCGACGCGAGCAGCAGCGCGGGATCGATGCGCTTGCCGAGCCAGCGCACGCCGAGGTGCAGGTGCGGGCCCGTCGCACGCCCGGTCGCGCCGATCCGGCCGAGCGCTTCGCCGCGCTTGACGACGTCGCCGTCCTTCACCGCGATCGACGAGAGATGGAAGTTCATGCTCACGAGGCCGTCGCCGTGGTCGACGAACACCGAATTGCCGGAGAAGAACTGCTCGCCCGCCAGCACGACCTTGCCGTCCGCGACCGCCTTGACCGTATTGCCTTCCGGCACCGGATAGTCGCGCCCGCTGTGCAGGCTGCGGTGGTCGGCGTCGAACACGCGCACGCTGCCGAAATCGTCTTCGCTCTTCGGCAGGCTCGCGGTCGGCGCCGCGAGCGGCAGCGAGAACGACGGTGCATCGAGCGTGCCGCCGAGGACCTTCGCGACCGCGGCATGCTCGCGCTTCGCGCGCGCGAGGTCGTCGGCGCCGATGTGCAGGAAGCGATCGAGCGAGTCGGGCAAGGTCATCTGCACTTCCGGGAAATCGCTTTTCTCCACGCGCAGCGTGCCGTCGTGCTTGCGACCGTCCTGGTCCCACAGCGCGATCGCGTGCGCGCCGCGCTTGGCGCGGATGTCGACCGGGTAGTAGCACGCCGCGTCGACCGCGGCGTAGCGCTTGCCGTAGATGCCGCATTCCTTCGCGGCGAGCCCGGTCCAGCGGCCGACGCCGCCTTGCTGCACGGTGACGACGTTGGCGGCGCTCGCGATCGACGCAGCGGACAGGACGGCGACGGCGGCGACGGACAGATGGCGCGTGCGCATGGGTTCGACCCCTCGTGGCAGGTGACGCGCACGGTAGGTGGCCTTCGTGCAATGGACGCCGAATGCGCGCACGCGCGTTCATTCGTGGCTCATGCAAGAATGTCGCGTGGAACGCCGGCTTCGCCGGCCTGGGGAAGAGCCGATGACGTCGCGATGCGCACGGGTCGCCATGGCCGCCACCGTGCTCGCGTGCGGCTCGGCGAGCGCGCAACCGGTCGTCACGTTCGTGCCGCTGACGCCGACGACGCTCGCGCTGACCGCGAACGGCGATGCGGTCGTCGCCTACCAGGTCACGAATGCGTCCGCTGCGACGCGCACGTTCGCGATGACGCCGATCCCGGGCATCGACATCGACACCTCGGGCGGTCATTGCGCCGATCCCTTCGTGCTCGCGTCGCATGAAGCGTGCGCGCTGTCGCTGCACGTCGTCGGCAGCGCGATGCCCGGGAACATCGACGGCGGCCCGCTGGTGTGCATCGACGGCAGCCCGCTGCAATGCTGGCAACCGGCGGCCGCCGACCAGCTGCACGTGACGTTGCTGCCCGCGCAGGTCGCGACGATCGAGGCGACGCCGGCCGCGGTCACGATCGCAACCGGCAGCACGGCTGCGATCGCGATCGCCAACGCGGCCGACTCGCCGGTGCCGGCGCGGAATCTCGCCGTCGCCGTACCGCCGGCGAGTTCCATCGTCGTCGACCTCGGCACCTGCGCGGCACCGCTCGCGCCGGGCGCGAGCTGCACGCTCGTCGTCGGCGGCACCGTCGCCGAAGCGGCGACCGTGCTCGAGATCGCCGGCGACGACACGACGACGACGACCGTCGCGGTCTCGCTGTTCGACGACGTCGTGTTCGCGGACGGCTTCGACCTCGCACCGGGCTGACCGGCGCGATCCCGCGAACCACGGGCAACGGCCCGGCGCACGTCGCGTTCGCTTCGTCGACGCACGCGATGGGATCGCGCGTCGCCGCGCGTATGCGTTCCCGACGGCACGCGAGCGCGACGACCTCGCCCTCGTGCGGCCGCATCCACGCACAGGGGGCTGCATGCGTATTGCACGATCGGGCGCGCTCGCCGCGCTGTTCGCATTCTCGACGCTCGCCAGCGCGGGCACCGCGATCGACTACGACCTCATCCGCCGCGACGGCTTCGACGCCGGCTCGCTGCAACCGGCGAGTCGCGGCGAAGCCGCGCGGTTCCTCACCCAGGCGACGTTCGGGCCGACCGAGGCCGCGATCGACGACCTCGTCGCGAGCGACTACGGCCGCTGGATCGACGCGCAGGTCGCGCTGCCGGCGACCACGGCGGTGGCGTACATGCGCAGCGCCGAAGGCGTCACCGACCCGCTCGCGCACCTGCCGTTCCATCGCTACCGGCAGGCCTGGTTCGTCGCCGCGGCGTCGGCGCCGGATCAGTTGCGCCAGCGCGTCGCGTTCGCGCTGAGCGAGATCCTCGTCGTGTCCGAACGCGGCAATGCACTCGGCGACGACGGCCTCGCGCTCGGCGCGTACCACGACATCCTCGTGCGCGATGCGTTCGCGACCTATCGGCAGCTGCTCGAGGACGTCACGCTCTCGCCGGCGATGGGCCGCTACCTCAGCATGTACCGCAACCGCAAGCCCGACCCGGCCAACAACATCCAGGCCGACGAGAACTATGCGCGCGAAGTGATGCAACTGTTCTCGATCGGGCTCGTCAAGCTACAGCCCGACGGCACGCCGGTGCTGGCCGGGGGCACGACCGTGCCGACCTACGACGGCAGCGTCGTGCGTGCGCTCGCCCGCGTGTTCACCGGCTGGGCCTGCCACTGCGCGGCGGGCCAGGACTGCAGCACGGATCCGTTCGTGGTCGAGCCGTTCACCTGCAGCACCGAGCACGCGATGGTGCCGTACGAGGCGTACCACGACCGCGACGAGAAGCGCCTGTTCGACGGCATCGTGCTCGGCGCCGGCCACGACGCGCGCAGCGATCTCGCCGCCGCGCTCGATGCGCTCGCGCAGCATCCGAACGTCGGCCCGTTCCTCGGCCGCCAGCTCATCCAGCGCCTCGTCACGAGCAACCCGTCGCCCGCGTACGTCGCGCGCGTCGCCGCGGTATTCGCCGACGACGGCCATGGCGTGCGCGGCAACCTCGGCGCGGTCGTGCGCGCGATCCTGCTCGACCCGGAAGCGCGCATCGGCCACCGGCTCGCGCCGGCGACGTTCGGCAAGGTGCGCGAACCGCTGCTGCGCCTGACCGCATTGTGGCGCGCGTTCGACGCAACGTGGCGGAGCGACGTCCTGTTCCCCGACGACCGCGAGATCCACGAGTCGTTCAACCAGTCGCCGCTGTACTCGCTGTCGGTGTTCAACTTCTTCTCGCCGCGCCATTCGCCGCCGGGCGCGCTCGCGGGCGCAGGCCTCGTCGCGCCGGAGCTGCAGATCGTCCCCGCCAACTACGCGATCCGCCTCGCCAACGACGTCGACGGCCGCGTGTTCTACGGCTACGCCGGCGGCGAACTGGAGGAACTGGACCCCGGTGTGCGCGTGCTGCACCTCGAGCGTTGGCGCACGTGGCTCGCGACGGCCGGCACCGCTGCGCTGGTCGCGCGACTCGACGAGCTGCTACTCGGCGGCGGCATGTCGCCCGCGCTGCGCCAGCTCGTCGCGGCTCGCCTCGCCGCGATTCCCGCGGCCGACACGCTCGCGCGCGTGCAGAACGCGGTCTACCTCATCGCCACCTCCCCCGACTACGCGACGCAGCGCTAAGGAGCCCGTCATGCCCCACGATCCCCGTCGCGGCGCACGCCGCCGCTTCCTGCGCAACAGCCTCGCCGCGCTCGCGGGCGGCTACGGATTCTTCGGCGCGCCCGCGAGCCTCGCGCTGCTCAACCGCGCCTGGGCCGCGCCCGCGGGCGACGACTACAAGGCGCTCGTCTGCGTGTTCCTGCTCGGCGGCAACGACGGCCACAACCTCGTCGTGCCGCGCGGCAGCGAGTACGCGCTGTATGCGCAGCGCCGGCGCGGCCTCACCCTGCCGCAGGCGTCGCTGCTGCCGCTGTCGCCGCAGGGCTGGAACGGCTACGCGGTCGGCCTGCACCCGGCGATGCCCGAGATGGCGAACCTGTTCGGCGAGGGCCGGCTCGCGATCCTCGGCAGCGTCGGCGCGCTGCTGCAGCCGGTCACGCGCGAGGAGCACCAGAACGGCAGCGTGCCACTGCCGCCGCAACTGTTCTCGCACAACGACCAGCAGGATTTCTGGCAGAACCTCGCCGTGCGCTCGAGCGCGGACCCGACGCCGGCTTCGGGCTGGGGCGGACGCCTTGCCGACCTCGTGCACGCGGACTACAACGCGGGCGCGACCCTGTCGATGAACCTGTCGCTCGCGGGCACCAACGCGTTCCAGACCGGACACGACGTGCAGTCGATCGGCGTCGACAGCGGCGAGATCCGCGCGATCCGCTGCCGCGACCCCGACGCCGCGGCCGCGTTCGAGGCCTTCCTCGCGACACCGCAGGCGAACGCGCTCGCCGACGAGTACCGGCGCACGACGCTGCGCGCGATCGGCGACTATGCGACGCTCGCCGACGCGCTCGGCGGCATCGCGCCGCTCGCGACACCGTTCCCGCCCGCGCCCGTCGAAGGCGCACCGGCCGCCGACCGTTTTGCGTTCGCGCTCGGCAGCCAGCTCAGGCGCGCCGCCGAACTCATCGCCGCGCGCACGAGCCTGCACCATCGTCGCCAGGTGTTCTTCTGCACGCTCGGCGGCTTCGACACGCACGACGCGCAGATGGCCGACCAGCCGCAGCTGCTCGCCGGCCTGTCGCGCGCGCTCGCCGCGTTCGACGCGGCGACGCGCGAGCTCGGCGTCGACACCTCGGTGACCACGTTCGTCGCGAGCGAGTTCGGCCGTTCGCTGACGAGCAACGGCGACGGTTCCGACCACAGCTGGGGCAACCACCTGTTCGTGCTCGGCGGCGGCGTACGCGGCGGACGCATCTTCGGATCGATGCCCGACCTCGCGCCCGCGAGCGCCGACTTCACCTGGGACGGCCACCTGCTCCCGCGCATCGCGGTCGACCAGTACGGCGCGACGCTTGCGCGCTGGTTCGGCGTGAGCGACGCGACCGCGCTCGACACGATCTTCCCGAACCTGCACGCGTTCGCGCAGGGTGATCTCGGTTTCATGCAGGCATGATCGTGGGACGGCGGCGGGCGCGTTGCGCGCGAAACCCTCGCGCGCGATGGCGCGCCGCCGCCGGCGCGGCTCCCGCCGCTAATGGCGTTCGCTCTCGAGGCGCTTGCGTAGACGCTCGCTCGCCGCTTCGGCGTACGCCTTGCAGGATGTCGCCGTCGCCGTCGCTGCGGGCAGCTGGTCGGGGTGAGCGGCCATCGCGACGTCGCACGGCAGCGCCGCGATGCGATCGATCGTCGCGCGCAGTGCGTTCACGACATCCGGATGGTCGGTGAAGCGGTAGTCGTCGGTCGATACGGGATTGAGGCTGTCGAGGTAGACGACAGCGCGACAGACCCCATCGTGGCACGAGGTCCAGCGCCAGCTCATGCCGCCCGGTGCGTGCCCGGGTGAAGCGACCGCGGTGATCGTCGTGTGGCCGACCGTGATCGTGTCGCCGTCATCGACCGCACGCACCCGGCTCACCGACGGGAAGCGTGCCGCGTCGCCGAAGCCGGCCTGCGGATCGTCCGGATGATTGCGTCCCTGCGTGAGCCCGATCACGCCGTTGCGCCCGGCGGCGACCTGCGCGCCCGTGATGCGCGCGATCGCGGCGATGCCGCCCGCGTGGTCGTAGTGCGCGTGCGAATCGAGGATCCAGCGGATCTTCGCCGGATCGAAGCCCGCCTTGCGCACGTTGTCGAGGATGATCGTCGCCGATTGCGGCAACCCGCCGTCGATGAGCACGAGGCCGTCCGCGTCGACGACGAGCACCGAAGCGAGTCCCTTCGTGCCGACATACCAGGTGTTGTCCGCGAGGCGATACGGCTCGACGCGCGCGTTCCAGTCGTCGCAGCGCGGGCACCGGATCGGCGCTTCGTCTGCGGGGCGGTTCGTCGCGAGCGGCGCGCTCGACCACGCGGCGGTGAGCATGAACGTCAGGATCATCGTCGGCTCCATGATTCGGGCCGACGAGCATCGCGATCCGAGGCGGCATCGCGCGGCCGCGGTTGTGGCGATTTGCGGGCAGGCCGTACGGCGCCACCATCGACACCGCGTCGCGACGTCCGCCCGCGCGGTGCCTTCGTGCGCGACCGTACCCGTGCTGTTCGGGCGGCCGAGGATGGACTGCGCGTAGTCGGGATCGACGAACAGCGAAGCGCCGCAGAGTCCGCCGACGGTCGCCGGCGCCGCCGGGAACACTTCGGCGAGGTAGTCCCAGCCGAGTATCCGCGCAGGTTGGAAGATCGTCGCCGAGCCGACCGGGGCCGTTGTCGCGACCGGTCGCGCCGACGTGGACGACGTTCGCATCGATGCGGACGCTGCGCGCATGAGAAGGCATCGTGCCGGTGGAGCGGCATCGCCGATCCACGCGTCCCTGCATCGAAGGCATCGGAGAATGGCGCGATTCCGGACATGCGCGTGCGATCGCGCAGCCGCACGACGATCGCGCGCGGCACGGTCGAAGACGGCCCCTCACGCGCGCCGCGCATCTCCGTGCCCCGTCGATGCGGAGGCGTTGCGATCGGCAGGATGCGTTGCCAACGTACGATGATGGCGATACCGTCGCGATGTCGCCCGATCGCGCGGAACGACCCGCTTGCACGGACCTACGATCATGCCGAACGAGCCGAACGCAGCACCGACCTGGACCGTCGCCGGCGTCCAGACCGCAACCGGCGTCGACGGGCGTTCGCGCGTCGACGTGCTCGTGCGCGGCCGCTACACCGGCAGCGTGAATCGCGGCAACGGCTTCGACCAGCTGCGCGTCGCGGTCTGGGACGATGGCCAGGAAAAGGATTTCAAGGTCGTCGACATCCCGCTCGGCACGACGGCTGCCGTCAGCGTGCGCCTCGGCTTCGACGGCATCTACGCGATCGTCGCCGACGGCATCGGCATCACCGTCAGCGTCGGCTCCGACGTGGGCGGCGAATACGTGTTCCACCTCGACCCGTTCATTCCGGCGAAGGGCTGACGCGCGGTCGCTCCGTCATACCCGCGAACGCGTCGCCGGTTCGCATCGCCCGCGCAACGCGGTCCGCGAAGGTGCTCGTGCGCACGAGGACGATGTCAGCACGTTGCCGATGCGGACGCGGATCGCGACCGTCGCGCGCGCATGGCCCGCGTCCGTGCGGGCGCCGCGTCCTTCGCGGTCATTCGTCGAGATCGTCCTCGAGGACGTCGTCGACGAGGTCGTGGATGACCGTGTGGATCTCGACCGCGAACCATGCCATGAACACGGCGAACGAGCGTTCCTGCGGCCACGCGGACTCGTCGGTCCACCACGAGTCGAGCTCGTTCTCGAAGACGTGTGGATAGACCTCCTGCAGGATGCGCTCGGCCTCCTCGTTGTCGTCGGGCTCGGGAATGAGGTAGACGGTCTGCTCGCCGTCGGGGTCGGGATTGACCCCGTCCTGTTCGAGTGCCGCGGCCCAGTCGAGGAACGGCTGGCGCGGGCGGACGATGAGGGCGGCGCGATTGAGCATGAGGACACTCCCGAACAGGCAATGAGCAACGGCGTGAGGCGTCGGTCGCGGGGGCGAACCGACGCGATCGGCGCGACGCGACGTCGGGCGCGTCGATCGTGCCCGAGACGGCGCCTGTTCCGCCAGCCCCGCGGGAGCAGCGCATGCTCGATGCGGGCAGCGAACGCCTGCCGATTCCCGCCGGCGCGTGAATGACGACGCTTCCGGACCTGCCGCGTGCGACGTTCGCCCCCGACTGCCCGTCTCTGCAGCCATCGTGCTGCGCAGGGACACGCCATCGGTCGTGACGGGCCGTTCACCCGTCGGACCCCGGCTTCGCGACGCCGGCATCGGCGACGGAACGCCGGCGCCCGAATCGGGTCCATGACGATGCACGTGCGGAACATGCTGGCCACGCTGCAGCCATCGGGACGACCGGGCGCCACGCAACCGATCGATCCGATCCGCAGCGACTTGATGCAGATCAGCCCGCGCGCGCCGCGGCGCGTGATCCTGCGCACAACGGATATCCATCGACGTCAATGACCTACCTTCAACGAGGGCGCCCGCGCGATGCCGTGAATGCGCGTGTCGCGGCCCGCACCACCGCCGCGCTGGTTCTGCTGCTGCTCGCGCTGCGCCTGCTCTATGCGGCGACGCTGCGCGTGAACTCCGACGAACCGCAGCACCTGCACGTCGTGTGGGCGTGGACGCGCGGGCTGCTTCCCTACCGCGACGTGTTCGACAACCATGCACCGCTGTTCCAGTTGCTCGCCGCGCCCCTGCTCGCGCTCGTCGGTGAACACGACAGCGCGATCGTCTGGATGCGCGTGGCCATGATCCCCTGGTACGCGATCGTGCTCGCGTGCACGTGGACGCTCGCCGCGCAGTTGTTCGATCGTCGCGTCGCGGCGTGGTCGACGATGCTGACCGCGGTGCTGCCGGTCTTCTTCGTCACCTCGACCCAGTTCCGGCCCGACGTCGCATGGGCGGCGCTGTGGATGGCGATGCTGTGCGTGGCGTTCGGGACGCCGCTGACGCCGCGCCGTGCGGGGCTCGCCGCGCTGCTCGGCGGCGCGATGCTCGCGGTGTCGCTCAAGAGCGTGCTGTTGCTCGGCGGCCTCGTGGGTGCGCTCGCGACGGTGGGATGCTTCGGGCTCGCATCCGGTCGGCGCGTCCATCCGGGTCGCTGGTGGCCGCATGCGCTCGCCGCTGCGGCGGGCCTTGCGCTGGTTCCCTCCGCGTTCTGCGTCTTCTTCGCCTCGCAGGGGGCGTGGGATGCGTTCGTGTACGGAATCATCGGCCACAACGTGCTGCCGGGATTGGGGCGTTGGTCGCACGGCGCGGCCGGGATGTGGATCGCCGCCGCCTTCCTGCTGCCGGCATGGGCGATCGCGCACCGCCTGCTCCGCACCCGCGACGGACTCCACCGCGCCACGCTGCTGCTGACGTGCGCGTACGTCGGCATCGCGGTCACCGGTTTCTGGCCGCTGTACACGCACCAGGACCTGCTGCCGTTCATTCCGCTCGCGCTGATCTTCGCCTGTGCGGCCGCGGCGACCTGCCTGCGGCCGGGCGCGCACCGCATCGTGATGCCGGCGGTGCTCGCGCTCGAGGTGATCGCGCTGGTGCTGACCTATCCGCCCGACGGTCGGTCGGTCGGCGACTATCGCGCCGAGTTGCGCGCGCTGTTGCGGCTGACCGACGCCGACGACTACGTCATGGACGCGAAAGGCCAGAGCATCTTCCGCCATCGCCCGTATTACTACGCGCTCGAATCCATCACGCGCGAGCGCCTGCGCCGCGGCCTGCTCCCCGACGATGTCGCGGCGCGCATGGCCGCGCATGGGACCCCGGTCGTGTTCGAGCCGGGCGAGCGGCTCGCCGAGGTCGCGCACGACTTCATCGAGCGGAACTATCTGGCCGTGACACCGCTGATCCGCGTGCTCGGGCAGCGGCTCGACGCGACCGGCGCCGGCGTGCCACGCGACTTCGTCATCGCCGTGCCGTCGCGCTACGACCTCGTCAGCGCATGCGGGCCCGCGCGCGGCGTCCTCGACGGCACCGCGTTCACGGGACCGCGCGAGCTCGCCGCGGGCCCGCATCGGTTCGTTTCCGAGACCGACTGCGCGGTGGCCGTCGTGTGGGGCAAGGCGGTCGAACGCGGCTTCGCGCCGAGCGCCCTCGCGAGCGCGGATGCGCCGCTGCCGCCGAGCCCATGATCCGACGTGGGCCGCATCGACCGTCCTGCCACGACGACGAACGTCGCACCCACAGGCGCGGTCGCGCGGTGGCCATGAACGGCGCGAGCGCTCATCCCTCGATGGCGTCGGGCCCCGCGATGGTCGCCATTGCCGCTTCGAAGCCGTGCGCGAAGATGCCGTCTCGCACGAGGACGACGTCCGCACACTGCCAATGCAGGTCGTTGGTGTTGACGTCGGTCGTGTACGGCAGGTGGTCGGTGAGGACCTGCAGCAACTGGATCGTGCAGTTGTCGCACTCGATATCCGGCAACGTGAGCGCAATCGTCCTGTCCGTCTCGCCAACGCTCGCGATGTCGTCCGCGACGACGTTGGGATCGGAGTAGAAGTCGTCCGGTGCACCGGGCACCGAGAAGTCCTGGCCGTCGGCGTCGAAGCTGATCCGATAGTGCCCGGGATGGGTGATCGTGCTGGTCCATCGCACGGTGATCGTCGATCCTGCCGACAACGTCGTCACGTTCGCGCGACCGGTATCCGGGTCCTGGCCGCACGGCCGTCCGAATAATGTGGTCTCGTAACGCGACGTCGGCGAGACGAGATCGAAGTGCGCGCTCGCGATCGTAGGTGCGGCGAACAGGGCCACGCTTGCAGCGAAAGGACCGCATCGCATCGTTCATCCCCTGTGCCGACGGCCGGAGCGCCGCACGCTACACCCGGGCGGCGACCATGGGAAGCGGGGGTGCGCGCAGCGGTCGACAGCGAGTGCGGTGCACGCCGCTCTCGACGTCCATCTTCGTCCCGTCACGCGGACCGCGGCGCAACGCGCATCGAAGGGAACGACCATCGTCAGGAGGACGGCATTGCCCGGTCGCGTCGATGTACAAGGCGCGCCGCCTACGCGCGTCGTGACGGTAGCGCGAGGGCGCAACCATGGATCGGTCGCGGGGCCGTCGGTGTCGCTGCCTGCGTCGATCGCGGCGCTGCCTGCGGCAGGCGGCATCGTCGGCGTGACGCCGCCGTTGTCGCCGGGCGCGCCGAGCAACGGATCGGCGTCGAGGTTGCCGGCGCCGGTGTCGAATGCGGTGCTGGTGCTGCCATCCGAACGGTCGCTCGCCGCATCTCCCCCTCGACGATGCAGTGGTCCATCACCACCTCGGCGGTGCCGCCGAAGGAAACGTTGCTGTAGATTTCGGGTCCATCGCCGCGCGGGTCGAAGGTGTCGCCCCACAGGATCACATTGCGCAAGGTCGGGCTGCGACGCCGCCATTCGATGGAGAACCGCGCGCAACGTGCGCCATCTGCGTACTCGAGGAGTGCCGATGTCTCGAGCGTGGGGACGTGTGGTGTGGGCACGTGGCGCGGTGTTCATCGGCTACGGCCGTCATCACGAATGACACGCACCGTGTTCCTGCGCGTCCATGTGGAAGGCGGCGCCGTGGAGCGCCGCCTTCCTCCCCGGTTGGCGCTTCAGCGCGACGCGCTGCGCAGGTGCCGAATGGCAACCCAGCAGACCACGATCGCCATGCCGACAAGGCCAAGATCCGTCAATGCAGGAAGAGGAACAGGCACTGCTATAACCCAACACCTCCAGGTCCAGGGCGAGGTCCAGGCATTGGACCCCGTGGTAGCGGGGAGTGGAATCGAACCACCGACCTCCAGCGGGTTAAGCTAGCGAGCTGCCACTGCTCTACCCCGCGAATCCAGTCTGACGCGACGCATTCAGCCGTGCAAGCGCGCGGCGATGACCCCAGCGTGGTGCGCCCGCGCCGATCACGGAGGCCGCGGGCGGAGCGTTCGTGCGCTGACGAGTCGCCGACGCGTACGGTGTCGGCGACTGCAGGACGGCGGTGGCGAAGGTGGTGTCGATGGTGCCCACGACCTTGGATTCATTCGCAGATTCATGCGCTTGGTGCGTCGGCAGGTGGCGCCGAGCCCGTCATCCGCGCCGTCGTCGAAGGGCGGCCATGTAGCGAAGCGCGGGCAGATGGCCCGCCGCGGACGCTTCTTGCGCGTTGCGATGAAGGATGCGCGACGTCGGGCGTCGCGGCACGCCGTGCGCTACGGCGTGTCGCACGCGCCGGGAGTGCGCGCGTTCCCCGGGAGGCCGTGGTGGCGATATGCGCACGGCTGGCACTTGACGCTTCCTTCGAATAGGTGACCCATGAAACTTCGACTTCTCTCGTTCTGTGCGTTCGTCTTCGGTGCTTCGTTCGCGGCCGTCGCCTTCGCGGGTGACCCGTGCAACTGCACGGCGGTGTGGAACCAGTGCATCGCGAACGGCGGCACGCAATCGCAGTGCCAGCACCAGTTGAACGTCTGCCTGACCCGCTGCGGTCTGTAACCTCGCAACGACACGGGACGATCCGATGTGAAGGCACAACCATGATACGGACATCGCTCGACCGCCTCGGAAGCGTGCTCATCGTCCTGCTGTTCCTCGGGGGCGGCCTGCTGGCGGGCACGGCCGCTCCCCGTCTTCTCGACGCGCTGCGACCAGACCACGAGATCCCGCTGCAGGCCGGCGACTTCGCGGGCCTCGTCGCGGGCAGCGGTACGCCGCTCGTCGTGTTCTCCACCTCGACCTGCCGCTGGTGCGCACGCACGCGCGCGTACCTCGCGGACCACGGCATCGCCCACCGCGACTACGTGATCGACATCTCGCCCGAAGCGAAGCGGCTCTACGACACACTCGGTGAGCAGGGCGTACCGATCGTGCTCAGTGCGCACCATAAGCTCGTCGGTTTCAGCAGGAAGAGCCTGGCGAACTTGAGCACGATCGATGCGCAACCCGTGCCGCCGCGCTGAAGCACAGGCGCACACTGGCGTACGAACCGCCCCGCGTTACGCGCCCGGTAGCCGGGAACGTTCACGCCGAGCGATGTCGCGACGCACGCTCCACTGCCCACCGCGCGATTCCTGCGTGTGGATGCCGCCACCGCCGCGACCGCACCCCTCGAACGTACCCGCCATCGACAGAGCACCGTAGGGTGGGACGCAGCGGCACGAACACCGTGGATGATCGCGAGACGCACGACCGCAAGTCCCGCCGCACCCCTCGAGCGTACCCGCGATCGACAGAGAACCGCAGGGTGGGACGCAGCGGCACGAGCACCGTGGATGATCGCGAGAAGCACGACCGCGAGTCCCGCCGCATCCATCGATGCGTACCCGCGATCGACAGAGAACGGTAGGGTGGGACGCAGCGGCACGAGCACCGTGGATGATCGCGAGACGCACGACCGCGAGTCCCGCCGCAACCTCGAGCGTACCCGCGATCGAGAGAGAACCGTAGGGTGGGACGCAGCGGCACGAACACCGTGGATGATTGCGAACCGCACCGCCGCGAGTCCCACCGCATCCATCGATGCGTACCCGTGATTGCAGACGTCCGTCTTCAATCCGGAGATGCAGGCCCCCAGGCGAAGGCGGTCTTCGGGCTGTCCTCGATCTCGAGCTTGGCGACCTTCACCCGACGACCGTCGTCGCCCGCGAGCTGCGCGGGCATCGGCGCGAGCGCCTTGCACGGCCCGACCCTTCGCCCCAGAAGTCGACGAGCACGGGCGTCGGCGACTGCAGGACGTCGGTGGTGATGGTGGAGTCGGTGCTGGTGAAGACGTTCGGGCTGGTCACGGATCAGAGCTCACACGGCACGAATTCGAACGGAAAACTACTCCGTCCCCTTTGATAATGACACCGGTGCGATTTCTGCCTACCGGTACGGACCCGGTCCGCTCCAGACGAGGTCGCCGAGTTGGTAGACGCGCTGGATGCTGATGACGTCGCGTGCGTCGCCGATGACCTTGAGTTGCGGTGAATCCGGTTCGACCATGCGACACGCGCTGGAGCCGCGTCGCAGGGCGACCTCGAGCGGGCAGACCATCAGCCGCAGCGAGCCGGGCATCGGAAGGAAGAGTTCCGTCATGCCTTGCGCGCGCCAGGCGCGCAAACGGGTTTCGTTGGCCAGCTCGTAGTACACCTGGAATCCATCCACGGCCATGTCGGGCCCGACGGGCGGCGGCGCGTTGGTGTTGCCCCGCCCACGGGTGCTGCCGAGCTTGGCGGCCAATGCGGCACTCGCGACGGCGTTGGCATCCATGCCAGGCGGTTGTCCCCATACGTGCGGAGGACGAGCGACCTTCGCAGTCTCGCGCGCCGATTCGGTCGGCTCGGGCGCCGTGTCCGGCGATGCGTTCGTGGACTCCGCGGTGTCCGCCATCTCGGCAGGCATGGGAACGGTGGCCTGCTCGACGGGCGTGGGCGGTCGGCGCGGCGCCTTGGGCTTCTTGGGGCGTGCGCGCGTGTGGGGCGGTGGCACGGGCTCGGCGGGCGACGGCGGGAGCGTCGGGTCGATGAGCGTCACACTCATTGCGCTGCCGCCCGATTCGGCCTGCTGCGTGGCCATCGTGATCGGGGGATCGCGCATCATGACCATGACGAGCAGCCCATGCAGCAGCACCGACACCAGCGCTGCCATCCCGCGGTGCACGCGATCGGTCCGGTCTCGAGGCCCGTGGGTGGCCTGGCGCGACGTCCTGTTCATGCCGCCGTGGAGGGATGGACGCGGCGGGCTTTCATGATTCGTCCAGCAGCGGGGTCGGGAAACCGGTGGGAACGGGAGGGGCCGGGATCGTTGAATCCGCGACGAGCGCCAGCTCGGGGCCCATGGCATGCAACGACGCACGGGAACGACGATCGCACGCATCATGGCGCGTTCGAGCGGGATACGACACGGCATCGAGCGGAAAGTTTCGTGCGATGACGTCTCGAACGCGGAACGCCGGCGGCCGCGTTCGACGATCGAACCATGCCCTACCTGTCAGTCCGGTGTCATTCGCCGTCGTGCGCGCGGACCAGCGCGCGCTGCGCGGGCGTCAATGTGTTCGCCCTTCACGGCCGCCCTCACCGACGCGTTGCGCCTCCGAGGAGGAGCACTGATCCTCCGAGGAGCAACGCTGCGCCTCCCCAGGCGCTGTGCCGGTCCTCGGAGGAGGCGTGTCGATCCTCCGTGGAGGAGAGCCGGTCCTTGGCGGAGCGAAGCGGCTCCTCGCCTGGAGCAGTGCTGCTCCTCGGAGGAGCAAGGTGGGTCCTCCGAGGAGGGACGTTGCTCCTCGGAGGAGCAGCGTTCGTCCTCCGAGGAGCAGCTCAGGTCCTCCGAGGAGGAGGCCTGCTCTTGAGGTGGAGCGGCACCGGTCCTCGGTCGAGCCGTCTTGGTCCCAAGAGGAGAAAAAGGGGCGCGCGAGCCGGCGAGCCGCAGCTCACAGCGCGCGAAGTAGGCCGGATCAAGCCGCGCCAGCGGCGGATCCGGCGCTTCGCGCCTTGATCCGCCCTACTGCACTTCGGTGAGCTGTGACTTCGAGACGAGACTCATCTGTGTCGCCTGCACCTGGCCGCCCTTGAACAGGATCATCGTCGGCGACTCCGTCCCCTTTGTTGTGCGATGCGACCCTGTCCGCCGCCTGACCTGCCAGCCAAGTCGCATCAGCGCCTGCAGCAGCACGCGGGCACGAACCGACGGCCAGTGACTCACGCCGCGGCGGGCAGGACGCAATGAATGGGCACGGGAGCGGCTTCGCCATTCTCGATGCGCTCGGCTAGAACCCGCAGCGCCAGCACTTCTGCGCGCGACATCGCTTCGGTCGACGTTGCCCCGTAGACGAGGACACCGGGAACCTGCGGGACTTCCTCCCCGTTATCGCCAGTCGCGATCCTCGACGCTGAGCGCGCGCGAGGAAGCCAAGGTCATCATTGACGGAGATGGATGAACCTGCCCGGTTTTTATCTTGCTCCGCTCCAGCGCCGCTGTGATACAAGTGGATACCACCGCAGAAAATAGATTGACACGCGCGTCCGTTGCGGCATGATCCGCGCACTTACATGGACGGAGGTTGGGTCATGCGCGCGCATCGCCGCTGCGGCAATTCGCCAACGCACTATGCCGGATCGACATGGCTTGCCGCGCAATGGATAGCGCATTTCACCGTCCCCGCTCCCGGCGGGGCACGCAGACCGGGTTCGGCGTACCTCCACGACGCACGGGGCACTCCCATCAGCGATGGCTACGGGCCCGCGCGCCAGTGATCGCACTGCCCGACGATAGGTCGTCGTGCTCTCGAATGGCAATTTCCGCACTGCCGGGTCAACTGGACGGCACATGTGCTTTTTGCGCAATGCGCCACGCTGCTTGTCGTGCGCGCCAGGCGTCCTCCCATCCGGCACGCGAGCCCACCCAGCGTCATCGAGCTTGACGCGCTTGCATGAGAGCTCCGCTGCCCAAGCAATGAAATTTCCGCTTGTACTTGCCGTTCCGTTTTCCACCAATCCAAGGAAGCGATGATGATTGCCAGACTTGTTCTGCTCGCTCTTTTTCTTTTCTCGTCCGGCGCGAGCGCGTTGGGTTCCATGGACCACATTTGCGATGGCCAGCCGGTGCCATCCGGGTATGTCGTGATCGACAGAACCTGGGACCCGACGTCATGTGGAAATCCCATCATGATCACTCCGAACGTCGACGTGATCTGGCGTTACAGCGATTCGCCGGTCGGTGCCCAGGCCAATGCGTGCCTGCCGCTCACGGCTCCACCGGGATGGGTGATCGATAGCACCCAGAACGGCTATGTTTGCGGGTATCAGTACGGAGTCAACACCGGACCTTACGTCACCATCCGGCACACCAGTTGCGTCAACCAGTCGTCGACTACTTGCTATCCACCGTCGGACACGCCGCCGCCACCGCAGATCACGGTGAGCAGTCAGAACGTGGTCGTTCCGTACCAGCATGCGAGCGCGAATGTCACGCTGAGCTGGACGGCCGTCAGCACGGCATCGAACTGGCGCACCGATATCGCTTACCGGAAGGATGGAGGCAACCTGATCGTGTGGAAGGATGACGTCGGTGCCGGCTCGGCGAACTTCGCCGTGTCGCCGAACTCCACCTACACGTTCTATGCATTCCAGCACCACTACAGTACATCCAACAGCACCAGTGTCGTGGTCCATACAACGGCCGGTGCCGCACCGAGCATGCACGCGAGCCCCGCCACGGTGACGGTGCCCTGGGGCATGGCTTCTTCGGCGACGACCGTCACGTGGAATGCGCCGGGATACGGCACACTCGACTGGTGCGGCAGCACCAATGGAGGCGCATGGGCGTTCTCTGGCCTGCAGACGCTCGAGTCGGGCAACGTCGGCGTGCCGATGACACCCGGAACGACCTACGCGTATCGCCTGTATCCGCATGGTCAGGCGGGAACATGCACGACGACGAATCTCTTGACGAGCCTGACCGTCAGCGCGGTGAGTGGCCCGCAGCCCACGATGTCAGCGAGCCCGAGCAGCGTGGTGGTTCCCTACGGGGCCGCGAACGCTTCGACGACCGTCAGCTGGAACGCTCCTGGTTATTCGAGCGTGGACTGGTGCGGCAAGGTCGGCACGGGCGCGTGGCAGTTCGCTGGCCTGGTCACCGCGGGTTCCGGAAGCGTCGGCGTGCCGATGCCGCCGAACACGACGTACGGTTATCGCCTCTATGCGCACGGGGCCGCGACCAATTGCCCGAGCACGGGCATTCTCACATCGCTCTCGGTGACGTCGACGCAAGGTGCGCAGCCGACATTCCGCATCACTCCTTCGCACGTCGTCGTCCCGCTGGGACAAACCACCGGCTCCTTCACGCTGTCGTGGAATGCGCCGGGCTACGCGACGCTCGATCTCTGGGGCAAGGTCAACAACGGCCCATGGCAATTCGGGCTGGAGATCCTCGGATCGAGCAGCGTGGGTTCGCCCCTCGACGTAGGCACGACCTACAGCTACCGGTTCTACCCGCATGGAAATTCCACGCAGTTGCTCGGGGAGATTTCGGTCAGCGCGAGCCACTAGTGCGCGTCAGCATGCATTGACGAAGCGGCCGGCGATCACGCCGGCCGCTTTTCTGCCACCGGTTGGAAGAAGGTGGGTCGGGTTCGGAGGATTCCCCACTTTTCACACGCCCGCAAGCGCATCGCCGTCGTGGATGATCGCCTTGACGCCGAAGCGAATGTCGATGCGCCATCGTCACTCGCGCAAGAGCCGCCAACCGATACGATGCCACGACAGTACGCCCGCGCGAGTTGATCGAACCAGCGTCGCAGTGGCGGCAACGAGTACTTCGCGACGAGCAGTACGGGCAATCATCCATGCCACGAAGGTCGCGAGCGCCAAGATCAGCAGCAACTGGGCCAGTCGCTCGCGCGTGCGGGTCAGCGAGTCCTCGAAGCCAACGCCATGGCGATGCGGCTTCAGGTCACGGAAGCTCTGCTCGATCTGCATGCGACGCGCATAGATGACCACCACCTCGTCATGCAAGGTTTTTCCGACTATCCACCCTGCACGTCGTTTTCTGGCAAGTCGGAATTGTGGGGAAACCTCAGACTCCGTCCCCTTTGTTTCCTGCCGGCGCTCGCACATCACGTTCGCGTTGCCCCATTCGATGGAAACGGAATAGTCTGCAGGCGTACTGCCTTCCGTGATCCTGGCGACGTTATCGCCCTTGCTATAGAGACGCTCGTCCGCACGCACACGCTTGCCGGGGGTCCAGCCCTGCGCCGCGAGCCGGCGATCCATGTCGACGACCGTGATCGGCCCCGCCCGTCGACGGAACGCACCGCGGATGATGACCACTGTCGCTTGGGCTTTGGTGGTGCGCGGTTCCTCGATCTTTTCGCCATCGAGCGCCGCGACGATGCCGTCGATCTCCGCGCCGGCACGCGATCCGGTGAGGCGGACGCTGTGATTGAGGTAGCGCTGGTTGTCGACGACAACCCGCGCCACGGCAACGAAGACGAGCAGCCCGACGATCGTGCGCGCGTACTTGAACGCCTGAGTGGCGCGGCTTTCGGAAGGTGTGTTCATGCGATAGCGAACGATCGTCTCACAATGCGGCGTCGATGACCTTGACGAGCTGCGACTTCGAGACGAGGCCCATCTGCGTCGCCTGCACCTGGCCGCCCTTGAACAGCAGCATCGTCGGCGCCGAGCGCACGCCGTAGGCGAGCGCGGTCTTCGGGTTGTGGTCGATCTCGAGCTTGGCGACCTTCACGCGGCCGCCGTAGTCGCCGCGAGCTGCGCGAGCACCGGCGTTGTCGACTGTTGGACGTCATTGGCGAAGGTTGCGTCGGTGATGGTGAAGAATGCGGGCTTATGTAATTCACTATACTGACGGCCGGCACGGAGGGCTGCATGAATCGCTTCGAAATTTCCAGGGCCCCTGGTACACCGTGTCCGCGAGTGTCGGGCCGTGCCTCCGGCGGCATCGCTTGGTTGCGTGCGCGCCAGATTGCCCTCGGCGTGGCCACAGCGTTGTGCCACGGCGCGTTCGCCGGCGCCGCACCTCCGGCAGGCCATCCGGCGTGGCTCACCGTCACCAATTGCGACGATCATGGTCCGGGGAGTTTGCGCGATACGCTCGCGGTAGCGGCCGCCGACGACTGGATCGATCTGAGTCAGCTGACCTGCAGCACGATTACGCTGACCACGGGCGCATTGTCGAGCGCCCAGGCCAACGTCACGCTCTCCGGCGCGGGGGTCACGATATCGGGCGCGGGCAACAGCAGCGTCATCCGTCACATGGGCGGCGGCACGCTGGAGCTGGATGGCGTCATCATCGAGCATGGGCGTCATGCAACCGACGATTACTTCACGGTCGGTGGATGCATCTATACCCGTGGCGATCTCTTGAGCTTTGGCATGACCGTGCGCAATTGCGTCGCCGAATCCATTTCGCCTCTACCGGCAAACGTCCTCGGCGGCGGCATCTACGTGGTGGGCGACGCGACCCTTTATGGCGCGGTCATCGAGGACAACGCGGTCGTTGCGGGAACCGAGAGCGATTTCACCGTGGGCGGCGGTCTTTACGTCAACGGCTTCCTCGTACTTTCCGGCAGCTCGGTGTCCGCCAACTCGACGGTCGGCAGGCAGAACAACGCGAGCGTGAACTTCGGCGGCGGCCTCGTAGCGGATGCCGCCTATATTCGAAACTCGACGATCAGCGACAACTATGCCCACATGGGAGGTGGTGCGGTGCTCGGCTTCATCGATGGCCCATTCGTCGAGTCGGAAATCGTGCAAAGCACGATCTCCAATAATGCCGCGCACACGGGCGCGGGCGGTCTCGTCAGCACGGATTCGCTGCTCAAGATCTGGAACAGTACGATCGCGTTCAACACCGCTGAAGCGGAAGAGTTCGGGCCAAGTTGCGGTGGTGTCTTCGCATTCGGCGGCGAAGAATACGTCAGCCTCCGCAGTTCGATCATCGCGAACAATACGATCGCCGGCGTCGATGCGGATCTGTGCGAGACGGACTGGACGGCGCAGGTCGTCGGTTTCGGCAATCTCGTCGTCGCTTCGAACAAGCCGCTGCCGCCGGACACCCTGCAAGCGGATCCCTTGCTCGCACCACTCTCGGGCAACGGCGGCACGACGCCGACGCACGCGCTTCTTCCGGGCAGCCCCGCGATTGATGCGGGAAACAATACGCAGTATCTGCACTACGACCAGCGCGGTGCTCCGCGCGTCGTTGGAGGCACAGCCGACATCGGCGCCTTCGAGCTCCAGCCCGACGCCATCTTCTTCGACGCATTCGAAGAGGCGCCAGCCCACCTCATAGCGCGGCGTCGATGACCCTGGTGAGCTGCGACTTCGAGACGAGACCCATCTGCGTCGCCTGCACCTGTCCCTGATGGCCGCTCAAACTGCGCCATTCGTGGTCGGGTCAAATTGCACCACCGCGTCAGTGCAAAGCATCTAGGCGACGGTAGAACGGGAGGACCTTATCCGATATCGCCTGCCCGATCGCGCCGTCCGCCACATCGAGGGGGATTGCGTCGATTACTATTCCTGGATCGATGTCATACAACACCGTGGCGGTATCCCGAAAGATCATCTCGTCAACGTACGCGGCAACCACACCAATCAACCAACTCGAGCGACTTGGCTGGTCAGAACATTGATACTTGACCAGGTATGCAGCGCTCACGATCGGGTGCGTGGCGTACAGGATTCGAAGCGACTTAGCCATCGGAGGTAGATCGTCGAGAGGTTCCCACTGAACGAGACGGATCACCGACAGAATCTCGTGATCCGGCGTCACGCATAACGAGCCGTGTTTGAGCAATGCTTCGACCTCCCAAGGCACGAACTCCCGTCCGAACTCGCAATTGGGATTCAGGTGCAACGGCGAACCTCGGGTGGCCTCGAAGAACTCACGCCCCGTCATTGCGACGCAATGACTTACCTGCAGTGCCCTTTGCTGGATCCTGGCCGGAGACGTGAAGAATGGCGCCACCCAGGTGCCGTCCTCCCGAAGAAGATGGGCGAGAGCAAGACGCGTTCCTGCTGGAAGGGTTCCGCTCCCGCGCAAGGTAGGCGCTGAAACGAGCGCCAAGATCTCCGCATCCAGCAAATGGCGATAGAACGCCGGCCGCCAGCCGGGCTCTTTTGTCGCCTGCTCTAGCAGGTGTTCGAGTTCGGACAGGCCTGGCATCAACGGGGCTCCTCATTGGACTCTTCGCCCCCCGTGGTGTGCTCGCGTGTCAGTTCGTCGCTCAGCGCTCGGACTCCGTCGAGACGTCCCGCGCTCATCTCCGCAGCGAGTTGCGATATGAAGTGCCTTCTGCGAAATGGATCTTTCAGCGACCGAAGTTGGTCGAATACATTTCCAACTGCCACCATTCGCTCCCTCATCGCGTTGGTAACCATCATGGGCAGTGTGCCGGCGATAGGTAGACCTGCGGGTAGCCCGCCGAAGGCCCGGCACATCGACTCATCGAGATCCAACACCTTTGCCGCGTTGCCGTAGTCCTCGAGCGCGCCATGCGCTAGAGCGGCGTTGACTGGATTGTTTTCTTTCAGATGCGGATGAACGGGCTCGTAGGAAACTCTACGGCCGTCGGGGGAAGCGTCCAGTCGACCGGAAGAGAGCGCCTTGAGCATCGCGTCGAGTGCTGCCTCGATCTGAGCCACGTCACCCGCATCCGGCCCAAAGCGCGGCACCCATGTCAACTCGATCCGCCGCTCCGCGAGCAGCACGCCGTCTCGACTGGCGCGAATCAGCCATTGCTGGTCCTCCAACTCATGGCCAGGCAGGTACGCCTCGAACAAGACGCCATCCTGCGAGTACTCGCTCCACTTCAGCATGATTCCTCCGGCATCGCGATCGGCTAGTCAGCATGCGGTCGCGCGTGCTCCAGCACGGACTCAGATACAGGCGATGTCCAATAGGCATCACCCAAACGACTTGTCCAGACGAAATTGGTCGCAAACGTGCTCAACGGAATCGCCACATGGCGACTGAACATCGCAATCGGCCGATCCAGGCCGGCGCGATCGCACATCGTGTGCATCGAGCGAGCGAACTCGCGTTCTGCCGCCGCTTGGCCGCTCCCTCCATGACGCAGGAACCAAGCGGCGACGTTCTTGGCGGCGCTCCACATCAGCGCGCAGCCTTGTCCGATCGACTGCTGCGCGAGGATGGGCGGGAGCACCGCCGCCGCCGCGGTCGCCAGGCTTGGATTGAGGTTGTGGGAAGACAGTGCGTACTCACCAAAGGCAAGGCATTCGGCAACACCGAGAGCCTGCCAAGTGTCGCCGAGCACTTCCCGTGTGCGCGGTGTCGAGGCGAAGGTGTCGAGGTAGGCTCGTAGCCGCAGCGGAAGGCTGCTCCGAGTCAACTCATCCCACACGATGTACCAGTCGGCATCTTCGAAGCTCACGTCTGCCCACGTCGCGTCGGTGGCCGCGTTGTCGCAGCGGCCTCGAGATCGAACCGGCTCCAAGACGCCCGCACGCAATAGCGTCAGCAGCAATCGATGGCGGAGAGCCCGATGCGGCGCGAGTCGTGGACCCAGCCCGGGGTATGGCGATACGCGGCGAAATCCAGTGTCGGCGCCGGCCTGGAGCGTGGAGAGCAAGGCCATGGCGACAAAGACGCCGAGCTCCTCCACGTCGGAAGGACAGCCTTGCTCGACTACAGGTGATTTCGGCATGCAGGTTTGCCGCCACTCGATCCGGCCATATCGACGATCTCGGTGTTCCTGCCGCGCCAGCTCCTTCAAATGAACACTATAGATTGTAGTCCCATAGGGCTCAATCGGCTTTCATCCGGGAATTCCCGGAAGTTCACGGATGCCGAGCAAGCGATCCCTTCCTGCAGCGCTCAAGATGGCCCGCAAATCGCGCGGCCTGAGCCAGGAGGCGTTTGCCGATGTGTCCAGCCGCACGTACATGAGCACGCTCGAGCGCGGCCTGAAGAGCCCAACACTCAACAAACTCGCGGATATTTGCGATGTTCTCGGCATACATCCGCTTACCCTATTGACCCTGTCGTATACGGGCGGGAGTGCCAGTGAGGTCGACGCCTTGATCGCCCGCGTGCGCAGGGAGTTGACCGCGCTCACGCGCCGGGTTGCCAGCTGACCAGTTCACGCTTGCGCTTCTTGCTACCTTCGCGGCGGCGTTCTCTCATACGCCCCGTTGGCCTTGTCTCCGCAAGTCGATGCGTCTACCGTGCGCACGCCGATCCCTTCGCGTGATCGATGAAGAGCCGACGGACCCCGCGATGCCCGAGCTTGTCGAAGAATTCGAGTCGCGTCTGACCGATCGCTATGGTGAATTCGTTCCGCCGTCGGCATTGTGGAAGGAATTGGGCTTTGCGACGCCGGCGTCTTTCCGCAAGGCGTTATCGCAGGAGCGAGTGGAAGTTGAGGTGTTCGACATCTCAGGACGCCGTGGGTCGTTCGCACGCGCATTGGACGTAGCCCGTTGGCAAGCCGCCGTATATTCTGGACGGCGGCGAAACTCCAAGACTGTCAGCAATGCATAGTGGGGCCTTGACGTTGCCCGTTGAGGCAGGTCAACTTGCGACGACCTGAACCGGTGTAAGCTGATTCCCGTCCGAACGGTCTATTGCTGGCGTACCTGATCAACCGATGCCATTTCGACGCCGCCATCGCCGCTGGATTGCGCTCCTAGCGCTACTCGGCCTGCTGTTCCAGCAGCTGGCCATGGCGTCGTACGTCTGTCCGATGGAAAGCGGAACCCCGACGGCCGTGATGACCCTGGCCAAGGTTACGCCGTGTCACACCGGTGGTAGTTCCACGGACAAGGCGCGTTGCCAGCAGCACTGCTTCCCCCAGCCGCCGTCTCCTGATCACCCGCCGATGCCGACGGTGCCGGCGATGCTGCCGGCGACCACCTGGCTGCCGGTGTCCGACGATCGTCTCCTGCAGACGCACGGCATGAGCGCTTCGCGTCTTGTTGCCAAGGCGACCGCACCTCCGCTGACCATTCAGCACTGCACGTTCCAGATTTGAGCCCCCACCGCGAGTTCGTGGCGCCGCGCTTTGCGCGGCTCGTCTGCGTTTGCTGTTGGAGGTTCTATGTTGTCGTATTCGATTGCGCGCACGCTCCGTCGTGGCGTTGGCCATGCGCCGCCCGCGTGGGCGCGCCTTGCTGTCCTCGCACTTTCACTGGGTATCACTCGGCTCGCGTTTGCCGGCGAGACCGATACACACCCCTTGTCGCTCGACGAAGCCGTGCGTCTCGCCGAAGCGGACTCACCCGCCATCGAGGCACGCAAAGCGGCCGTCACATCGGCTGAAGACGCCGTCGCACCCGCGGGGGCGTTGCCTGATCCCCAACTGGTCGCCGGCATCGACAATCTTCCGGTCACGACCGGCGATGCCTACAGTCTGACCCGCGACTTCATGACGATGCGCAAGGTCGGCGTCATGCAGACCTTCCCGCAAGGCGAGAAGCGCCGCTCGCGCACCGAACGAGCACAGGCGATGGTCGCCCGAGAACGCGCGCTGCTGACAAACGAGCGCCTTTCCGTACGGGAGAGCGTTGCCCGCGCCTGGATCGCACGTGCCACGACCCAGCGCCGGCTCGAGCTCGTACGAACGCTGCAGCCACGCGCCGATGCGCAACTCGCTGCGGCCACTGCTGCCCTGAGTGCGGGCCGGAGTTCAGCCGCCGACGCGATCGCCGCCAAGGCGGCGCAGGCGGCGCTGGCCGACCGTCTCAATCAGCTCGAGCGCGAGGTCGACGATACCCGTGCCGACTTCATTCGCTGGCTGCCCGGTGTGGCCGAACGTCCCTTGGGCGATGCGCCGGATTGGTTGAACCTCGGCATCGATCCAGACGCGTTGATCACGCATATCACGCGCCATCGTGAGCTGCTGACCTACGCCGCGTCCGAACAGGCGGCGCAGGCTGACATCGCATTGGCCCGTGCGGACAAGCATCCCGACTGGTCGGTCGAGCTCGACTACGCGCAACGCGGCCCGCGGTATTCGAACATGATCTCGCTGGAATTCCGAGTTGACCTACCGATCTTCGGAACGCACCGCCAAGATCCGCTGATCGCATCCAAGGTGGCGGCCGCCGAACAGATCGCTGCGGAACGTGACGACGCGCTGCGCATGCACACTGCCGAGTTGCGCAAGGCGTTGACCGCTTGGCGTAATGCTGGCCAGCGCGTGCAGCGCTACGAACATGATTTGATCCCCTTGGCCGACGATCGTGCCGATGCCGCACTGGCGGCCTACCGCGGTGGACGCGGCGATTTGCAGGCGTCGTTGACTGCGCTCGACGATGCCATCGAGCAACGTGTCACATACACCGAACTACAAAACACGCTCGGCCAAGCCTGGGCGACGCTCCATTTCGCATTTCCGGAGGAGCGTTGATATGCGCCCGATCCCGCTGATTGTTGTTGCCGTCGCTGGCCTTGCGGTCGGCATCACGTCCACCTGGTTTGGCATGCGCCGGGGACACGACGCAACCCCAACGTCGGCCGCGTCGGCGCAGACTGAAAAAAAGACGCTCTACTGGTACGACCCGATGGTTCCGGACCAGCACTTCGACCATCCGGGCAAGTCGCCCTTCATGGACATGCAGCTCGTGCCGAAATTCGCTGGAGATGCGGGCGGTAGCGGCGATGTCGTCAGTATCGATCCACGCCAGGTGCAAACCCTCGGGCTGCGCACGGCTCGTGCGGAACGTGGTCAGCTGGTCTCGAGCGTGCGTGCGAGCGGCTCCGTCGCTTTCGACGAACGCGTCGTGACCGTCGTGCAAGCGCGAACCGCCGGCATCGTCGAACGGCTCGACGTGCGCGCACCGCTGACCCCAGTGAAGCAGGGCCAACCGCTGCTCACCGTGCTCGCGCCGGACTGGACCGCAGCGCAGGCTGAGTATCTGTCGCTGCGGCGCAGCCGGTCTCCAGGACTCGAGGATCTGCGCACCGCTGCGCGGGAGCGCCTGCTTCTGCTCGGCATGAGCGAAGGACAGATCCGGGCCGTCGAGCAACGCGGTCAGGCGCAAACACGGATCACGATTGTCGCGCCGCGCGATGGCGTCATCGGGGAGCTCTCGGTCCGCGAGGGCGCTACCGTGGCAGCCGGTACGCCGATGCTGCGCATCAACGGCCTCGACACGGTGTGGGTCAATGCGGCGATTCCGGAAGCACAGATCCATCGCGTGACACCCGCGTCTTCGGTCGAAGCCGAGTTTCCTGCCTATCCCGGAGAACGCTTCAGCGGTCAGGTGGAATCGTTACTGCCGGATATCGATTTGGCGACGCGTACGCAGACGGCGCGCATCGTGCTCAAGAATCCCGGTCACCGGATCGCACCGGGAATGTTCTCTCGACTCACGTTCGCGGGTGCCGCCGAGAAGACTGCCGGCGTGCTGGTGCCGAGCGAAGCGGTGATTGCGACCGGCACGCGTTCGGTTGTGATCGTCGCCGAGGGCGATGGGCATTTTCGGCCGCAGGAAGTCCGCCTCGGCGACGAAGCCGACGGGAAGTCCAACGTGATCGAGGGCATCAAGGACGGCGAAACCGTCGTGTTGTCGGGTCAATTCCTGATCGACTCCGAAGCCAGCCTCAGCGGCACGCTCGCGCGACTCGGTGGCGGTAGCTATGAATCGACCGGGGCGAACGATGCGGTCATGCCGAGCGATGACGCCCGCCCGCTGCACATGACAAGCGGAATGGTTGAGAGGATCGAGGGTGATCACTGGACCATTGCGGCCGACGCGATTGCGTCGCTCGATATGGGCGCGATGACGATGACGTTCATCAAGCCCGCGTCGCTGGAGGCCGTCTCCATCCAGCCGGGTCAACGGGTGAGCTTCTCATTCGTGCGCCGAGCCGATGGCGCGTTCGAGATCAGGAAGATCGCGCTCAATCGCAATGGGGGCACGCCATGATCGCGCGCCTGATTCGCTGGTCGATCGCACAGCGCTTCCTGGTGCTGATCGCTGCCTTGTTTCTCGCGGCCTGGGGCATCTACGCGCTACGACAGACGCCCGTCGATGCGCTGCCCGATCTCTCCGATGTGCAGGTGATCATCCGTACGAGCTGGCCAGGGCAGTCACCTCGGATCATCGAGGACCAGGTCTCGTATCCGTTGACCACGACGATGCTGTCCGTGCCCGGCGCGAAGACTGTGCGAGGCTATTCGTTCTTCGGCGACTCCTACGTGTACGTGCTGTTCGACGATGGCACGGACCTGTATTGGGCGCGTTCGCGTGTACTCGAGTATCTGAATCAGGTGCAGGCGCGATTACCTGCCGGAGCGCGCGCAACGCTGGGGCCCGATGCCACCGGCGTCGGCTGGATCTACGAATATGCGCTGGTGGATCGCAGCGGACAGCACGATCTGTCTGAGCTGCGAGCCCTGCAGGACTGGGTCCTGAAATACGAGTTGAAGACGGTGCCCGACGTTGCTGAGGTCGCGACGGTCGGCGGCATGGTTCGCGAATACCAGATCGTGCTCGACCCAGACCGCCTGCGCGCGTACGGCATCACGCACAACCAGGTCGTCGAGGCCGTGCAACACGCGAACGGCGAAGCCGGCGGCTCCGTGTTGGAACTGGCCGAGGCCGAATACGCCGTGCGTGCGAACGGTTATCTGAAATCACTCGATGATCTCCGCGTCGTGCCGTTGAAGACCGGTGCTGGCGGGGTGCCTGTGTTGCTCGGCGACGTCGCACGTCTGCAACTCGGCCCCGAGATGCGTCGCGGCATCGCCGAACTCGATGGCGAAGGCGAAGTCGTTGGCGGCGTTATCGTGATGCGTTCTGGCAAGAACGCCCAAGCGACGATCGATGCAGTCAAGGCGAAACTGGCGACGCTGAAAGCCAGCCTGCCACCCGGTGTCGAGATCGTCGGAACCTACGACCGCTCGCAGCTGATCGGACGCGCGATCGACAACCTGCGCGGCAAGCTGCTCGAGGAGTTTCTCGTCGTCGCACTGGTCTGCGTCGCATTCCTGTTCCACCTGCGTTCCGCGCTCGTCGCAATCGTCGCGTTGCCGCTGGGTGTGTTGGTGGCATTGATCGTGATGCACGCACAGGGTATTAACGCGAACATCATGTCGCTGGGCGGGATCGCGATCGCGATCGGTGCGATGGTCGACGCCGCCGTCGTCATGATCGAGAACGCACACAAGCATCTGGAAGCCTGGCAGCACGCGCATCCTGATCGGCTGTTAGGTACTGAAGAGCGCTGGCGACTGATTGGCGACGCAGCAGCAGAGGTCGGGCCGGCGTTGTTCTTCAGCCTGCTCGTGATCACGTTGTCCTTCGTGCCTGTCTTCACGCTGGAAGCGCAGGAGGGGCGCCTGTTCGCGCCACTCGCATTCACCAAGACCTACGCGATGGCTGCCGCGGCTGGTCTGTCGGTCACGCTCATCCCGGTACTGATGGGCTACTGGATCCGCGGTCGCATTCCCGACGAACAGGCGAACCCGCTGTCGCGGGCATTGATCGCGTTGTACCGCCCAATCCTCGACGCAGTCCTGCGCTGGCCGAAGACGACCCTCACAATCGCTGCGGTTCTGCTGCTCGCTACGCTCTGGCCAATTAGCCGTCTCGGAGGAGAATTCCTGCCACCGCTGGATGAAGGCGACGTGCTCTATATGCCGACGGCGCTACCCGGTCTGTCGTCCGGCAAGGCCGCGCAGATTCTGCAGCAGACCGACAAGATGATCCGGACCGTACCCGAAGTCGCCAGCGTGTTCGGCAAGGCGGGTCGTGCCGAGACTGCGACCGATCCTGCTCCGATCGAGATGCAGGAAACAACAGTGCGGCTGAAGCCGCGCGAGCAATGGCGACCCGGCATGACGCCGGAGAAATTGATCGAGGACCTGGATCGCAGCGTGCGCATGCCGGGCCTCACCAACCTGTGGGTGCCGCCGATCCGCAATCGACTCGACATGCTGGCCACCGGCATCAAGAGCGCGATTGGCATCAAGGTCAACGGCAGCGACCTGACGGTCATCGACCGAGTGGCTACCGAGATTGAACACGCGGTCAAGGACGTGCCCGGTGTCACCTCCGCGTTAGCCGAGCGACTGACCGGTGGGCGCTACATCGACGTCGACATCGATCGCGCTGCCGCGGCGCGTTACGCACTCAACATCGCCGACGTACAGAGCGTCGTGTCGGCCGCAATCGGTGGAGAAACGATCGGCGAGACGGTCGAAGGTCGCCGCCGCTTCCCGATCAGCGTACGCTATCCGCGCGAGCTGCGCGACAGCGTGCAGAAGCTGCGTGACCTGCCGATCCTGACGCCGGCTGGTGCGCAGCTGCCGCTCGGCAGCGTGGCGCGTATCGAACTGGCCGACGGCCCGCCGATGATCCGCAGCGAAAACGGACGGCTGTCCGGTTGGATCTACGTCGATGCACGTGGACGCGATCTCGCGTCCGTTGTGCACGACATGCGAGAGCGTGTCGCGCACATGATCACGCTACCCGCGGGCTACTCCGTCACCTGGTCGGGTCAGTTCGAGTACCTGGAGCGTGCGGTCGCCAAGTTGAAGATCGTCATTCCGGCGACGCTCGTGATCATCTTCGTGCTGTTGTACCTGACGTTCGGTCGCGTTGATGAGGCGTTGCTGATCCTTGCCAGCGTGCCGTTCGCTTTGATCGGCGGGTTCTGGGTCATGCTGCTGCTCGGTCACGCGATGTCGGTCGCCACAGCGGTCGGATTCATTGCGCTCGCAGGCGTCTCGGCCGAATTCGGCGTGATCATGCTGCTGTACTTGAAACACGCATGGGAGGGGCGTCTCGCGGCCGGCGAACGCGCAGACGCAACGACGCTGGTCGCTGCAATCCGCGAAGGTGCAGTGCAGCGCGTACGGCCGAAGGCGATGACCGTCGCCGTGATCCTTGCCGGCCTGTTGCCGATCATGCTCGGCCACGGCACCGGTTCGGAAATCATGCAGCGCATTGCTGCACCGATGGTCGGCGGCATGGTGACAGCGCCGCTCTTGTCGATGCTCGTGATACCGGTCGTGTATCGCTTGCTACGTGGCCGCAGGTTGGCGGCGGCCAGGGCTTCTCAAGCTACGCCTCAACCTGGCGCAGTATGAGGAGATCAGCGTCGATCATCATCATGTCTGCGATCTCAAGCATGCGCATCCAAATGCTCGATCACCGGGCAGCTGGCATCGGTGGCGTTCGCGTCGCAATCGGCGATCCAATGCGCGAGTTCCGATCGCAACTGCTGCAATTCGTTGAGACGCTCGTCAATCAAAGACACTTTAGCAGCTGCCAACGCGCGGGTCTTGCTGCAGCAGACGCGAGACCGCAGGTTCAACAGCGTGGTGATCTCGGTCAGCGTGAAGCCCACCGCCTGAGCCCGTCGGATGAAGCGCAAGCGGTCGACGTCCGCAGCGTCATAGCGGCGAATCGCGCCCAATGGGCGGGTGGGTTCCGGCAACAGTCCGCGGCGCTGGTAGTAGCGGACGGTTTCGACGTTGACGGCCGCCGCTTTCGCGAGACCGCCGATGGTAAAGGGCGTGGGCATGGCTTGACTCCGTACCGTAGTACGGACCTTAAGCTACACGCTCAGTTCCCTCCGATCGAGCATTTCACGCATGAGCGACAACAAACGCGTCATTGGCGCCGCCAGCGGCGCTCTCGGTTTAGGTGCGTTCGCCGCAGCCCTAGGGACGTGCTGTATTGCGCCGTGGGCGGTGAGCCTGCTGGGTGTCAGCGGTGCCGTCGCGCTGGCCCGCTTGGCGGTACTGCAGCCGTACGCACTGATTGCCGCCGGCATCCTGCTCGCTGTGGCCTTTGTCTGGGCCTACCGGCCTGCGCGGGCTTGTGCCGATGGCACGTGCGTCACCGCCAGCAAACGTCGACTGCGCTGGACCGTTTGGATCGCCGCTGCGATCGTAGCCGTCCTCGCCGTGTCTGCGCTGATGCCGACGTTGTTTACGCCGAACTAAGGATGCTCACGGTGCAGAGAACTGTTTCCTGGCTGCTCCTGATTGCCCTCTGCGCAGGCGCTATGTCGTGTTCTGCTACCGATCAGACAACGCCGCCGGCACCCCTCTCAAGCGTGACGGTGCTCAACGACGATGCAAGCCAGTTGCGAGAGGACTTCAATCGCGCGCGGGGATCGGTCCGCCTCGTGTTAATCGTCGACCCGCTGTGCGCGGTCTGTCTGCGCGGTATGGCAGACGTGAATGACGCGCTCCTGGCCAGCATCACCGATGCACGCCTGCAGACGTTTGTCGTCCATGTGCCGGTCCTCGGTGCAACGGCCAAGGACATTCCGCCATCGATGGAACTCATGCATAACCCCAATGTGCATCACTACTGGAATCCATCGGGCAGCTTCGGGCGTCAGGTGCAAGACGCATTTCACCTCGAGCATGAAGGCAAACCGGTGTACGCGTGGGACGTCTGGATGGTCTATGCTGCGGATGCGACGTGGCCAGCGGGCACAGTATCGACACCCGCGCTGTTCATGCACCAGCTTTCGACCCTAAGCGGGCAACCCGGCCGCCCGTTTCTCGACAAGGATGCGTTTGCAGCAAAGGCACGCACACTTTTGAACAGCCTGCCATCAGCGCCGACGGGTAAGTGACATGTCGATGACGCTGATCCTGACGAGCACGTTGACCTGTCCTCACTGTGGGCATGCGACCGTCGAAACCATGCCCACCGACGCCTGCCTGTTCTTCTTCGACTGTTCCCAGTGCGGTGCGTTCTTGAAGCCAAAAGCGGGAGATTGTTGCGTCTTCTGCTCGTACGGCGACGTGCCGTGTCCGCCGATACAAGAGCAAAAGTCCTGTTGCGGGCAGTAACGTGCTGCGCTTCATGGCGCACGTGCGGCTCATGCGGCGCGCAGGACCAGGACGACGTAACGTATGGCGATGAAGATGGCTTCCAATCCACTGCCCACTGGCGTTGGCGCAGCCCTGCTGGCCGCCACACTGTTCGGCGCCAGCACGCCGCTCGCGAAGACGCTGCTTGGGAGCATCCATCCCGTCCTTCTGGCGGGCCTGCTTTATGCGGGCTCCGGGATCGGCCTTGGGCTCTGGCTCCTGCTACGGCGATTGGTCCGGAATGTCACAAGCGAAGCACCGCTAAGGCGTCGTGACCTGCCGTGGCTGGGCGGCGCAATCGCGTTTGGCGGGATCCTCGGCCCGGCACTGCTCATGCTCGGCCTCGCCGCGACGCCGGCATCGACAACCTCGTTGTTGCTGAATCTCGAAAGCGTGTTGACCGCACTCATCGCCTGGGTTGTTTTTCGCGAGAACGTCGACCGACGCGTGTTTCTCGGAATGCTCGCGATTGTCGCTGGGGGCATCGTTCTCGCCGTGCAATCGGATGCGCAGACACGGTTCCCCTGGGCGGCACTGGCAATTGCTGCCGCCTGTCTGTGCTGGGCGATCGACAACAACCTGACTCGCGCCGTCTCAGGAGGCGATCCCGTCCAGGTCGCAGCCATCAAGGGGGCCTGCGCAGGCACCATCAACACCGGCATCGCGCTCAGTCTTGGTTATCACGTGCCGGATTTGACGCACGTTGCCGCCGCGGCGGCGTTGGGTCTCGTCGGATATGGTGTCAGCCTCGTGATGTTCGTGATCGCGTTACGACATCTGGGTACCGCGAGAACCGGCGCGTACTTCTCGACAGCGCCATTTGTGGGCGCCGCGCTATCTCTTGCCTTGCTGCGCGAAACACCCAATCTCGCCTTCGATATTGCCGGTCTCCTCATGGCAATCGGCGTATGGCTGCACGTCAGCGAAAGCCATGCGCACG
>NZ_DATDMY010000021.1:0-7499 GCF_036518555.1 Dokdonella sp. | reverse complement strand
CGGCCAGCCAGCGGTAGCCGAACTTCGGCATCGTGCGGATATAGCGCTGGTCGTTGCCGTCGTCGCCGATCGCGCGCCGTGCACGCAGCACGATCTGGCCGAGCTGGGCGTCCGAAACATCGACGCGCCCCCACAGCGCGGCGACGAGTTCGTCGCGGCCGACCGCGCGTTCGCGGTTCTCGATCAGGTACAGCAGGCAGTCGAAGACGCGCGTCGGCACGGTCACCGGCACGCCGTCGCGGCGCAGTTCGCGCGCGGAACGGTCGAGGCGGAAGTCGTCGAAGAGGTAGGTGATCGGCGATCGCATGCAGGGAACCGGCGCGGTCGGGCGTAGGCGCCCGACCTGCGCCGCGGCAACCGCGGCGGCGCGTCGTCGATGATAGCGTCGCCGCCGTCGTCCTGCGTGCTGCACCGCGACTAACGCGCGCCGCGGGCGACGTTCACGCCGCGAACGTGCAGCCGTTCACGCGCGCAGCGCGAACCCGGTCATGCCGCTCGCGCGCCGCCGCGCACGGTCGGCGCGTCGACCGCGTAACGCCCGCGTCCGCCCCGGGGCGGCCATAATCGACCGCGTATAATTCACGCGCCATCCACCCGGGGAGTACACAATGGATCTGCGTTCGCCCGCGTCGCGCCTGCGACTCGTCGGCACGGCTTTGCTCGTCGCCCTCACCCTTGCAGGCTGCAACCGCCCCGCCGACCAGGTGCCGCACGTCCAAGGCAAGAAGCCGATCGCGGCCGAAGCCGCCAAGCCGGCGACCGTCGAAGGCTTCGCGCTCGCCTCCGCGCGGGCCGAGCAGCACGACGGCCAGCTCGCGCTCGTGCTCGAGTTCAGCCAGCCGCTCGTCGGCACGCAGGCGTTCGACACGCTGATCGGCGTGAGCGACCCGAAGGGCGCCGCCGTGCAGGGCAGCTGGTCGCTCGACGAGGACGGCAAGACGCTGTACTTCCCGTTCATCCAGGCCGACCAGAGTTACGCGGTCAAGATCAAGGGTGAGCTCGCCGCGGCCGACGGCAAGACGCTGGGCAGCGAGGTCGCCAAGGACGTCTACACCGGTCCGATGGAGCCGAACGCGGCGTTCGCTTCGCAGGGCAACGTGCTGCCCGCGCGCGAGACGCGCGGCCTGCCCGTCATTTCGGTGAACGTGAAGGACGTCGACGTCGAGTTCATGCGCGTGCGCGAAGATGAAGTCGCGAACTTCTTCGCCGCGTACCAGAAGAACGGCAAGCGCAGCTCGTACGAACTCGACCCGCGTTACGGCTGGGGTCGCGAAGGCTCGCCGATCACGCAGATCGCCGATTCGGTCTACTCGAACCGGTTCGCGCTCGCCGGCAAGGACAACGAGCGCGCGGTCAACTACCTGCCGATCCAGTCCATCTCGGAACTCGCCAAGCCGGGGCTCTATTTCGCGGTCATGAAGCGCGCGGGCACGTTCAACGACGAGTACGAGACGAGCTTCTTCTTCGTCAGCGACATCGGCCTGCACACGCGCGCGTACGCGGAGGCGCTGTTCGTGCACGCGGCGTCGCTCAAGAGCGGCGCGCCGCTCGCGGGTGTCGAGTTGTCCGTGCTCGACGGCAAGGGCGAGTCGATCGTCGCCGGCAAGACCGACGGCAACGGCAACGCGCAGCTCGCCTACGCGCTCAAGGCGGACCAGGTGCTCGTCGCGAAGAGCGGCAACGACGTCTCGCTGCTGCCGTTCAACCAGCCCGCGCTCGACCTCTCCGACTTCGCCGTGGCCGGCCGCAAGCAGGCCTGGTTCGACGTGTTCGCATGGTCCGACCGCGACCTCTACCGCCCTGGCGAGACGATCGCGTTGTCGGCATTGCTGCGCGATCACGATGGCAACCTCATCAAGCCGCAGCCGCTCTTCATCACGCTCAAGCAGCCGGACGGCCGCACCTACGCCGAAACGAAGCTCGAGCCGAAGGACCTCAACTATTTCGAGTGGTCGCGCGAGATCCCGGTCGACGCGCCGACCGGCCGCTGGCAGGTCGAATTCCGCACCGATCCGAAGTCGAGCGAGGTCTCGCAGGGACTGACCTTCCGCATCGAGGAGTTCCTGCCCGAGCGCCTCAAGCTCGATCTCTCGAGCGCGCAGGCCGTGCTCAAGCCCGGCGAGCCGCTCGAGCTCGCGGTCGAGGGCGACTACCTCTACGGCGCGCCCGCGGCGGGCAACCGCTTCACGGCACGACTCACCGTCGCCGTCGACCAGCATCCGGTGGACGCGCACAAGGACTTCTACTTCGGCGACCCGACCGTCGAGCTGCCGAAGGAAGCGAAGGACGTCGTCGACGAACCGCTCGACGAGCACGGCAAGCTCGAACAGGACATCGAGATCGCCGAAGGCGCGAAGCCCGCGACGCCGATCGCGGCGATGCTGTCGGGCAGCGTCTACGAAAGCGGCGGTCGCACGGTCACGCGCACGCTCAAGCGCACCGTGTGGCCGGCCGACGCGCTCGTCGGCCTGCGTCCGCTGTTCGACCTCAAGGAAGGTTCGGACGCGCGCGGTCGCGCCGGCTTCGAACTCGTCCGCAGCAATGCCGCCGGCGAGCTCGTCGCCGGCCAGCACCTCAAGCTCACGCTCGTGCGCGAGCATCGCGACTACCACTGGACGTTCGACAAGGACAGCGGCTGGCACTTCGAATACGTGCAGCGATACGAGGACAGCGAGCAGCGCGACATCGACGTCGAAGCCGGCAAGGTGGCGAAGTTCGACGTGCCGGTCGACTGGGGCAACTACCGCGTCGAGATCCTCGACCCGGCGACCGGCCTGACCACGCGCCTGCCGTTCTTCGCGGGCTGGAGCTGGAGCGACGACAACCGCGGCAAGGAAGCGCGCCCGGACAAGGTCAAGCTCGCGCTCGACAAGCCGAGCTACCACGAGGGCGACACGCTCAAGGTCACGATCACGCCGCCGCAGGGCGGGCCCGGCCTGCTGCTGGTCGAGTCGGACCATCTCATCTATTCGAAGAACATCGACGCGCAGCCGGGCGCCGTGTTCGAGATCCCGGTGACGAAGGAGTTCGAGCGCCACGACGTCTACGTGACCGCGCTCGTGTTCCGCGGCGGTTCGGCGGCGGACAAGATCACGCCCGCGCGCGCGGTCGGCGAAACCTGGGTGCCGATGGACCGCACGAACCGCAGGATCGACGTCGCGATCGATGCGCCGAAGCAGATGAAGCCCGAGAACGACCTGCCGGTCACCGTGAAGGCACCGGCGCTCGCGGGCAAGAAGGCCTACGTGACGGTGTCCGCGGTCGACGTCGGCATCCTCAACATCACGCGCTTCGCGCGGCCGGATGCGAATGCGTGGTTCTTCGCCCAGCGCGCGCTCGGCATCGACGCCTACGACCTCTATGGTCGCGTCATCGAGAGCTTCGACGGCAACACGGCCAAGCTGCGCTACGGCGGCGACATGGCGCTCGGCCCGCTGCCGCAGGCGCGCCGGCCGACCGCGAAGGTGCTCACCGTCGACCTGTTCTCCGGCGTCGTCGCGCTCGACGCGAACGGCGTGGCGAAGGTCGCGCTGAAGATGCCGGACTTCAACGGCACCGTGCGCGTCGTCGCGCAGGTGTTCGGCGAGAACCAGTACGGCGGCGCCGACACCGAGACCGTCGTGCGGGCACCGCTCGTCGCCGAGATATCGACGCCGCGCGTGCTCGCGCCGGGGGACAGGTCGTCGCTCACGCTCGACCTGCAGAACTTCTCCGGCAGCGAACGCGAGTTCGCCGTGAAGGTGACGACGCAGAAGCCGCTCGCGATCGACAAGGGCGAGCGCAAGGTCAGGCTCGCGGACGGCGCGAAGACGACGCTCGACTTCCCGCTCGCGGCGCTCGACGGTTACGGCGTCGGCAGGATCGACGTGCAAGCGTCGAGCGGCGAGCTGAAAATCGACCGCCGGTTCGAAATGGTCGTGCGCGCGGCATGGCCGAGCGTGATGCGCTCGAGCGCTCGCTCGCTCGAGACGCTCGCGCCGGTCACGCTCGGCAGCGAAGCCATCGACGGCCTGCTCGCCGACTCGGTCGCCGCACGCCTGACCGTGTCGAGCCTGCCGCCGCTGCCGTTCGCCGCGGCGCTGCAGGACCTGCTCAAGTACCCGTACGGCTGCGTCGAGCAGACGACGAGCAAGGGTTACGGCGCGCTGCTGCTCGACGACAAGACCGCCGGGAACCTGCATACCGACGGCCTCCCCGCCGAGCAGCGCAAGCAGCGCGTCGATGGCGCGATCGGCCGCATCGCCTCGATGCAGATCCCGTCCGGCCACTTCTCGATGTGGGGCGGCGACAGCTACGTCAACGAGTACATCACGCCGTACGTCGTGGAGTTCCTCGAAGACGCGCGTGACGAAGGGTTCCTCGTGCCCGACGAGATGCTGCAGAAGGCGCTCAAGCGCCTCAACGACGACCTGCTTTCCGGCGGCCACCCGTTCTACGGCTACGAGCACAGCGACCACCTGCGCTTCGCCAACGAGGCGTACTCCGGCTTCGTGCTCGCACGCGTGAACCGCGCGCCGCTCGGCACCCTGCGCGCGCTCTACGACAACGACAAGGGCAAGTCGATCACCGCGTTGCCGCTCGTGCACCTCGCGATCGCGCTCAAGCTGATGGGCGACGAACCGCGCGCGCAGAAGGCGATCGCGGATGCGTTCGCGATGAAGGTCGAGCGCCCGTGGTACCTCGGCGACTACGGTTCCGACCTGCGCGACACGTCGCTCATGCTCGCGCTCGCGCACCGCTACGGGTTGTCCAAGCCGGAATACGACGGCCGCATCTTCGACATCGCGCGCTCGCTCACCAACGAGGAGCACCAGGCCGATGCGCAGCAGAAGAAGTACGGCCACCGCTGGCTCTGGCTCAGCACGCAGGAGCAGATCGCGATCGCACGCCTCGGCAGGACGCTGATCAAGGACGGCGACACCGTCGTATCCGGCACGCTCTCGATCGGCGCGAACGCGAGCGAGATCAGCCCCGACCGGCTGTGGAGCCGCCAGTTCGGCGGCACCGATCTCGCCGCCGGCGTGCGCTTCATGCCGCAGGGCGACCTGCCGCTGTACGTGAGCACGGATATCGCGGGCATCCCGAAATCGGCGCCCGCGCCGGACGACCACTACGTCTGGATCCAGCGCCAGTTCTATACGCTCGACGGCAAGCCGTGGGAACCCGGCCCGCTCAAGGAAGGCGACAGCCTCATCGTCGGCCTCAAGCTCGAGGCACGCGAGGCGATGCCCGACGCGCTCCTCGTCGACCTCCTGCCGGGCGGACTGGAAATCGAGAACTTCAATCTCACCGACGCCAAGCAGTGGGCCGACGTCGTCGTCGACGGCATCACGATCACCGATCGCGCGCAGGCCGCCGAGGTGCGCCACGAAGAGTTCCGCGACGACCGTTACGTCGCCGCGCTCAACCTCGGCAAGGGCCAGACCGCGCACGTGTTCTACCTCGTCCGCGCGGTGACGCCGGGCACGTTCCAGGTGCCGCCGCCGCTGGTCGAGGACATGTACATGCCGCAGGTGCGCGGCATCGGCAAGAGCACGCCGGCATCGGTGAAGGTGATCGAGCCGTGAAACCTCCGCCGCGGCGCTCCCGAGCGGAGCGCCGCGGCGCGACACACCTGTTCCAAGAACGACGCGACGCCTCATGCGAAGACGGTTCCCGCCCTGGCTGCGACGCGGGGCGATCGCGGCCCTGGTCATGATCGCCGGCGCGCTCGTGCTCGACCGCCTGTTCCCGCTGCCGCTACCCGACGGGTCCGGCGGCGGCACCGTCGTCCTCGCGCGCGACGGCACACCGCTGCGCGCATTCCCGGACCGCGACGGCGTCTGGCGCTACCCGGTCGCGGTCGAGGATGTCTCGCCGCTCTACGTCGAGGCCTTGCTCACCTACGAGGACCGCTGGTTCTGGCGCCATCCGGGCGTGAATCCGCTCGCGCTCGCACGCGCCTCCGTGCAATGGATCGTGCATCGCCGGCTCGTCTCCGGCGGCTCGACCCTGACGATGCAGGTCGCGCGCATCCTCGACGGCACGCCGCACGACGCGCTCGGCAAGCTGCGCCAGATCGCTCGCGCGCTGCAGCTCGAGGCGCACCTGTCCAAGCGCGAGATCCTCGCGCTCTACCTCGAGCACGCACCCTTCGGCGGCACGATCGAAGGGGTCGAAGCGGCGTCATGGGCGTACCTCGGCAAGCCGGCTTCGCGCCTGTCGCACGCGGAGGCCGCCCTGCTCGCGGTGCTGCCGCAGATGCCCAGCCGGCTGCGCCCCGACCGCAATCCCGAGGCCGCGCGCGCCGCGCGCGACAAGGTGCTCGCGCGCATGGCCGACCTCGGCGTCTGGACTGCGGCGGAAGTCCACGACGCGCGCATCGAATCGGTCGCGGCGCGCGCGCTGCAGCCGCCGCTCGGCGCGGCGCTGCTCGCCGAACGCCTGCGCGCGGAGCGGCCGACCGAGCGGCGCATCACGACGACGATCGATGCCGAACTGCAGCATGCACTCGAAGCGCGCGTGCGCGATTACCTCGCCCGCCTGCCCGAGCGCACCTCCGCGGCCATGCTCGTGGTCGACAATGCGACGCTCGAAGCTCGCGCCTACATCGGCTCCGGCGAGTTCGGCGACGAGCGTCGCCTCGGCCACGTCGACATGGTGCGCGCGTGGCGCTCGCCCGGCTCGACGCTCAAGCCGTTTCTTTATGGTCTCGCGCTCGACGACGGCCTGATCGATTCGGAGAGCCTGCTCGTCGATGCACCGCAATCGTTCGGCGGCTATCGGCCCGGCAACTTCGATCTCGCCTACAACGGGCCGATCGGCGCCGCCGAGGCGTTGCGCCTGTCGCTCAACGTGCCCGCGGTCGACCTCGTCGACCGCATCGGACCGATCCGCTTCGCCGCACGCCTGGCCAATGCGGGCCTGGACCTGCGCCTGCCGCGCGGCGCGACGCCGAACCTGTCGATCATCCTCGGCGGTGCCGGCGTGCGCATGGAAGACCTCGTGGGTGCCTACACCGCGTTCAATCGCGGCGGCGTCGCCGGGCGCGTGCGTTACGGGCGCGACGACCCCGTGATCGACCGCCGCGTCCTTTCCGAAGGCGCGGCGTGGATCGTGCGCGACATCCTCGAGGCGAACCCGCGCCCGGGTTATGCGCCCGGCACGTTCGACCCGGGGTCGCGCCCGCGCGTGGCCTGGAAGACCGGCACGAGCTACGGCTTTCGCGACGCCTGGGCCGTCGGCGCGACGCGCAGCTTCACCGTGGCGGTGTGGATCGGCCGGCCCGACGGCACGCCCCTGCCCGGCCAGTACGGCGCGGTCACGGCGTTGCCGCTCATGTTCCAGGTCGTCGACAGCCTGCCGCGCAACGCGATCGCCGCGGCACCGTCACCACCGCCGCCCTCGGTGGGCCAGCGCGACGTCTGCTGGCCGCTCGGCCAGGCCTGGGATCCCGCGCGGGCGGACCTGTGCCACCAGAAGCGCACGGCCTGGGTTCTCGACGGCGTGATCCCGCCGAC
>NZ_DATDMY010000020.1:0-9813 GCF_036518555.1 Dokdonella sp. | reverse complement strand
CGACGACGGGACGCTCGCGGCGGTCGCGCAGGCGGCCGACGCATGGCGTCGCCGCTGCGGGAATGCCACCGCAGCCCCATCCGCGGCACCCGAGGATGCGCGTGCCGGCGCGATCGCGCCGACGGCCGTCGGCGACGTCCTCGTGCACGCGTTTCCCGATCGCATCGCGAAGCAGGACCCGGGCAATCCGCGCCGCTACACGCTCGCCAACGGGCGCGGCGCGCGCCTCGCCGACGACAGCGCGTTGTACGGCGAGCCGTGGCTCGTCGTCGTCGACCTGCGCCAGGAAGATCGCGACAGCCTCGTCTACGCGGCCGCGCCGTTCGACCCGGCGCTGCTCGAGCGCGATTTCCCCTCGCGCCTCGTGCGCGAGCGCAGCGTGCGCTGGAACCGCGACACGCGTGCGGTCGACGCGTTCGAGCTGCGCCGCTTCGACGCGATCGTGCTCGAGCGCCGCAGCGTGCCGGCACGAGCCGAGGACGCGGTCCCTGCGGTGCTCGCCGCCGTGCGCGAGCTCGGCCTCGATGCGCTCCCATGGAGCGACCACGCGCGCGAGTTGCGCCTGCGCGTGAACGCGCTGCGCGCCTGGTGCCCCGAACTCGGCCTGCCCGATTTCTCCGATGCCGCGCTGCTCGCGTCGCTCGAGGACTGGCTCGGACCGTACCTTGCAGGCAAGCGTCGCCTCGATGCGCTGGAGCCAGGCGAACTCTCCGAAGCGCTCGCCACCCGCATCGGCTTCGCGCAGCGCCGGGCGCTCGACGAACAGGTGCCGGTCGCGCTGCGCGTGCCGAGCGGCATGGAGCGCCGCATCGCCTACGCGGACGGCGCACCCCCCGTGCTCGCGGTCAAGTTGCAGGAGCTGTTCGGCCTTGCCGACACGCCGCGCATCGCGGGCGGTCGCGTTCCGCTCACGCTGCACCTGCTCTCGCCCGGCGGCAAACCCGTGCAGGTCACGCAAGACCTCAAGAGCTTCTGGGAACGCACGTACCCGGAAGTGAAGAAGGAACTCAAGGGCCGCTATCCCAAGCACCCATGGCCGGACGACCCATGGACGGCAATGCCGACGCATCGCGCGAAGCCGCGCGGGACGTGAGCGTTCTCGTGCGGTGGCGTGGCGTCGCGACCCGAAGGCGTCGTGGTGCGATGGCGGTGATTGTCGTCCGGCGTCCTCGTCAGCGTTGATGTCTTCCGCTCTCCCGCTTGCGGGTGAGGGCTGGGCGAAGAGGCCATGCGGTGCTCGTTGTTGTTGTTCTTCCGAGCAGCATCAGGCGCACCGCCCAAGCGCCCCCACCCTACCCTCTCCCGCAAGCGGGAGGAGGCAACACGAACGGAAGGCGGCGCCTCAGCGCCGCCCCTGCGCCTCGCGCTGGCTCACGATCACGCTGCCGAGGATCATCGTTCCCGCGACGAGCATCGTCGCGGTCGGCGTCTCGGCGAGCAGCAGCCAGCCCCAGAACACGCCGAACAGCGGCACGAGGTACGTGCAGGTGGTCGCACGCGCGGCGCCCACGCGCTGGATCAGGCGGAAGAAGAACGCATAGGCGATGCCCGTGCAGACCACGCCGAGCGCGATCGCGCTGCCCCACGACGCGCGCGAAGGCGACTGCGCGGGCCAGCTCGCGAGCGCGAACGGCGCGAGCAAAAGCGCGGCGCAGCCGAGCGTGCCCGCGACCGCCGCGAGTGGCGGCACGCCGGCGAACCAGCGCTTGGTGAAGTTCGCGGCGAAGCCGTAGCAGGCCGACGCGGCCGTGCCTGCGAGCGCGGCGGAGAACACGTCCGAGCCGGCGACCTTGCCGCTCATGAGCACGACGACGCCGACGAAGCCGACGATCATCGCGAGCGCGCGACGCAGGCTCACGCGCTCGCCGTAGACGAGCAGCGCGACGAGCGCGGTGAACAGCACGGTGAGGCTGTTCGCGATCGCGCCGACGCCCGCAGGCGCGCGTTCGGCACCCCATGCGAACAGCGAGAACGGGATCGCCGAGTTGAGTGCACCGACGATCGCGAACTGCGCGAAGCGCTTCGCATCGAGCAGCGCGCGCGCACGCCACAGGAACGGCAGCAGGATCAACGCGCCGAGCACGATGCGCACCTCGACGAGCGCGAACGGGCCGAACTCGGGCGCGGCGACGCGCATGAACAGGAACGAGCCACCCCAGATCGCGCCGAGCGCGACGAGTTCGAGCGGGGTCAACCAGTCGGTGCGCGGTGCAGCGGCGACGAGCGTGTCGGTCATGGCGCGGATCTCCTGCGGTCGCGCGGCGGCGGGTGTCCTTGCATGTGGCCACTCTGCGCCGATTCCAGTGGCGCGGGCGGGCCAGTTCGCGCGGAATGGATGGGACCGCCGCAGTCTGCCCCGTGCGTGCGGCGGATGCTTCGGGCCGACCCGAAACGATACGGCGGTGGATCCGCTAGGCTGCCGACATGACCGCGCCGGCACCGACCAGTCGCCACCGCCTCGCCGAGATCGGCAGCCTGCTCGCCGAGCCCGCACGCGCCGGCATCCTGCTCGCGCTCATCGACGGCAGCGCGCGGCCCGCGGGCGAACTCGCGGCGCTCGCGGGCATCGCGCCAGCGACGGCGAGCGCACACCTGCAGCGCCTCGTCGGCGGTGGACTGCTCGCGGTGCACGCGCAGGGCCGGCACCGCTATTTCCGGCTCGCGGGCGAAGAGGTCGCGCACCTCGTCGAGACACTCGCGCTCGCGGGTGCGCGAACGCCGAGCGCGCGTGCGTCGTCCGCCGCGGACGCGCCGTTGCGACGCGCACGCACGTGCTATCGCCATCTCGCCGGGCGCCTCGGCGTCGCGCTGTTCGAGTGCCTGCGCGGGCGCGACGCGCTCGAACTCGGCGACGACGCGATCCGCCTCAGCGCGACGGGTACGCGCTTCCTGCGCGACGTCGGCCTGTTCGACGTCGGCGACGACGGACGCCTGCTCGCCGGCCGCAGCTGCGTCGACTGGACCGAGCGCCGTTTCCATCTCGCGGGTGCGCTCGGCAACCGGCTCGCGCAGCGGCTGTTCGAGCGCGGCTGGTTGCGGGCGCGGCGCGATTCGCGCGCGCTCGCACTCGGTCCGAGCGGCGACGCCGGCCTGCGCGCGCTCGGCATCGACTGGACGCGGCTGTAGCCGCGGCGGCTCAGTCGCGCGGGCGCCCGTCCCGGCACGCGCTCGAGGCGGGCGCGCGCGCGAAGTCGGCGGTCCAGTTCGTCTCCCAGCCGCGGCCGTCGTAGGAGAACGCCTGCTCCCAGCGCGCATGGTCATCGTCGAGCTTGTCCCAGCGGTAGCGCACCTTGACCGGCCGTCCCGCATCGACGTCCTCGCCGTAGAACTCCCCGCGCGCACCGTCGAAGCCACCGACGACGGGTGTCTCGAGCCGGCCACTCGTGCTGTTGATCCACCAGATCGACCACTGCTTCGTCGCGAGGTCGTAGCTGCGCAAGGTGAAGCCGGCCCAGCCCTTGGTCGGGAAGCGGATCTCGTCCGCGGTGACGCGGCCGTCTAGGTACGGCGTCATGCACAGCGTCGCGGGGAACGTGTCCCATTCGTTGCTGCCGACGCCGCGTGCCTTCAGCCGGTGCTGCGTCGTGCGCCAGCCGCCCGCGAAGTACTCGAAGTCGTGGGGTCCGCCGGTGCGCGCGGTCGTGTAACCGGGCGGATCCGGGAGCGCGGCGGCGATCGCCGACGGGGCGCATGCGAGGACGCAGGCTGCGAGCGGGAACACGGCCACCCTTGCGCTGCGAACGAACGGCGTGCGATGCATGGCGTACCCCGTCGCGAGGATTCGAATCGATCCACGAACGAGTCTAGTCGCGCCCGGCGCCCCGGCACGGACCGCTTCGCGCGCGATCGATGGAGCCGATCGCCGGAGTCAGACGCGCCCGGCGCGCAGGTGGAAATCCCAGCGCACGCGCCGCGCGCGCGTCGCATCGCCCCAGCCACGCGCGATCTCGTCCTCGACGAGCGCGACCGGGTCCTCGCCGTTCGCGGCGATGTAGCGCTGCGTCGCCGACCACGAGCGCAGGTAGGCGAGGAATTGGGCGAGCGTCCATTCGACGTGCATGTCGAACGCGGGCGCCGCGATGTCGTCGAACGGAAACGGCAAGGTGCGGTAGCCCTCGTCGATGTAGCGTCGCTCGGGCGGCCAGTATGGCCCGGTGAGGTCGACGTAGAGCCGGTTCTTCGCCGCATCGACGGCGGGCGCGACGCTGCAATCGGCATAGCTCCATGCCGCGACGACGCCGCCGGGAACGAGCACGCGCCGCACCTCCGCGTAGTAGCGCGCATGATCGAACCAGTGCAGCGCCTGCGCGACGGTCGCGACGTCGGCGCTCGCATCGGCGAGCGAGCAGCGTTCGGCGGGCTCGACGCGGTAGTCGATGTTCGGTCGCGCTTCGGCGTGGGCGATCTGCGTCGCGCTCGGGTCGGTCGCGTGCACGTGCGCGAACCGCTGCGCGAGCGCGACGCTCGCCTGGCCGTTACCGCAGCCGGCATCCCACGCGAGCGAGCGGGCGGGCGCCTGCGACGCGAGCCAGTCGAACAGCGCCTCGGGGTAGGTCGGACGCGCTTCGTGATAGACGCCCGCATGGGCGGAGAAATGGTCCTTGAATGTCATGCGCGTGTCCTGTCGAAGCGGCGGAAGCCGCGATGCTCGTCCTGCGCCCGCGCAATCGCAAGGCGTGCGGCACGCGGGACCCCGCGTGCCGCCGCATCGGCCGACGCGCCGTCAGCGCGCACGCACGAGGCGCGTCTGCCCGGGCGCGAGGCCATCGAGCGCGTATGGACCGATGCGCACGCGCACGAGGCGCAAGGTCGGCAGGCCGACCGCGGCGGTCATGCGGCGCACCTGGCGATTGCGGCCTTCACGGATCGTCAGCATGAGCCATGCATCGGGCACGCTCTTGCGGAAGCGCACGGGCGGATCGCGCGGCCAGAGCCACGCCGGGGCCACGTCGAGCGCTTCGACCTCGGCGGGCAGGGTCGGCCCGTCGGCAAGCGCGACGCCGCGCCGCAATGCGTCGAGCGCGGCCGGCGTCGGCATGCCCTCGGCCTGCACGAGATACGTCTTGGGCTGCTTGTGGCGAGGATCGGTGAGCCGATGCGCGAGCGCGCCGTCGTCGGTGAGCAGCAGCAGGCCTTCGCTGTCGTGGTCGAGACGCCCGGCCGGGTAGACGCCGGGCACGTCGACGAAGGCGGCGAGCGTGCGCCGCGGCGGGTCGCTGCGGTCGGTGAACTGGCACAGCACGCCGTACGGCTTGTTGAGCAGGACGAGCATGCGTGCCGCAGCGGCGCGTTCGCAGGGCGAACGCGCCGGTGTCGCGTCAGTGCTTCTGCGCCGGGTCCGGCTGGCGGAAGATCGTGTCCGCGCCCGGTTTGACGAACTTGAGCGTCATGCGGTCGGACTCGCCGATCGCCAGGTACTTGTCCTTGTCCTTGTCGCCGAGTTCGAGCGTCGGCGGCAACGTCCAGACGCCCTTCTCGTAGTCCTTCGTGTCCTTCGGGTTCGCATTGACCTCGCTCGACGCGACGAGCTTGAAGCCGGCGCCGGTCGCGAGCTTGACGACCATGTCCTCGGGGAGGTAGCCCGAGTCCTTGATCTTCGCGAAGTCCGCGCCCGCGGCCGCGCGATGATCGACGACACCGAGCGTGCCGCCCGCCTTCAACACGTCGAAGAAACCCTTGAACATCGCCTCGGCGTTGCCGCCGCCGACCCAGTTGTGCACGTTGCGGAAGGTCAGCACGACGTCCGCGGAGCCCGGGGCGCCGAACGACGGCGCCTTGCCGTCGAACACGACGACCTTGGCCTCGCCGTAGCGCTCGGGGTCGCCTTCGAACTTCTTCTCGAGCGTGCTCTTGTCCTGCGCGGCTTCGCCGTTCGCGTCGCGCGGGCGCGCGATCGCGGCGACGTAGGTACCGTTGCCCTTGAGCAGCGGCGCGAGGATCTCGGCGTACCAGCCACCGCCCGGCGTGATTTCGACGACCGTGTCGCCCGCCTTGACGCCGAAGAACTCGAGCGTCTGCTTCGGATGGCGGTACGGGTCGCGCGCCTTGTTCGCGCTCGAGCGCCAGTCGCCGGCGAGGATGCCGTCGATCTTCGCGCCGAGCAGGTCGTTCGCGCTCTGCGGCGGCGTCGGCTGGGCCGGCTGGTCGGCCGGTGCGGGCGCGGCGGGCGCGGGCGTGGACGCGACCGGCGCGGGCGATTCGTTCGAGCCGCACGCGGCGAGTGCGAGTGCGAGCGGGATCAGGCAGGCGAGCTTGTTCATGGCGTCCTCGGTTCGGGTCTGCGCGGGGTCTCGGGGGCGCGAGGTTAGCACAGCGTTTCGCGGCGCCGCGGCCGTCCGTTGGCTGAATGCGACCGTGCGCGGGTCACTGCGCATTCACTCGCCCGGCTTCACCGTGGACCCCGCGACGGCGCCGCGACGCGGCGGCGCGCACGGAATCCCACTGCAAGGAGAACCGCATGCTCCACTACGCCATCGTGTTCCTCGTGATTGCGCTCATCGCGGGCGTGCTCGGCTTCGGCGTCATCGCCGGCACCGCGGCGTCGATCGCGAAGATCCTGTTCCTCGTCTTCCTCGTGCTGTTCGTCGTCTCGCTGGTCATGGGCCGGCGCGGGCCGGGTGTGTAGCCCGATGCGGGAACGTCGCGATGCGCGCCGCCGCGATGCGGCGCGCATCGGCCGCTAGCTGCTAGCCGTCGAAGCCGTCGCGGAAGATGCGGTCGACGGGATTCGACGGCGTCGCCGTCAGCAAGGCCGTCCCGTAGCCGTTGACCGACGCGGAGACGAGGATCGCGCCGTCCGCCCCGATCCACGCGTCGGCGCCGCGATCGTACTGCGCGGTGCCACCACCGCCAGCGGGCGCGAAGCTGTTGACGGCGGCCTGCACGACGCCGCTCGCGGTCGGGACCTGCGCGACGTCGCCTGCGCGCAGCACGCGTCGCGGCGCAGCGCCGCGCTTGAGCAGCCACAACGCATATTCGTTGCTCGGGTTGGTGTACGCCTCGAGCACGATGTCGCCGTTCGCGAGCACGGCGCTCGCGCGGAAGTTCGACCAGGTGCGATTCGCTTCGGGCGCGTACGGGACGTCGGCGCCGATGATCGCGACCGGCTCGGGCGGCTCGCCGGGTCGCACGCGGAACAAGCCGATCGGCGACGCACCGTCGCCCGTGTGCAGGTTCGCCTCGAAGGCGGCCCACTCGCCCGCGGCCGTGAGCGAGTACTCGTCGATCGACGTGAAGGTCGAATCGAGCCAGTGCGGCGAGAAGTCGCCCGTGTCGCCGTTGAGCGCGAGCGGCCGATTGCCGGTTGCGTCGTGGTGGAACAGGCCGCCGAAGCTCGCCCCGCCGGAGGCGAGGCGGCCGGTCGCGACGAAGAACACGCGTCCGGCGTCGGCGGGTTTGGGTGGACCGTAGAACGACGAGAAGTACGCCGTCCCGACCCCGAGTTCCGGACCGAGCGCACCCGTGACTTCGTCGGCGACGAGCGCGCGCGGCGCACCGTCGCAGAGCTGGAAGATGCCTTCACGCGAATTGCTCGTGGCCAGGCGCGCATAGATCGCGCCTTCGGCACCCACCGCGAACGCACTCAGCGACCCGCCCCAGTCGGCCGGGAACGAGTCGCCGGCGACGAGGCCCGGCGACAGCGCGGGATCGGTCGAATCCTCGAGCGCGCACGGCAGGTTGCCGCTGCCGGGCACGTGCAGCGCGACGAGATCGCGTGTCGCGGTCGCCGGCGTCGTCACCGTCGCGACGAGCAGCGCGCGGCCTCCTGCAAGCATGCGCGCGCCGGCGAAGTCGGACGCATCCTTGAAGCGCCAGCCTGCACCGAGGCCGGGCCCGAGCGCGCCGTCGGTGAGCGCGCGCGCGATCTCGACGTTCTTCGTGCCGTCCCATCGCCACACGCCCCAGCTCGCCTGCGCATCGCCGAGCGCGGGGTCGCCCGCGCGTGCGGCGAACACGCGCTGGCCGTCGGGGCCGGCTTCGCTCCAGCCGAGCACGTACGAAAGGAAAACATGCCCGGCTTCGCCGGCGCCGCGTCCGGGGCCGAGCGGACCGGTGACGCCGGCCTGCACGTAGCGCGCGAGGACGCCGTCGCGGCGCGCCCAGTAACCGCTGCTGCCGCTCGGCGAACTCACGCGCAGCCCGACCATGCCGGCGCCCGCGCTGCCGATCGAGACGTCCGAGAACGTGCGGTCGACGCCCGCAGGCAGGTTCGGCGTGACGACGCTGCCGGATTGGCCGGCGATCGCGCGCCATGTCACGACCTGCGCGGCCGCGGGTGGCACGTGGGCGAAGGCGATCGCGAGGGCGGCGACGGCGGATGAAGGGATCGACATGGTTCCATTCCTCACTCAGGGGAAGTGCGAGAGCGCGCAGCCGTCCTGCGGGCTGCATGCAGCCGGATCGAAGTCGCCAGGGCGGGAGGCGCGTCGTGCGCGTGTCGATCATGCTAGCGTAGGCGATTGCGCACGACGGCCAAGTCGCGTCATCGCCGCGGTAACGTTTGGGTAACGCGTTTCCGCCGCGCCTGCCGGCTCCGTGCAAACCCATGCCACGCCTCGGATTTACGCCATGACCGACGTCGCGACCCCGCGCGAGCCGCTCGCCTACCGCTACCGCTTCGGCACGGCCGAGTTCGACGAGGCGCGCTTCGAACTGCGCGTGGCCGACCTGCCCGTCGACGTCGAGCGGCGTGCGCTCGACGTGCTGGGCTACCTGCTGCGCCATGCCGGCGAGGTCGTGACCAAGGAGGAGCTGCTGCGCGAGGTGTGGGCGGGTCGCGTGACCGTCGACAAGGTGCTGCCGAACGCGATCGCGAAACTGCGCCGCGCGCTCGGCGAGGCGAATGCGGAGCGCCTCGTGACGCAGGCGCGCGTCGGCTACCGGCTCGACGGCGACGTCGAGCGCAGCGCGGTCGGCCGTCGCATCGACGGCCGGCTCGAGCTCGCGCCGGGCCGGCCGGTGCCCGGGCGGCCGAACTTCACCCTGCGCCGCCCGCTCGGCGCGAACCGCGGCAGCGAGGTCTGGCTCGCCGAGCAGGCGAAGACGCACGTGCTGCGGGTCTACAAGTTCGGCGCCGACGGCGAGCGCCTGCGCTCGCTCAAGCGCGAGGCGACGCTCGCGCGCGTCCTGCGCGAAACCCTCGACGAGCGCGGCGGGTTCGTCGACATCATCGACTGGAACTTCGAGCAGCCGCCGTTCTTCCTCGAGTGCGAATACGGCGGCGAGAACCTGCTCGAGTGGGCCGAGGCCTCCCTTGCCGCGACCGACGTCGACGCACGCATCGCGCTGTTCCTGCAGATCGCCGACGCGGTCGACGCGGCCCACGGCGTCGGCGTCCTGCACAAGGACCTCAAGCCCGCGAACGTGCTCGTCGACGGTCGCGACGGGACGCCGCACGTGCGCCTGACCGACTTCGGCAGCGGCCACCTCGTCGATCCCGAGCGCCTCGCCGAGCTCGGCATCACGCGGCTCGGGCCGGCCACCGCGCGCGACGTCTCGACCGGTTCGACCGCGGGTACGGCGCTGTACGTCGCACCCGAGCTGTTCGCGGGCCAGGCGCCGACCGTGCGCAGCGACGTCTACGCGCTCGGCGTCATGCTCTACCAGATCCTCGCGGGCGATCTCGCGCGGCCGATGGCGTCCGGCTGGGAGCGCGACGTCGGCGACGCGTTGCTGCGCGAAGACATTCGCCTCGCGACCGACGGCGAGCCGCAGCGCCGGCTCGCGAGCGCCGGCGAGCTGGCCGTGCGACTGCGCAACCTGCCGGCGCGCCGCGCCACGCTCGCGGCGTCGACGGAAGCGGAGCGGCGCGCG
>NZ_DATDMY010000019.1:0-50032 GCF_036518555.1 Dokdonella sp. | reverse complement strand
CCGGCGCAGGCGCGCGTCCATGTCGACATCTATGCGAACGTCGCGCCACCGCCGCTGCGCGCCGAGATCGTTCCGCCGCCACGCGGCGGCTACGTCTGGGTGCCCGGCTACTGGGGCTGGAGCCGCCACCACCACCGCTGGCATCGCGGACATTGGGTACGCGCGCGTCACGGCTACCACTACGTGCCGTCACGCTGGGATCGCGACGGCGATCGCTGGCGCTACTACGACGGCCGCTGGGAACGCTGACCCGGGGTCGGGATGTTGCGCCGGCACCCGGTGCAAACGCGGGTGGCCGCACGGCCACCCGCTGCGCTCACGGCGGTTCCGGCGCCACGTCGTCCTCGTCGGGCGCCGCGATCTCGTAGCCGCGCCGATGCAGCTCGGCGAGATAGCCGTCGGCATCGACGACCAGATGCATCGGCAGCACGGCGAAGCTCACGCTGTCATGCGCGAGGGTGTCCGTGGCCGCCTCGAGCCATCTGCGCCCGAATCTTGCTTCGAGATCGTCGAGTCCGCGCTCGCGCACGATCGACAACTTCATGATCGCGTCGCGACACGGACCTCTTTCGTCGACGTGCGGGAGCGCACGTAGCGCCGCGACATCGCCGGACGCCCACGCGTTCGCGCGTTCGGTCATCCGCGCGAGGTCGGTCGCGACGCGCTCGAGCGTGCGCTCGAAGCATTCCTGGTCGTCGAGGTCCGCCTTCTTGAAGTCCTTCAATGCCGCCTTCGGTGCATCGATGCCGACCTCGAGCTGCACCGGTACGAGCGCCACGCCCGCCTTCTTCGCCGCCTTGCGCACGGCGTCGGTCACGACCGGCTTTTCGGCCAGCCCCGCGCCGGCGATCGCCGACTCGTAGAGTTCGCGTGCGGCGAAGATCGGTCGCCATCGCTCGACCTTCGCACTGCGGCCGATGTAGCGCTGCTTGAGCGTGCGCCAGCGCTCGTAGGACGGCGCGGGAAGCACGTCCGCGAGTGTCGCGCCACCGGGGTTGTCGCGAATGCCGATCAGCGACGGCAACAGCGCGAGCCGGCCGAGGAACCCGACGTTCGCCTCCATCTTCACCTGCGGCGCCATCAGCACGTGCTGCGACTCGCCGATGCGCCGCTCGACCTCGGCGGTGCGCCACTCGAGGCGCTTCGGCAGCGGCGACAACGTGCCGAGCACCCACATCACGTGACCGTCCTTGGACACCCGCCACAGGCCGGGGCCGGGCTGCTCGCCCGTGACGACGATCGTTTCGAGGGACGCGTCGCGCGTCGACGCCTGTTCGCTGGAAAAGGCCGGCGCAGTCCCCGCCAGCAAGATGCCCGCGTAGACGCGGAACGCAAGACGACGCATCGATTCGAATTCCCTTCGCGCAGATGCGGAGTGTTCCCCAAACGGCGACGCGACGCGTCAAGTTTCGGTTAGGAGCAGCGGCGGGCATCGCAGTCCAGCGTCCGCCGCTTCCCGCATGGGTCGGTGTCCGGACCGGCGCGCGGACGGACCGCGCGTCTCGCACTCAGACCGCTCGTGCAAGGTCCGCCGCGACCTGCCTCGCCGCGTCGAGCGTCGCCGCGACGTCGGCGCGCGTGTGCGCCGTCGATACGAAGAGGTTCTCGTACGCACCGGGATGGAACAGGACGCCCTTGCCGAGCATCCCCTGCCACCAGCGGCGGAAGAGTTCCTGGTCGGCGTGGCGCTCGGCGTCGCGGTAGTTGTGGATCTCCTTCTCGGCGAACCATACCTGCATCAACGGGCCGAGACCGACGACGGAGGCCGGAAGACCCGCATCGTGCAGCAGCGCGGCGAGTCCGACGCGGAGTTCGTCGGAAACGGCATCGAGTTGCGCGTACAGTCCGGGTGTCGCCAGTTCGTCGAGCGCCGCGTTCGCCGCGGCGATCGCGATGCCGTTGGCGCTGTAGGTCCCCGCCATCGACACCGTGCCGTTGGCGACGAGCGCCATGATGTCCGCGCGCCCGCCCATCGCGGCGACCGGAAAGCCGCCACCGATGCCTTTCGCGAACACCGACAGGTCGGGCCGGATGCCCAGGCGCCCTTGCGCGCCCGCGAGACCGAGCCGGAAGCCCGTGATCACCTCGTCGAAGATGAGCACGATGCCGTGCTTCGACGTCAACTCGCGCATCGTCTCGAGGTAACCCGGCTTCGGCAGGATGCAGCCGGTGTTGCACATGACCGGCTCGGTCAGCACCGCGGCGATCGCGTCGCCTTCGCGCGCGATCGCATCGGCGAGCGCCTGCGGGTCGTTCCACGGCAGGATGAGGAGATTCTCCTCGACCCCCTTCGGCATGCCCGGGCCCTGCGGCACGGGGATCGGCCGGTCGTCCGGGCCCGCCTTGTCGATCGACGGATGCTTGCTCCAGTACACGCCGTCGGAGAAGCCGTGGTACATGCCTTCGAATCGGATGATCTTGCTGCGCCGGGTGAATGCACGCGCAAGGCGGGTCGCGTACAGGACGGCCTCGGTGCCCGTGTTGCACAGGCGCACGCGCTCGACGCTCGGTACCGCGTCCACGATCTTCTGCGCGAGGAGCGCCTCGTCGGCGGTCGGCAGCGCGAACACCGTGCCGCGCTGCTGGATGAAATCGACCACCGCCTGCGTCACGCGCGGCGGGCGATGGCCGAAGATCATCGGGCCGAGGCCGAGCAGGTAGTCGATGTATTCGTTGCCGTCGACGTCGCGCAGGCGCGAGCCCTGGCCGTCCGCGACGAACAGCGGATACGGGTTCCAGCCCGACCAGGTCGCGCGCGCGGTGCTGTTCACGCCTCCGGGTATGAGCTTGCAGGCCGCATCGAACAGGGCGGCGCTGCGCCCGGTTTCCAGACCGTCGGCGAGGCGGGCTACGGGGGCGGGTTTCGAGGTGTCCATGTTCAAGGATGCGACTCCGGGGTCGGTGCGACCTCGCGCGTGCGCGGCCGCATGGTCGGGAATGTCTGGATGCATCGCGGCTCGACCGCCGCCGCGACGAGCGGACCCGCGCGAGCGGCTTCCTCCGCGTCGGTGGCGTCCTGAAGTCCGCGATCGCGCGTCACGCGACCTGCGGCGCCGTGGTCGGCGTCGTCGCGCCGCCGTGCGTCGCGAGTTCGCCCGCGAGCAGGGTCGGCAGCAGTTCCAGCGCGTCGGCGAAGCCGGTGATCGGCACGTACGGGATGCCGGCCGAGCGGCAGTGTTCGATGAGCCGGTGCTTGGCGAACACGAGGTCGGCTTCGCCCGCGACGCAGAAGTCGGAGGTGCCGTCGCCGATGAGCAGCACGCGCCTGCGCTTGGCTCGTGCTTCGCCCGCGCTCGCGCATTTGCAGTTGCCGCTGCGGCAATTCGCGCGGCCGTGGGGGAAATCGAGGCGCCATCCGCTCTCGCCGATCGCCTCGAGGCGGTTGGCGACGATCGGCAAGCCGTCGAGGTCGTGCTGGCCGAGCACGCGGCGGATCGCGTAGTCGAGGCCGTCGCTGAGCACGGTCAGCGGCACGCCGGCCGCGCGCGTGGCAGCCACGAAGGCCGGGAACGCACGATCGATCATCATGCCGTCGAGGTGCGCGTCCAATTCGGCGTCGCTCGCATCGAGCAGGCCGACCTGCTGCGCCATGCAGTCGCGCGAACCGATCTCGCCGCGCTTCCACGCCTGTTCGAGCGCCTGCCAACCCGGACGGCCGAAGCGTTCGAGCAGCGAGTCGGTGATGTCTTCGACCGAGATGGTGCCGTCGAAGTCGCAGAGGATGGTCCAGTGGGACACGGGCTGCTTCCTGCGGTCCGACGGGACCGCCATGCATCCCACCCTAGCCGGGGTGCCTTTCGGAGCGGTTTCGCGCGAGGTTCCGAGGGACGTATTCACGAGCGCTGGCGGGGGCACCGACCGCCCGAAGCCACGCGCGAGCCGTCGTGCCCGCGCGCCGCGGTCGCCCGCCTCCGGCCCTCAGTCCTGCTTCTTGAAGCGCACGAGCACGCGTTGGCCGATGCGGAAGGCGCCGCCCTCGAGGCGAAGCACGCACTCGACGTCGTGCGCGCCCGCGCGCTCGACCGGGTCGTCCGTGAGCCGACTCGGACCGAACACTTCGCCCACGCGCAGGACCTCCGCGGTAACGGGCGTGCCCTGTCCCGCATCGCTCACGACTTCCGCGCGCATGCCGGGCCTGACGAGGTCGACGTAGGCTTCGTTGAGTTCGGCGCGCACGATGCGCGGACGATCGGGCAGCAGCTGGAACAGTTCAGTCGCCGCCTGCGCCGACACCGCGTCGCCGGCATGCACGGAACGCCGCACGATCCGCCCCGCGGCCGGTGCGGTGACCACGCGCGCATCGAGCTCGGCGCGCGCTTCATCCAGGTGCGCGTGCGCGACCTTGGCCGCCGCTTCCGCGACGGCCACCTCGGCCTTCAGCACGGCGAGCGCCGTCCCGGCGTCGTCGGCCGCCTGCCCGCTCGCGGCGCCTGCGTTCGCGGCGGCTGTCGCACGCTCGGCGGCCTGTGCCGCCGGCGCGAGCTTCGATTTCGACACCGCAAGCCGCGCATTCGCTTCGGCGACGCCGGCTTCGGCGACGCCGACCGCGATGCGTGCCTGGCGCTGGTCGAGCCGCGCGAGCACGTCGCCTGGCGCGACCGCGTCGCCATCCTCGACGCGCACGTCTTCGACGCGACCGTCGCGCGGCGCGACGATGCGCACGAGCCCGCCTTCGACATCGACCTGCCCGCGCGCCATCGCGATCCAATGGCCGTTCGCGGGCGGCGCCGACGCTCTGCGATCGGACGCATCGTCGGAGCACGCGACCAGCAGCAGCATCGGCGCGACCAGCAGCGGCATCCAGCCCGCACGCAACCTCATCGACATTCCACTTCACCTCCGCACGGCGCGAACGCGTCCGCCGAGCATATACGAGCGATCATGGCACGAGCACCGCACACGCGACGCAGGCGGCGACGACGACGAGCGGCGGCACGCGCGCCACGGCCAGCAGCGCGAATGCGCCCAGCGCGACGATCGCATCCGCGGGGCGATGCACCGCCGTCGTGAGCACCGGATCGTACAACGCCGCCGCGAGCAGGCCGACCACCGCCGCGTTCACGCCGGCGAGCGCCGGCGCAGCCGGCGCGAACGAGACCGCGCGCGCGAACAGGTGATGGGCGGCGACGGCGAGCAGCATGCCGGGGAGGAACAGCGCGCACAGTGCGAGCAGCGCCATCGCCGGCGTGCCCGCGGGCGGCGAGGCGGCCGCACCGAGATACGCGGCGATCGCGAACAGCGGTCCCGGCAGCGCCTGCGCGAACCCGTACGCCGACAGGAACGCGTCGTCGCCCATCCACGCCGGCACGAGACCGTCGCGGAGCAGCGGCAGCACGACATGGCCTCCGCCGAACACGAGCGCGCCCGCCCGGTAGAAGAGGGCGACGAACGCGGCCGCGCCGTGCGGCGCGAGCATGGCGGACGCGATCGCAACGACGCCACCCAGCGACGCCAGCAGCACGGCGGCGATCGCCGCCCGCGGCGTCGCGACCATGGCCGCTTCGCCGCGCGGCAGCGCCGCGTCGCGGCATGCGAGCGCGCCCAGCGCGGCCCCGCCCGCGAGCACGAGGAACTGCATCGCGGCGCCGCCGTGGAGCAACATCGCGAGGGCCGCCACGATCGCGATCAGCCTGCGCGCGAATCCCACGCTCAGGCGCTGCGCCATGCTGGCGACCGCCTGCGCGACCACTGCGACGGTCGCGAGCGAGAGGCCGTGCAGCACTCCCGCCGGGGAGGTCGCGAACCGCGGCAGCGTCCAGGCGAAAGCGAGCATGAGCAACGCCGACGGCGCCGTGAACCCGAGCCATGCGGCGAACGCGCCCGCCCAGCCGGCGCGCCGCAAGCCGATCAGGAAACCGACCTGGCTGCTGGTCGGGCCGGGCAGCACCTGGCACGTCGCGACGAGGCTCGCGTATTCGTCGCCGTCGAGCCAGCGCAGGCGGTGCACGTAGGTGCGCTCGAAGTAACCCAGGTGCGCGATCGGTCCACCGAACGAGGTCGCACCGAGGCGCAGCGCCTGCGCGAAGACGTCGCCGACGCGCGCGCCGCTCACGTCGGCAAGGGGGCCGCGTTGCGCCGGTCGGTGAGGATGCGACCGTCCTCCATCGCGAGCACACGGTCGGCGTGGCCGACCAGTCGTGGGTCGTGGCTCACGCAGAGCACGGTCGCGCCGTGCGTGCGTGCGATGCGGTGCAGGGTGTCGATCACGATCTGGCCGTTGGCCGCGTCGAGCGCACTGGTCGGTTCGTCGGCGAAAAGCAACTGCGGCTCCTTGGCGAGCGCGCGCGCGATCGCGACGCGTTGCTTCTCGCCGCCGGACAGTTGCGCGGGCTTGAGTCCGAGGCGGCTGCCGAGCCCGACTTCGGCGAGCGCGTCCGCCGCTCGCCGACGCGCCTGCGCGTCGCCGAGGCCGAGATAGCCGAGCGGGAGCATCACCTGTTCGAGCGCGCTCAATGCGGGGAACAGGTTGAAACCCTGGAACACGAAGCCGGTGTGGTGCAGGCGGAACCGCTCGAGTTCGACCGGACCGAGGCGGGCGAGGTCCTCGCCGAGCGCGAAGGCACGGCCGCCGTCCGGGCGCAGCAGGCCGCTGAGGATCGCGAGCAGCGTGCTCTTTCCGCAACCGGACGGACCCGACACGAGCGTGAGCTCTCCCGCCGCGATCTCGATCGACAGGCCGCGCAGCACGTCGGTGCGCACCGCACCGGTGGTGAACGACTTCGACAGCGCGTCGGCGACGAGGGCGGCGTTCACGTCAGCGCAGCAGCAAGGCCGGATCGGCATGGCGCAGCGCGCGGACGGCGGCGACGCCGGACAGCAGCGCGATGCCCATGACGAGCGCCGCACATACGGCGACGGTGACGAGGTCGAGTTGCACGGGAACGTCGCGACGGTGCGCGAGCAGCACGACGAGCGCGGTCGCGACGCCGCCGACGACGAGGCCGAATGCGCCGACCCAGGCCGCCTGCTTGAGCACGACATGGCGCAACTGCGCGAAACCGACGCCGAGCGCGTGCAGCGTCGCGTACTCGCGGATCGATCCCGCGACCGCACCCATGAGCGTCTGGCTCGTGATCAGCGCGCCGACGACGAACACGACGATCGCGAGCAGCACCACGCCGAGACCGGCGCCGGTTTCGAACATCCAGTACGTGACCGCGCGCCGCGCGAACGCGTCGCGCGTCCACACCTCGAACATGCGCGTCGCGCCGTGCGGCTGCAGGCGCTTGCGCACCGCGGCCGGGTCGGCGCCGTCGCGCAGCTTGACGACGTAGTAGGCGACGCGTCCGCGGCTGTCGCCGTTGTCGAGGCGGCGCGAAGTCGCGAGCGACGTCACGATGTTGACGCCACCGAGCGCGCGCAGGCCGCTGCCGACGCCGACGATGCGCACGCGGTGGCCATTGATGACGGCCTGCCCGCCCACGCCGAGGCCGAGCTTGCCGAGGTCGGCACGGTCGACGATGACGCCGTCCGGCTCGTCGAGCAGCGCGCGCTGCGCGGGCGCCAGCGCTGCGGCGAACATGAGTGCATCCGCGCGCGTGTCGATGCCCGACACGAACACGGACACGCCACCCTTGTCGGCCGGACCGCGCCAGTCGCCGTCGATCCAGTCGAACGGTTCGACGCGTTCGACCGCGGGATCCATCAGCGCGGCGATCTCCGCCTGCGCCGGAATCGGTCGCCCGAGCTCGATGCTCTGCGTGCCCGGATAGCCGATCCAGAGATCGCCGCCGGACGAGCGGATGTACACGGCGGAACTGTTGAAGATGCCGAACACGAGCGCCGCCTGCACGAGCAGCAGCAGGCCCGAGAACGCGACCGCGAGCGCCGATGGCAGGAAGCGGCGCCATTCGTGCACGAGCGTCTTGCGCGCGAGAGGCACCATCAGCCGGTGCTACCCGTCGCAGACGGCAACGGCGCGCCGCCGAGTGCCTTGTAGAGCGCGACGAACGCGAGGCTGCGCTGCTGTTCCGCCTGCAGCAGGTCGAGTTCCGCCTGCAGCGAGGCGGAGTCGGAAGCCGCGACGTCGATGCCGTCGGCGAGTCCGAACCGCTGCAGCGCCCGGGCCGAACGCGCGTCGTCGCCGAGCGCGGCGACGCCATCCCGCAGCGCGCGCGCGGCGAGCGTGCGCTCGTGCAACGCCGCCATCGCCGCTTCGGCTTCCGCGACGCCGTCGAGCACGGCTTGCCGGTAGGCGAGCGCGCTCGACTGCAGCAACTTCGCGCGCGCGTCCCGCGCGGCACGGCGCGCTCCCCAGTCGAACAGCGGGATGTCGATCGCGGGCCCGAACGTGACGATGCCGTCCGCATCCGACAGGCGCGTGTGGCCGATCACGCGCGCGGCATAGGTCAAGGCGCCGCCGAGGCCGATGCGCGGATACAGGTCCGCCTCGGCGAGCCCGAGCTCGCCCGCGGCCTTCACGACCTCCGCCTGCGCGCGGCGGATCTCCGGTCGCGTGCGCAGGAGGTCGGCCGGCAGCGCGGCGGCGTTCGCCGCCGTCTCACCGAGCACGAGGGGCGCACCGTCGTCGACGACGTTCTCGTCGCTGCGCCCGAGCAGGGCCGCGAGCTGGCGACGTGCGCGCACGATCTCCGCGCGCGGCTCCGCCAGCGCCGCCTGCGCGGTCGCCTCGTCCGCGCGCGCGCGCGCGGCGTCACGCGTCGATGCGAGACGCAGGCGCTCGCGGGTCGCGACCAGTTCGCGCTTTTGCTGCGCGCACGCGGCGATACGTCCGAGCAACGCGAGCCGGCGTTCCGCGGCGCGCAGTTCGACGTACGCGCGCACGACCTCGGCGACGACGCTCACGCGCGCCGCCTGCTGCTCGCTTTCGGCGATGCCGAGGTCGCCCGCGCTCACGCGCGCGCGGCTCTGCGCCCGACCGAACAGGCCGAACTCCCATTTCGCGTCGAAGCCGGCCTGGAAATAGCTTGCGCTGCTGTCCGGCGTCGGTTCCGCATAGGTGCGGAAGGCGAACTCGGGCAGCGCGGCGTCGTTCGCATGCGCATCGAGCATGCGCGCGGCCTCGATGCGCAGGCCCGCCTGCGCGATGCCGAGGTTCTCCGCCAGCGCCGCGTCGACGAGCCGGTCGAGTCCGGCGTCACCGAAAGCCTTCCACCATCCGCGCAGGTCCGGCGCGGGCGCCGCGTCACGATCCGCGTGCTGCCAGGACGCAGGCGTGTCGCGTTGCAGCGGCGGCAAGGGCGCCACCGCGCATCCGGCGAGCGCGAGCACGCCCACGACCAACGCGCGGCGACGGATCGGGATGCGCGGCGGCTTCGGCGGACGGGGGTCGGGCATTGCGGAGCGGTCGACGTGCGGACAGTGGCCGTCGTCGACGGCCGTCGCACAAGTCTAACCGAAGCGGGCCGCCGCACGGCGGCAACGCGGCAGGCGTGACGCAGCGCGCGCCACGCCTGCCGACGCCCCCGCGGGCGCAGGGTGGATCGATGCGGGCGCTCAGTTGAACCCGTTCGCGAACACGATGTCGGAATTGATCTGCAGCGCGCCGATCTCGGGCCAGTCGGGTGGCGATTGTCGCGGGAAGCCCACGCCGCGCTGCTCCCATTGCCAGCCGAGCACGTTGCTGCCGCCGAACGTATCCCAGATCCCCGGCGTCGGCCGGTGCGTGCGGGTCTGGCCGCCCTGGTCCTGCAAGGGTGCGAGGCCGGGGTCGTCGTGCGTGGTGTCGTTCGGGCACGGCGCCCCGCAGAGCATCACGTTGTTGTGACCGCCGTTGAATCCCGAGCCGGGCTTGCCGGTCAGGTCCACCGTCGGGTATTGCGCGGGCGCGGCCGTATTGACGTTGTTCGCGATGATCGTGCTGTCCATCTCTCCCGCGACGCTGAGGTGCACGCCCGCGCCGAGATAGTAGCCCGCACCGATGTCCCATTCGTGCGAGGTATTGAATGCGATCGTACTGTTGTAGAGATTGAGCTTGCCGACCGAGAAGATCCCGCCGAAGCGGTTGGCGACATTGCCCGACACCGTGCTGTTGACCAACGTCAGCGTGTAGGTCGTGGCGCCCTTGGTCGCGATACCGCCCATGCGCGCGGCCTGGTTGCCGGAGATCGTCGAGCCGAGGACCAGGCCTCCGTTCCAGATGAACAGGCCGCCGCCGAACGACGGCGTCGCGCTTTCGCTGATCGCGACGTTATTGGATATCGTGCTGTACTTGCTGACCAGGCCGTCGTGCGCATAGACGCCGCCACCGCTCGCGTAACCCCAGCCGGTCGCCTTGGCCATGCTGCCTGTGATCACGCTGTTCTGCAGCACCACCTGGCCCTGGGCCCAGATCCCGCCGCCGAGCGCGGCACGATTCCCCGTGCTGAGCGCATTGCAGTTGCGCATGACGACCTGGTCGAGCACCACGCTGCCCTGCGCCTGCACGCAACCGCCGAGCGCATCGACGTCGGTGCGGTACTTGAAGCCGTTCTCGATCGCCACGCCCGAGATCGCCAGCGTGCCGGTGCCGAGATCGACGAACACGCCGTCGGAAAGATTGCCGTCGATCGCGAGGCGGTGAGCGCCCGGCCCCTGGATCGCGAGATTGTTCTGGCCGAGCACGATCGCGCCGCTGGTCAACGTGATGCGACTGCAGGCGAGCTGCGTGAGGTCGATCGTATCGTCGCTCGCAGCCGCTCCGATCGTGTCGCGCAGGCTGCCGGCGCCGCTGTCGTCGCAGTTGGTCACGACGAGCGTCGACGTGGGCGCCGCGGGCGCCGCCAATCCGGCCGTGTCGCGCAACCGTTGCAGGAGCGCGGGCGGCACGACGAAACGACCGTCCTCGACGCGCGCCTGCAGCGCATCGAGCCGCGAATCGGCATGCAGCGGCGGCGTCGTGGTCGACAGGCAGGCGGCCAGGCAGGCGGCCAGCGGTCGCAGCGGCGATCGCGGGCGCGCGATGCGAATCTTCGATGTCTTCATGGCGATGATCCCAGGGGCGGACGATCACGGGGAACGCCGGACCGCGGGGAGTTCGGACAAGGCGCGCCTCTGCGGATCAGGCCGCGCGCGCGTTCAACGCGTCCAGAAACGCTTCGCCGTAGCGTTCGAGCTTGCGCTCGCCGACGCCGCTGATCGCACCGAGGGCGCCCAGCGTCTGCGGCCGGTCGCGCAGCATCGCGAGCAGGGTCGCATCGTGGAATATCACGTACGCGGGCACTCCCTGTTCCTTGGCGAGGCGCGCGCGCACCGCGCGCAACGCGTCCCACATCGGCGCCTCGTGCGGGGCGATGTCGAGGCTCGCGCGCGTGCGCTCGCCGCGAGCCTGTTGGCGGCGCGCGCGACGTTCGCCTCGATCGGCCTGGCGCCGCAGGTGCACCGCCTGTTCGCCGCGCAGCACGGCGCGGCTCGCTGCCGTCAGGCGCAACGTGCCGTAGCCCTCGTCGTCGGGCGTGAGCAGGCCGATCGCCACGAGCTGGCGGAATACGCCGCGCCATTGCTGCTTGTCGAGTTCGGCGCCGACGCCGTACGTGCTGAGCTGGTCGTGGCGCAACGCGCGCACGCGCTCGTCGGCCTCGCCGCGCAACACCGCGGTCAGGTGGCCGACACCGAAGCGCTGGCCGGTGCGGTACACGCACGACAACGCCTTCTGCGCGACGACGCTCGCATCCCACGTGTCCGGCGGCTCGAGGCAGTTGTCGCAATTGCCGCACGGCGCGCCGAGCGTCTCGCCGAAATAGGCCAGCAGGCGCTGGCGCCGGCACGCGGTCGTCTCGGCGTAGCCGAGCAGCTCGTCGAGCTTGCGCCGCTCGACGCGCTTGCGCTCCTCGCCGGACTCCGACTGCGCGATGAACTGGGCGAGCGTCACCACGTCGGAGAGGCCGTAGCAAAGCCACGCGTCGGCGGGCAGGCCGTCGCGGCCGGCGCGGCCGGTCTCCTGGTAGTAGCCTTCCATGCTCTTGGGCAGGTCGACATGCGCGACGAAGCGCACGTCGGGCTTGTCGATACCCATGCCGAACGCGATCGTCGCGACCATCACGACGCCGTCCTCGCGCAGGAAGCGTTGCTGGTTGCGTGCGCGCAGGCTCGCCTCCATGCCCGCGTGGTAGGGCAGCGCCGCGACGCCTTCCTCGGCAAGCCACTGCGCGGTCTCCTCCACCTTGCGCCGCGACAGGCAGTAGACGATGCCGGAAGCGCCCTCGTGCGCGGCGAGAAAGTCCTTGAGCTGGCGCCGTGCGTCGTCCTTCTCCACGACGCGGTAACGGATGTTCGGCCGATCGAAGCTCGCGACGAACTCGCGCGCGGACTCGAGTGCGAGGCGCTCGACGATCTCGCGCCGAGTCGGCGCGTCCGCGGTCGCGGTCAGCGCGATGCGCGGGATCGACGGGAAGCGCTCGTGCAGGATGGTCAGCTGGCGATATTCCGGGCGGAAATCGTGGCCCCACTGCGAGACGCAATGCGCCTCGTCGATCGCGAACAGCGCGACCGGCGCGCGCGCGACGAGTTCGAGGCAACGCTCGCCGAGCAATCGTTCCGGCGCGACGTAGAGCAGCTTCAGCGCGCCGGCGGCGAAGCGCCGCTCGACGTCGCGCTGCGCGGCCCCGTCGATGCTCGAGTTGAGGAAGGCCGCCTCGACGCCGAGCTGGCGCAGCGCGTCGACCTGGTCCTGCATCAGCGCGATCAGCGGCGACACGACGACCGCGCATCCTTCGCGAAGCAGCGCGGGAATCTGGTAGCAGAGCGACTTGCCGCCGCCGGTGGGCATCAGCACGAGCGCGTCGCCGCCACCGGCCACATGCTCGATGATCGCGTGCTGCTCGCCGCGGAACGCCGGGTAACCGAAGACGGACTGGAGGACATGCAGCGATGGCGACATCGCCGAATACTAACAAAGCGAGCCGGCGGGACTCATCCGCGCGCGCCTCGCTGCCTGCCCGGTCGGCACGCGCGCGCCACCCGCATGCGCGGATGGTGCGGCGAGCCGCGACGCCGTCGCATGGACAGGCGATGCGCGGCCGTCGCGGAACGCGTGCGGTCGTCAGTCGACGCGCGCGAGCTGCAGGCGCCTGCCGTCCGGCCGCACTTCGAGTTCCGAACCGAGGCGCGCGAGCGTGCGCAGGCGCGGACAGATCGCGTCGGCGCGCTGCGCGAGCTCGCGGCTGCGCCGTGCGACGATGCGTTCGACCTTCGCGTCGATGCCGTCCGCACGCGCCTCCAGCTCCGCCGCCGCCTTCTCGTCGCCACTCAGCGCGACGCTGATCGCCTGTCCGGCGACATTGCCGACCACTTCTGCGACGAGCGTGCCGACGGCCTGGTCGACGAGGCGATCGAGTTCCTTGCCTTTCCAGGCCGCGAGGCTGTCGTTGGCGTCGATCTGCCGGCGGATGTCCGCTGCAGTACGGGCGAGCCGTTCGGCGCTCGCGCGGGCCGCTTCCGCGTCCTTCGCGAACGCGCCGGAGACTTCCGTGACCGCATCGAAGGCGATCTGTACGGCGTCGTGCACGATCTCACGCAGCTGCGGCAGCACGTCGCGGACGCCGTGTTCGATGCCGAGGACGCGTTCGCGGTCGGCCGCGCCGAGCGCGACGACCCGGCCGTCGACGCGCAGGGTGCCATTGGCGATCACGACTTCGCCCGGCGAGCCGCCCGTGCGCGTGAAGACGAGCGCGTCGGGCTTGACCGCCATCGAGTAGTCGCTGTGCAGGCCGCAGTCGGCACCGTGCAGGTCGATTCCGGCATGCGCCACCCCCAGACCGGCGACCGCGACAGCTGCACTGCAGACGAATCGGAACATGTTGCACTCCTCCTGGCGGGTTCCGGCCCTTCGATGCGCAGGATCGCGCAAGGGTTTAACGCACGCCCGTGCCGTCCGTCGCAATGACCACGGGCACCCTGCCGGAAGTCACGCCTCGCCTGGTCCCTGGCGGGTGCAGCGGTCGAATTCGTGTGTTTGCTCCATTCGTTCGTGGCATACGGTGCGCGCTCATGAAGACACGCTTCGAACTGCTGCAGGGCGTCAACCAGCTCGCCGGCGACGGGCTGCTCGGCGCGGTCGACGTGGTCGAGGACATGCACCTCGCCATCGTCGCCGGCATCGGGCGATTCGTCCCCCTGGCCGGCGGCGTGGCACCGGCAGCGCGTTTCACCTACGCACGCGTCAGGGACGCCGTCCGGCTCGGGCGACGCGCGGCGGACGCCACGGCCGGTCTGCTCCGGCATCGCCTGCCGGACGCCGTGCGCGACGATGCGGTCGGCCCGACGCCGCTCGCGTGGCTCGCCGCGCTGAATGGCGCGATCGGCGACCGCCTGGCGGCGAGCGGCAATCCGCTCGCACTCCGCATGGGACTGTACCGCGACGGCATCGAAGCCGGCCCGCGCGCGCCGGTCGGACGCGCGATCGAGGCGGCCGATGGCACCCTGCTCGTGTTCGTGCACGGGCTCGGCATGAACGACCTGCAATGGCGCGACGCGCGCGGCAACGACTTCGGCGCGCACCTCGAGCGGGAGCGCGTCGGCTTCGCATTGCACCTGCGCTACAACAGCGGCCTCCGCATCTCCGCCAATGGTCGCGAGTTCTCGCACCTGCTGCAGGCGCTGCACGAATGCCACGCGCCGTCGATCCGTCGCATCGTGCTGATCGGCCACAGCATGGGCGGACTCGTGTGCCGGAGCGCCTGCGCGCACGCCGAGCGCCATCGGCTCGGTTGGGCCGCGACGCTCGACCAGGTGGTCTGCCTCGGCACGCCGCACCTCGGTGCGCCGTTGGAACGGCTCGGCAACGCACTCGGCGCGCTGCTTGCGACGACGCCCTACACGCGTTCGCTCGCAGCAGTCGCCGACGTCCGCAGCGAAGGCGTCAAGGACTTGCGCCACGGCTGGGCCAGCGATCACGACCGCGACGGCGTGCTTGCAGCGGCCGGTGGCCGCGGCCTGCCCTTCGCCGACCGCGTGCAGTGGCGCCTCGCTGCGGCAACCCGCTCCGCGCGCAGCACCGGCGCGCGCGCGCGCTGGCTCGGCGACGGCCTCGTGCCCGTGCCGAGCGCACTCGGCGAGCACGAAGACCCGGCACGCGCATTGGCGCTGCCCGCGAGCCATCGGCGCGTGTTCACGCGCCATGGCCACCTCGACCTCCTGACCGGCGAGGCCGTGCTGGCCCAGGTTCGCGACTGGATCTCGCCGCGTCGCCGCCCCGCGCGCGCGAAGTAGCTCCTCGCGTGCCCGGGCGACGTTCGCGTCGATACCGGCGACTTTCTTGCAGCGCAGTCTCGACACAGGGGCGCGCCTGGCCGCGTTCGCAGGGGGATCACCCTACGGTTCGCGGCGCGCGACGAGGCGCCGCAGGGCGACGACGTCGCCGGCGACCGCAGCGGTCGCGGCTGCCCGCATGCGCACGTAGCGAGCGAGCACGCTAGCGCCGAGCCGCGTGAGGCGCGCGCCGCCGCCGCCGCTGCCGCCCTTGCTCGCCTCGACCAGCGGGCCCCGAAAACTGCGGTTGAGCTCTTCCACGAGTTGCCACGCACGCCGGTAGCTCATGCGCATGCGACGGCCCGCGGCAGCGATCGAACCCGTCTCGCGGATGCCCGCGAGGAGGTCGCATTTGCCGGGGCCGAGCGCGACGCCGGGCGCCGGCATCACGCGCAGATGGATCGAGGGTGGCTGCGTCGTGCGCTTCATCGCGAGGCTCGCTGTGGATGCCGGGACGCGATCATGCGCGCGCGGCGCGCATGCGTCACGCGCGTGGCCGCGCCATGGCGCGAACGTCGTCCGGCCGCCCGGGGTCCCCGTCTCGCGGCCGCACTCGCGCGCCGGCGCCCGAAGCGATATGTTCGCGTGGAGATATCGACGAGGAGCATGCTGCATGAGCCACGCACCGCGCATCGCGCGCCTGCGCCGCCTCGCCCTGCACGGCCTGCTCGCGCTGCCCCTGCTTGCGCCACTCGGGGTACGCGCCGAAGCGCTGCTCGTCTTCGCAGCGGCGAGCCTCAAGCCCTCGCTCGACGCCGTCCTCGCCACGCCGCGAGCGGCCGCACTCGGCGGGATCACGGCGAGCTATGCGGCGAGCTCGCAGCTCGCCCGGCAGATCGAAGCGGGCGCGCCGGCAGCGCTGTTCATTTGCGCCGACCAGGACTGGATGGACTACGTCGCGCAGCGCCAGCTCGTCGCGGAAGGCACGCGCGCGAACCTGCTCGGCAACGCGATCGTGCTCGTCGCGCCCAGGGACAGCGCGGTGAAGCTCGACATCGCGCCCGGTTTCGCGCTCGCGTCCGCGCTCGGCAAGGACGGCCGACTCGCGCTGGCCGAACCGAACAGCGTACCTGCGGGCAAATACGCGAAGAGCGCGCTGGCGCAGCTCGGCGTGTGGGACGCGGTCGCCGCGCGCGTCGTGTCCGCCGACAACGTGCGCGCCGCACTCAACTTCGTCGCGCGCGGGGAAGCCGCGCTCGGCATCGTCTACCGCTCCGACGCGGTGTCGGAACCGGCTGTACGGGTCGTCGCGACGTTTCCCGGCGCGACGCACGCGCCGATCGTGTATCCGGTCGCGATCCTCGCCGGCCACGACACGCCTGCGGCGCGCGACCTGCTCGAGCTTTTGCGCGGCCCGACGGCACAGGCGATCTTTCGCGACCATGGTTTCGATGCGCCGCCCCGCTAGCCCGTTCCGGCGCGCATCCCATCGCACGCGCGTCGACGCGTCGCGCACGCGGTCGACGGCCGCGTGCGGGCAGGCGCCGTGAGCATGCTCTCTGCCGGGGAGTGGCAGGCACTGGCGCTGAGCCTGCGCGTCGCCGCGCTCAGCGTGCTCGCCTCGTTGCCGTTCGCGCTCGCGCTCGCGTGGCTCCTGTCGCGCCGGCGGTTTCCCGGTCGCCTGCTGATCGAGTCGCTCCTGTTCCTGCCGCTGATCCTGCCGCCCGTCGTCACCGGCTATGCGCTGCTCGCGCTGCTCGGCCGGCACGGGCCGCTCGGTGCGTTACTCGCGCAGGCCGGCATCGTGGTCGCGTTCCGCTGGACCGGGGCGGTCGTCGCCGCCGCGGTGATGGGCTTCCCGCTACTCGTGCTGACCGTGCGCGTCGCGTTCGACAACGTCGACCGTCGCCTCGAGGCCGCGGCCGAAACCCTCGGCGCCGGCGCATGGCGCCGCTTCGCAACGATCACCCTGCCGCTCTCGCTGCGCGGCATCGCGGCCGGATGCGTGCTCGCCTTCGCGCGCGCCTTCGGCGAGTTCGGCGCGACGATCAGCTTCGTGTCGAACATCCCCGGCGAAACGCGCACGTTGCCGATCGCGATCTACGAACTGCTCAACACGCCCGGCGGCATGCCGGGCGTGCACCGCCTCGCGCTCGTCGCGCTCGTCGTCGCGCTCGTCGCGAGCGCGGGCGCGGCGATGATCGCGGGTGGCGCACCGTGGCGGAGAACCTCCGCGTGATCGAACTTGCGCTGCGTCATTCCTGCGCCGATCTCGAACTCGACCTCGCGTTCCGTTCGGATGCGCGCACGCTCGCGCTGTACGGCGACTCGGGCGCGGGCAAGACGAGCGTGCTCAACGCGATCGCCGGCCTGCTCGCGCCGCAAGCCGGTCGCATCGCGATAGACGGCGACGTACTGCTCGACACCGCGCGCGGCGTGTCGGTGCCGGTGTCGCGGCGGAGGATCGGTTACGTGTTCCAGGACGGGCGCCTGTTTCCGCACCTGAGCGTGCGGCGCAACCTGCTTTACGGCGCCGACGGGCCGCCGGACCAGTTCGCACTGCTGGTGGACCTGCTCGGGCTCGGCGCGTTGCTCGAGCGGAGTCCCGACGGCCTTTCGGGCGGGGAACGCCAGCGCGTCGCGATCGGCCGCGCGTTGCTGTCCGATCCGCGCGCGCTGTTGCTCGACGAGCCGTTGACGGGCCTGCACGCGCAGGCGCGGCTGCAGGTGCTCGACCACCTGCGTCGGCTCAGGAACGAGCTGCGCGTGTTCACCGTGCTCGTGAGCCACCACGCGGACGAGGTCGCGACGCTCGCCGATGAAGTCGTGCGCGTCGACGCGGGCCGCGTCGTTCGGCAGCAGCCGATCGCGGACTTCGCCGCGCGCCGCGTGCGCTGAGCCGGCGGCGCTAGGCGCGGACAGCCGGATTCGCTAGGCTAGGCATTCGATTCGAACGATCGTTTGAGGTCGCCATGCTGCCGCGCCACGCCCTTCCCGCGATGCTCCTGACCGGCCTGCTCGCCGCGTGCGGCAGCGGCGGCCCGCCGCGCAAGGTGCATCCGTCGACCGCATCGATCCAGCAGCTCGCGGTGCAGGCGGACGGCAGCTGGAAGATCACCCTGCGCATCCAGAACTACAGCACGTTCGCGATGCACTATCGCCGTATCGATGCCGGCCTGTCGATCGACGGCAAGGAACTCGGCCGGCTCGAGGCGACGCCGGACATCGACATCGTCGGCAACAACGGCGACGTGGTCGAGACGACGTTCCGCCCGGCCGCGAAGACGATGTTCGGCACCGACATCGCCTACGCATTGAAGGGCACGATCGAGACGAGCGAGCCGAACGAGAGCTTCACGTTCGAGACCGCGAGCCGCCTCACGCCCGTGCCCGGCGTGCCGGACACCTATCGCTGACGCGCGCATCCGCGCCGCCCGCCGCCGCGCGTTCCGCGCGGCCATGCCCTGGAGACCACGATGAGCCGTTACAGAGCCCCGCTCGCCGACCTGCGTTTTGCGTTGTACGACGTGCTCGAGGTCGACAGGACCTACGCACGACTGCCCGGCTGCCAGGAAGCGACGCGCGACGTGATCGACGCCGTGCTGGAAGAGGCGGCGAAGTTCGCCGAGCAGGTGCTCGCGCCGCTCAACCAGAGCGGCGACGCCGAGGGCTGCAGCTACGACAAGGCGACGCGGAGCGTGCGCACGCCTGCGGGGTTCAAGGACGCGTTCGCGAAGTACGTCGACGGTGGCTGGATCGGCCTCACCGCAGCGCCGGAATTCGGCGGCCAGGGCCTGCCCGAGACGCTCGGTGCGGCGCTCAAGGAGATGGTCGACTCGGCGAACCTGTCGTGGGGCAACTACCCGATGCTCTCGCACGGCGCGTCGTCGGCGCTCGAGCACCATGGCGAGGACTGGCAGCGCGAAGTATTCCTCAAGCCGCTCGTCGCGGGTACGTGGACCGGGACGATGTGCCTGACCGAACCGCATTGCGGCACGGACCTCGGCCTGCTCAAGACGCGCGCCGAGCCCGCCGGCGACGGCAGCTACCGCATCAGCGGCACGAAGATCTTCATCACCGCGGGCGAGCACGACTTCGTCGACAACATCCTGCACCTCGTGCTCGCGCGGCTGCCGGACGCGCCTGCGGGCGTCAAGGGCATCTCGCTGTTCCTCGTGCCGAAGTTCAAGGTGGGCAGGGACGGGCGCGTCGGCGAGCGCAACGCGCTCGCGTGCGGCTCGATCGAGCACAAGATGGGCATCCACGGCTCGGTCACGTGCGTGATGAACTTCGACGGTGCCGAAGGCTGGCTCGTCGGCCAGCCGAACAAGGGGCTCGCCGCGATGTTCACGATGATGAACACGGCGCGCCTGGCCGTAGGCCTGCAGGGCCTCGGCCTGACCGAGCGCGCGTACCAGAACGCGCTCGCCTATGCGCGCGATCGCCTGCAGATGCGTTCGCTGTCGGGGCCGAAGTTTCCCGACAAGCCGGCCGATCCGCTGATCGTGCATCCGGACGTGCGCCGCATGCTGCTCACGCAAAAGGCGTTCGCCGAGGGCGAACGCGCGCTCGCGCTGTATGCGTACCTGCAGGAGGACATCGCCAAGCACTCGACCGATGCGGCCGAACGCGAGCGCGCCGAAGCGCTCGTCTCGTTCCTCACGCCGATCGTCAAGGGACTGCTCACCGAGACCGGGATCGAATGCACGTACCACGCGTTGCAGGTGTTCGGCGGCCACGGCTTCATCGTCGAGCACGGCATGGAGCAGTTCGCGCGCGACGCCCGCATCACGACCCTGTACGAGGGGACCACGCAGATCCAGGCCATCGACCTGCTCGGCCGCAAGATCATGCAGCTGCAGGGTGTCGGCCTGAAGCATTTCCTGGCCGAGATCGGCGCGTTCTGCGCGAAGCATGCCGCCGACGCCGCGCTCGCCGAATTCATCGCGCCGCTCGGCGCGGCAGCGAAGGAATGGGGCGACCTCACGCTCGAACTCGGCAAGCGCGCGGGCGCGAACCCGGAGGAAATGGGCGCGGCCGCCTACGACTACCTGTTCTATTCCGGCTACGTCGCACTCGCCTACCTGTGGGCGCGCAGCGTCGCGGCTGCCGACGCGTCCGCCCACGCAAACGATTTCAAGGCGGCCAAGCGCAGCACCGCGCGCTTCTACTACGCACGCATCCTGCCGCGCACGCAAGCGCACGCCGCGGCGATGCGCAGCGGGGCGGCGAACCTGCTCGAGTTGCCCGACGTACAGTTCGGTTGAAGGGCGGGGCTGGGCGGCCGGGGCGAAGGCCCAGGTTCGGCGTTCGAGCATGCACGTTGCGTCGGCGTCGCGACGGTTCGCCCCGAGCGCGGCGCGCAAGAAGGCGTCGAAGGGCACGAGGCGGAGGGCCGCGCGACCGCCGGCCCGGCGTACGCGCGTCCGCTCGCCGCGCCAGGCGCTGACATCGATCGGCGACGCGTTCGAGCAGGCAGCCTGTTGCGACGACACGCGCGACGACGCCACATTGGCGTACCATCGCCGAAGCCGCCCGTCCGCCGAATCGCCGCATGGCCTCGCCGCCCGACGCACGCACCGACCTCTCGATCCGCCTCGCCAACGCGGACGACGACGATTTCATCCTCGGCCTCATCGGCCGCTTCGTCGAGTTCGAGCTGCCGCCGTGGCGCCGACGCGGCGAATGCGCGCAGGGCATCCGCAACGACATCGCGCGCCATTTGCTCGAGCAACCGCCCGGGTCGCACGTGTTCGTCGCCGAGAACTCGGACGGCGAGCGGGTCGGTTTCCTGCACCTGCAGGCCGCGACCGACTATTTCACTTCGGCGCAGAACTGCCACATCTCCGATCTCGCGGTCGCGCCCGGCTTCGACGGCCAGGGCATCGGCGCGGCCCTGCTCGGGCATGCCGAAGCCTGGGCGCGCGCGCACCGCTGTCGCCACCTGACGCTGGCCGTGTTCCCCGGAAATGCGCGCGCCCGCGCGCTGTACGAACGCCACGGTTTCGGCATCGACGTGCTGCGCATGGCCAAGCCGGTCCACTGAGCGTCGCGAAAGCGTCAATTTCCTGCCATCCTCCTTTTGTTCTATGCTCGCCGCGCCCCCCGCCGCGGCGGGGGCTTGCCACCGGTTTTCGTAACGAGAACGGAGGTCACGATGCTTGCGGAAGTCAAAGCTTCCGGCGACATCCACAGTACCCGCGTCCTGTCCCTGGACTCCACCGGGCGCATCCTCGACTGGATGAGCTGGCAGGACGCGGTGTGCCTCTACGTGCGTGGCGCCGTCGCCTGGACGCTGGGCGACCCGTGCCTAACGATCCACGGCGGGTACAACCAGCGCAGCGGCGAACAGAGCCTGCTCGACCTCCACCCGATCGTCGCGAGCACGGGTCACGTCCGACCGCACGCGATCGATCCCGCGCCCGCGCTCACGAACGTCGCGCTGTTCGCGCGCGACCGCATGCTCTGCCTCTACTGCGGCGAACATTTCAGTCGCGGCGAACTCACGCGCGACCACGTCGTGCCGGTTTCCAAGGGCGGACGCGACACCTGGGTCAACGTCGTCACCGCGTGCTGGTCGTGCAACGTGAGGAAAGGCAACCGCACGCCGCAGCAGGCAGGCATGCCGTTGCTCGCGGTGCCGTACCGCCCGAGCTGGGTCGAGCACCTGATCCTGTCGAACCGCAACATCCTCGCCGACCAGATGCAGTTCCTCGTCAACCACCTCCCGCGCGATCGACGCCCGCAGTAGCCCGTGTCGACCGAAGCCGCCGCGCGCTTCGCGCGCCTGCGCCTGCTCGCCGGAATCGGGCGGCACCCGTCGGCGATCCTGCTGCTCGCCCAGCTCGCGGCCCTGCTCGCCTACCCGTCGTTCGAGGGGACTCCTGCCGGCGCCGCCTGGTTCGGCGCGTTCGGCGCGATCGTGCTGCTGCTCGCGATGCGCATGGTCCATCGCACCGCGGGGCACGCGCGGCTCGCCGTCGCGCTCGTGCTCGCCGTGCCCGCGATCACGTCCAACCTCGTCTCGACGCTCGACGGCCAGGCCTGGCTCGCACCGTGGTCGGCGATGCTCGAGGCGCTGTTCTACTTCCATGCGGCCGCCTGCCTCGTCGCCTACATGCTCGCCGATCGACACGCGACGAGCGACGAGCTGTTCGCGGCGGGCGCGACGTTCACGCTGCTCGCGTGGGCGTTCGCCTACGTGTTCGTCGCCTGCCAGCTGATGCAGCCGGGCAGCTTCGCCGCCGCGGCGAATCCACTCGCGCCACGCACCTGGACCGAGCTGCTGTTCCTCAGCTTCGTGCTGCTGTCGAGTACCGGCATCGGCGACGTGATGCCGCTGACGCCGCTCGCGCGCGCGCTCGCGAGCCTCGAGATCTTCGTCGGCGTGATGTATCTCGCGCTGGTCGTCTCGCGACTGGTCGGGTTGACGATGATCGCGCGCACGGAACGCTGAGCGCCGCGCGGCGTTATCATGGCGTGTTTTCCGCGCAGCCGCCGAGATGACCGAATCGAACCTGCATCCGCCGCGCGTCGAGGCGCTCGCGAGCACCGACGCGCTGCCGGTCGCCCCGTCGCTCGGCGCGAGCCTCGATGCCGCGCGCATGCCGCGGCGCTCCACGCTCGTCGATCGCCGCGTGCTCGTGATCAGCTTCGTCGCGGGCCTCGTCGCCGCGATCGCCGCGCTGGTCGCGCAGCTACTGACCGCGCTGATCGGCCTCGTCACGAACCTCGCGTTCTACGGGCGCTGGTCGACCGCGTTCACGTCGCCGGCAGCGCACCGCCTCGGCGCATGGGTCATCCTCGTTCCCGTCGTCGGCGGCCTCGTGGTCGGTGCGATGGCACGATGGGGCTCGCGAGCGATCCGCGGCCACGGCATCCCGGAGGCGATGGAACAGGTATTGCTCAACGAATCGAAGATACCGCCGCGCATCACGTTCCTGAAGCCGCTGTCGTCGGCGGTCGCGATCGGTACCGGCGGCCCGTTCGGCGCGGAGGGTCCGATCATCGCGACCGGTGGCGCGCTCGGCTCGCTGTTCGGCCAGTTGCTGCGGGTGACCGCGATCGAACGCAAGACCCTGCTCGCGTCGGGCGCCGCCGCGGGCATGGCCGCGGTGTTCGGTTCGCCGCTGTCGGCGATCATCCTCGCGATCGAGCTGCTGCTGTTCGAACTGAAGCCGCGCTCGCTGATTCCCGTCGCGCTCGCGACCGTGGTCGCGACCGGCGTGCGGCACATGCTGGTCGGCACGGCGCCGGTATTCCCGATGCCCGCCCTCGCCGAACCCGGTGGCGTCGCGCTCGCGTTCTACGTCGCGCTCGGCACGCTCATCGGCCTCGTCAGCGTCGCCACCACGCGCATCGTCTACGGCATCGAGGACCTGTTCGAGAAGCTGCCGATCCACTGGATGTGGTGGCCCGCGATCGGCGGCCTCGCGGTCGGCCTGATCGGCTGGTACGCGCCGCTCACGCTCGGCGTCGGCTACACCAACATCGAGGACATCGTCGCCGGCCGCCTCGGCATCGCGGTGCTCGGATCGCTCTGCGTGATGAAATTCCTGTCCTGGTCGATCGCGCTCGGCAGCGGCACGTCCGGCGGCACGCTCGCGCCGCTGTTCACGATCGGCGGCGCCCTCGGTGCGCTGGTCGGCATCGCATTCGCGGCGGTCGCGCCGCGGCTCGGCGTCGACCCCCGCATCGCCGGCCTGGTCGGGATGGCGGCGATCTTCGCCGGCGCCTCGCGCGCGTTGCTCGCCTCGATCGTGTTCGCGTTCGAAACCACGCGCCAGCCGGTGGGCCTGCTGCCGCTGATCGGCGGATGCACCGCGGCCTACCTCGTTTCCGCGCTGCTCATGCGCAACACGATCATGACCGAGAAGATCGCGCGTCGCGGCGTGCGCGTCCCGAGCGAGTACGCAGCCGATTTCCTCGAGCAGATCGCCGCGGGCAAGGCCTGCACGCGCGAGGTCGTCCCGCTGCACGCGGACCAGTCGCTCGGCGACGTGCGCCGTTGGCTCAACTCCGGCAAGGTCGAGGCGCAGCATCAGGGTTACCCGGTACTCGACGGCGACGGTCGCGTACGCGGCGTGCTGACCCGGCGCGACCTGCTCGACGTGCGCCTGCCCGACATGCATCGCATCGGCGACATGGTGCGGCGTGCGCCGATCGTCGTGCGCGAGGATCATTCCCTGCGCGAAGCGGCCGACCACATGGTCGGCGAGAACGTCGGTCGCGTGATCGTCGTCGCGACGCATGCGCCGTACGCGATGGTCGGCATTCTCACCCGCGGCGACCTGCTCGCGGCGCACGCACGGCGCCTGCGCGAGGCGAACGAAACGTCGCGCCACCTGCGCATGCGCCGCAGCGGGCCCGGTTCGCGCGCGTGACACCGCCACGCGGCCGCGTTCAGGCGCCGGTTGCGCCGCCTGGACGCCGTCCACTGGCCCGTTGTTGCCCGGAAAACGCCGGTAGCCGACAATAAAGGGCTTGAACACTGGCGTCCCCATGATCGACCCGCAGCGCTATCCCCGCCTCGCCCGCATCGAATCCCCGGCGGACCTGCGCACCTTCCCCGAATCCGAACTCGGCGACGTCGCGCGCGAGCTGCGCGCGTACCTGATCGAGTCGGTGTCGACCTCGGGCGGGCATTTCGGCGCGAACCTCGGCGTGATCGAGCTCACCGTCGCGCTGCACTGGCTGTACGAGACGCCGGTCGATCGGCTCGTCTGGGACGTCGGCCACCAGGGCTATCCGCACAAGATCCTCACCGGCCGCCGCGACCGCATCACGACGGTGAAGAAGAAGGACGGCGTCGCGCCGTTCCCCAAGCGCGACGAGAGCGAGTACGACGCCTTCGGCGTCGGTCATTCGTCCACGTCCATTTCGGCCGCGCTCGGCATGGCGATCGCCGCGCAACGCAAAGGCGATCCGCGCAAGGTCGTCGCCGTGATCGGCGACGGCGCGATGACCGCGGGCATGGCGTTCGAAGCGCTCAACCACGGCGGCGACGTCGAGCCCGACCTGCTCGTGATCCTCAACGACAACCAGATGTCGATCAGCGAGAATGTCGGCGCGCTGACCAAGATGCTCGCGCGCCTGATGGCGAGTCGCACGCTCAACAACATCCGCGAGCGTGGCAAGCAGATGATGAAGCGCGGCGGTTTCCTGTGGCGCTTCGCCAAGCGCTGGGAGGAACACGCGAAGGGCATGTTCGTGCCGTCCACGCTGTTCGAGGAACTGGGCTTCCACTACACCGGCCCGATCGACGGTCACGACCTGCCGCAACTCGTCTCGACCTTGCGCACGCTCAAGGGCCTCAAGGGCCCGCAGCTGCTGCACGTGATCACGACCAAGGGCAAGGGCTACGCGCCCGCCGAGCGCGAACAGATCGAATACCACGCGGTGGGTCCGTTCGACCCTGACGCCGGCGTCGTCAAGAAGGGCGGCGTGTCCAGGCCGACCTACACCGAGATCTTCGGCGACTGGCTGTGCGACATGGCCGCCGCGGACGAGCGCCTGTACGGCATCACACCGGCGATGCGCGAGGGTTCGGGCCTGGTGCGCTTCTCGCGGGAATTCCCGCAGCGCTACTTCGACGTCGGCATCGCCGAGCAGCACGCGGTCACGCTTGCCGCGGGGATGGCCTGCGAGGGCGCCAAGCCGGTCGTCGCGATCTACTCGACGTTCCTGCAGCGCGCCTACGACCAGCTCATCCACGACGTCGCACTGCAGGACCTCGACGTGCTGTTCGCGATCGATCGCGCCGGCGTCGTCGGCCCCGACGGCGCGACGCACGCGGGCAGTTTCGACCTCTCGTACCTGCGCTGCATCCCGAACATGGTCGTGATGGCGCCCGCGGACGAGGACGAATGCCGGCGCATGCTCACGACCGGTTTCCTGCATGCGGGGCCGGCCGCGGTGCGCTATCCGCGCGGCACCGGCACCGGCGCCGCGGTGTCGAAGGAACTGCTGCCGCTGCCGGTCGGCAAGGCGGACGTGCGCCGTCGCGGTCGCGGCATCGCCGTGCTCGCGTTCGGGGCGATGGTCGCACCGTGCTCGAAGGTCGCCGACGCGCTCGACGCGACGCTGGTCAACATGCGCTTCGTCAAGCCGCTCGACGAGGCGCTGCTGCTCGATCTCGCGAAGTCGCACGCGGCCTTCGTCACGGTCGAGGACAACGCGATCATGGGCGGCGCCGGTAGCGCGGTCGCCGAAGCGCTCGCCGCGCACGGCGTGAATGTCCCGATGCTGCATCTGGGCCTGTCCGACCGCTTCCTCGAGCACGCGAGCCGCGACGAACTCCTCGCGAGCGACGGCCTCGACGCGGCCGGCATCGAAGCCTCGATCCGCCGCCGCTTGCCCGACCTCACGCTCGCCCCGCCGCTGCGCAGCGCGGGCTGAGGCGTTCGCGCGCCTGCGCGGACGCGAAGCCACGCGAATCCCGGCCAAGCAAAGCCAGGCAAAGCCAAGGCCAGAGCCGCGCTGCCTACGAAGCGGCGTAGCCGCCGGCGACGCCCTTCGTCGCGATCGCGACGGCGTCGTGCGGATGGAGGCTCTCGTAGTGTTCGACGCGCACGCGGTAATCGGCGATCCGCTCGTCGGCGTCGAGCACGCGGCGGATGCGCCGTGCGGCGTCCTCGCAGAACATGAGGTTCTGGCCATTGGCGAGCGCGAAAGCCTGTTCGTCCTCGCGCTTGACCGCGGTCTGCACCGGCGTCTGCAGCGCGCGCTCGACGCGGTCGATCACGTCCTCGACCGGCAGTTCGAAACCGGCGGCGAGGCGCAAACGCAGCATCGCCGCACTGCGCTGGCTGTGCGGCGTCGCGACGATACCGTCGCTGCGGCCGAGCCAGGCGATCACGCTGTCGCGGTCGAGGGCGCAGCCGTCGCGGAAGTCGGCGGCGAAGCGCTCCTGCACGAGCTGCCGGGCGAGCGCGGCCGATGCGGGGCACGTGCTCGAATACTGCACCTCCACGCCGAGTTCGAGCGCGTACTCGCCGCCGTGCAGGCTCGCCCGGAGCTCGACGGGATAGGCGCGCCAACCGCTGTGTCCGCTCGCGAGCGCGGCACGGCGCACGAGATGCTCGTAGCGCACGCGCACCCATGCGCGATCGGCGATGCCCGCGTGCGATTCGAGGAAATCGCGCAGCAGCCGGCGTAGGCTCGCGGGCGTCAGCGGTTCGGCCGAAAGGTGGCGATCGAGGTGGAGGTACAGGCGCGACATGTGGATGCCGCGCGCGTCCTCGCGAGCGAGGTTCACGAATGCGTCGACGCGCGCACTCGCGCGCTGCGCGTGGCCATCCGCATCGAGCAGCAGCACGGGCATTTCGATGCGCTGCATGCCGACGCCGTCGAGCGCCCCGGCATGGTCGACCTGCGCTTCGCTGGCGACATCGGGCAGCAGGCGCTGCGGGCGGGGTGCGGACATGCGCGGATTCCTGCGGGCGATGCGGGCCGAGATGGTGGCCGCGCAGCGCGGGTTCAACAGTCTACCGCAGGGCCGGCCGCTCGACGGGCCTCCCGGGCTTGCCGTGCGTGGCCCAGCCCTACGGGTTGGCCCGGCGGGCGAATCGCCGGCCAGCGCGCCAGGCGGCCCACGACGCTCGCAGCGGCAGCCGTGTCATCGCGGCCTGCAGCGCGGCGAGCGGATCGTCGGCGGCGGCCGCGGTCTTCACGCGCCAGCGATCCGCGCTCGCAGCCGCCGCCTGGCCGGGGCCGCCCCCGACCGCCTCGAGCGTCACGTACTCGCCGTGCAGGACCCCGAGCCAGTCGCGCAGTGCCGCGGTCTGGGCCGGCGATTCGCGCGCGAGGTCGCCACGCGCGAGTCGATGCCGCGCGAGCAGATCGAGCGGCAGCGGCAGGCGTCCGTCGCGCAACGCGTCGGCGAGCGTCGCGGTCTCGCGCACCGCGCGGCCGAGCGCTCGTGCGCGCGCGAGCGCCGCGCCATCGAGTGCGAACAGGCGCGCTTCGACCGCGGCGAGCGGGCGATACAGGGCGTCGTACGCGGCGAACAGGGCGCGCGCATCCGCCGCAGGTTCGGGATCGCGCTGCGCGAACGCACCGACGACGACCTCGTGCCACGGCGCGGGCGCCAGCGCGGCGATCCCGGGCAGTCCGGCGAGCGCCCGCGTGAGCGGATGGCGTGCGGCGCCGTCGCGCAGGCGCGCAAGCTCTTCGGCCCACCACTGCAGTTTCATCGCCGCCGGTTGTGCTTCGCGGATGCCGAACGCGGCGTGCTCGATCTCGTAGCCGATGCACGCGAATGCACCGTACGGCGCGCGCAGCGGCGACGGCACGAAGGTCAGCGCGAGCCTGAACTCGGGATGGGCGTCCGACCACTTCGCCTCGAAACTCGCGAGCGGCGCATCGCCGGAAGCGGCGTCCATCACGCGAGCCCGAACGCGGACAACAGGTCCAGAGGGCGATCGACGACGAGGTCGGCGCCCCACGCGTGCGGATCGCCGCCGTCGAGGTATCCCCAGGCGGCAGCGACCGTGCGCGCGCCCGCCGCGCGGCCTGCGAGCACGTCGCGCAGGTCGTCGCCGATCATCACCGCGGAGGCCGGATCGATGCCCGCCTGCTCGCAGGCGAACAACACCGGCGCAGGATCTGGCTTGCGCACGGGCAGGCAGTCGCCCGTGACGAGCGCGGCTGCGCCGCGGTGGAACTGCATCTGGGCGAGCATCGGGCGCGCGAGCCAGCCGGGCTTGTTGGTGACGATGCCCCAGGCGACGCCACGAGATTCGAGCCGGTCGAGCACCTCGTCCATGCCCTCGTACAGGCGCGTATGCACCGTCATCGCGACCGAGTAGATGTCGAGGAAGCGCGGCAACCACTGGTCGATCATCGCGTCGTCGGCGCCGGGCAGGCCCTGACGCAACATCGCGCGGCCACCCGCGGAGACGACGCGCCGCACTGCCTGCGCATCCGGCGGCGGCGCGCCGAGTTCGGCGCACAGGGATTCCACCGCCGCGACGAGATCGGGCGCGGAGTCGACGAGCGTGCCGTCGAGGTCGAAGAACAGCGCGCGCGGCGATGCGGCACTCATGCCGGCTTCTTCGCGCAGGCGAGATAGTTCACCGCGACGCTCGCGGTGCGCCACGCACGACGCGTGAGCGGATTGTAGGCGAGACCGGAGAGGTCCTCGAGCACGAGGCCGCTCGCGCGCACTTCGCCCGCGATCTCGCTCGGCTTGAGGAACTGCCCGTAGCGGTGCGTGCCGCGCGGCAGCAGCCGCAGCAGGTATTCGGCGCCGAGGATCGCCGAGCCGAACGCGACCGGCGTGCGGTTGAGCGTGGACAGGAACAACCTGCCGCCCGGCTCGAGCAGGGATGCGCACGCGCGGATCACGCTCGCGGGATCGGGCACGTGCTCGAGCATTTCCATGCACGTGACGACGTCATAGCTACCCGGCATCTCCGCGGCGAGCGTCTCGACCGCGATCTCGCGGTAATCGACCGACAGGCCGCTCTCGTGCAGGTGCAGCCTCGCGACGTCGAGGACCGCGGGCGCGAGATCGATGCCGGTCACGCGCGCGCCGGCGCGCGCGAGCGCCTCGCTGAGCAGGCCGCCGCCGCAGCCGACGTCGAGGGCGCGCGCGCCGTCGAGCGCGACGCGCTCGGCCACGTAGGCGAAGCGCACCGGGTTGAGGTCGTGCAGCGGCCGCGATTCGCCGTCGGGATCCCACCAGCGCGCGGCAAGCCGGTCGAACTTCGCGGTTTCGCCGCGATCGACGTTGGTCGAAATCATTGGGGCACTCCCGATTTCATCTCAGCCGGCCAGCCGCTCGCGCCAGCGCCGGGCCTTCTCGCGCACTTCGGCGAGGTCGAGGTCGGGCAAGCTGCGCTCGCGGAGCTTGCGCGCGCCGGCAATCCAGACGTCGCTGACCTGCTGGCGGCCGGTCGCGTAGACGAGCTGCGACACGACGTTGTAGAGCGGCTGCGTCTCGATCTCGTCGAGGCGCACGGCGACGAGGTCGGCCTGCTTGCCCGTCTCGATGCTGCCGATGCGCTCGCCCCAGCCGAGCGCGAGCGCGCCACCGAGCGTCGCCGCGCGCAATGCGCTCGCGGCGTCGAGTGCGCTCGCGTCCTCGGCGACCGCCTTGGCGAGCAACGCGGCGGTGCGCATCTCGCCGAACATGTCGAGATCGTTGTTGCTCGCGCAACCGTCGGTGCCGATCGCGAGCGTGACGCCGGCGCGACGCAGCTTCTCGGCCGGGCAGAACCCCGAGGCCAGCTTGAGGTTGGACTCCGGGCAATGCACGACCGCTACGCCCGCTTCGGCGCACGCGGCGATCTCGGCATCGGTGAGCTGCGTCATGTGCACGGCGATGAGATGGTCGTTGACGAGGCCGAGCGCCTGCATGCGCGCGAACGGGCGCGCGCCGCGCTCGCGCTTGGCGTCCTCGACCTCGTGCGCGGTCTCGTGCAAGTGCAGGTGCACGGGCACGTCGAGCTGGTCGGAGAGCAGGCGGATGCGTTCGAAACTCTCGTCCGAGACGGTGTAGGGCGCGTGCGGCGCGAAGCTCGTGCCGAGCAGCGCCTCGCCGCGGAACTCGTCGTGGACGGCCAGGCCGCGGTCGAAGTATTCGTCGCGCGTCGCCGCCCATGCGCTCGGGAATTCGATGATCGGCAACCCGACCAGCGCGCGGAAACCGAGGCGGCGATAGGTCGCGGCCTGCACGTCCGGGAAGAAATAGTTCTCGCTGCAGCAGGTGGTGCCGCCACGCAGCATCTCGGCGACCGCGAGCTCGATGCCGTCGCGCACGAAATCTGGCCCGATCGCCTTCGCTTCGGCCGGCCAGATGTGTTCCTGCAGCCAGCGCATGAGCGGCAGGTCGTCGGCGAGCCCGCGCATGAGCGTCATCGGGTTGTGCGTGTGCGCGTTGACGAGGCCGGGCATGAGCGCGTGCTCGTCGAGCACGACGCGTTCGCGCGGCGCGTAACGCGTTCCCGCCTCCGCGGCCGGCAGCAGCGCGACGATGCGCCCTGCGTCGACCGCGACCGCGTGGTGTTCGAGCACGATGCCGTGCGGCTGGACCGGGACGACCCAGCGGGCTTCGATGAGGAGATCGATGGGGTGCATGGGGACTAAGCCTGGAAAGCGGTATCGAACATATGCGAAGCCTGGCGTCCCACCCTCAGCCCTCGACCCTCCGCCCTTGCGTCACTTGACGCGGGACATGTACTCGCCGGTGCGCGTGTCGACCTTGACCTTCTCGCCCTGGCCGACGAACAGCGGCACGCGCACGACCGCGCCCGTTTCGAGCGTGGCCGGCTTGCCGCCACCACCGGAGGTGTCGCCACGTACCCCCGGATCGGTCTCGGTGATCTCGAGTTCGACGAACACCGGCGGCGTCACCGTCAGCGGCGCGCCATTCCACAACGTGACGATGCAGACCTCGTTGCCCTTGAGCCACTTCGCCGCGTCGGCGACCGCGTTCTTGTCGGCCGCGATCTGCTCGTGGGTGTCCGGGTGCATGAAGTGCCAGAACTCGCCGTCCGAATAGAGGAACTCCATGTCGGTGTCCATGACGTCGGCGGCCTCGACCGAGTCGGTCGACTTCATCGTCATTTCCACCGTGCGGCCGGTCTTGAGGTTGCGGTACTTCACGCGCGTGAACGCCTGGCCCTTGCCCGGCTTCACGTATTCGGTGTCGACGATCGTGCACGGGTAGCCGTCGACGATGATCTTCTGGCCGTTCTTGACGTCGTTCATGCCATAGCTGGCCATGGGTCACTCCTGCTGGATGATGTCGGGGCGCCGGCCGGCGAACGCGGGGCGTCGCGGCCCTTGCGCGATCGTCGGAGTAGCATCCGGCGAAACCGGCTAGAATGGTCGGTTCCTGCGAATGCATCGGACGTATCCGCCCATGATACCTGCTAACCGGCTGCCGGCGCAGCCCGTGCGCTGGCAGCAGCTCTGGCGCGAGGCCGTCACCGACCCACGCGAACTGCTCGCCCTGCTCGGGCTCGAGGATCGGGCCGAAGAACTCCTGCCCGCGGCCGACACCGGCTTCGCACTGCGCGTCCCGCGAGGCTTCGTCGCGCGCATGCGCCACGGCGATCCGGACGACCCGCTGCTGCGGCAGGTGCTGCCATCGGCGGCCGAACTCGGCGAAGTGCCCGGCTTCACGCGCGACGCGGTCGGCGATCTCGCCGCGCGCAGCGGGAACGGCGTGCTCCACAAGTACGACGGCCGTGCGCTGCTCATCGCGACCGGATCGTGCGCGGTGCACTGCCGTTACTGCTTCCGCCGCCATTTTCCCTACGCCGCGGAGACCGCTGCCGCGAACCGCTGGAGCCAGGCGCTCGATCACCTGCGCGCGGATGCGTCGATCGGCGAGGTGATCCTGTCCGGCGGCGACCCGCTGTCGCTGTCGACCGCGAAGCTGGCCGAGCTCGGAGACGCGCTCGCGGCGATGCCGCACGTGCGCCGACTGCGCATCCACACGCGCCTGCCCATCGTCCTGCCCGAGCGCATCGACCCGGAGTTCCAACGCTGGTTCGCCGCCCTTCGGCTGCAGCGCGTGGTCGTGCTGCACGCCAACCATGCGGCGGAGTTCGACGCGACGGTCGACGCGGCATGCGGCCGCCTGCGCGATACGGGCGCGACCCTGCTCAACCAGGCGGTGTTGCTGCGAGGAGTCAACGACGACGCCGGCGCCCTCGCCGCACTGTCCGAACGTTCGTTCGCCGCCGGCGTGCTGCCCTACTATCTGCACCAGCTCGACCGGGTCGCGGGCGCCGCGCATTTCGAGGTGGAGGACGCCCGCGCGCAGGCGCTGGTCGCGGCGCTGCGCCGAGGCCTGCCGGGCTACCTCGTACCGCGTCTCGTGCGCGAAACTGCCGGCGAACCGTCCAAGGTCCCGTTGTAAGCCTCGTGCAAGGCCGGCGACCGGCCCATGGAAATGATGGGCCGAATCCGGTAAATAACATCCAGCCATCCGTGGGCTCGCACCTCCGGAACTCCGACGCCACGCGTGCCCCGAGCGCGGAGCCGGCAGGACCCACCACCGCCGCACCGATCCGCCGCCCGATGACCCGATCCGACAACATCATCAAGCTTCTGCTCGTCGACGAGTCGGTCGACGACGCCGAACAGACCATCAGCGTCCTGCGCAACGGCGGCATCGCCGTGCGTCCGGCGCGCGCGGGCAACGAGGCGGAGCTCGAGGCCGCACTGGAGCAGCAGACGCCCGACCTCATCATCGCCGACCTCGCCTGCAAGGATCTGCCGCTCCAGCGCGTGCACGAGTTGGCCGAACGCGGTGGGCGCGACATCACCCTGATCGCCTGCGGCCGAGGCATCACCGAGGCGGCGATCGTCAAGGCATTCCGCGACGGCGCGCGCGCCATGATGCTGCGCGACTCGCACGAACACGTGCAGATGATCGTGCGCCGCGAGTTCGAGGCGCTGACGATGCGCCGCAACGTGCGCCGCCTCGAAGCGTCGCTGCGCGAGTCGGAACGGCGCTGCGAGGCGCTGCTCGATTCCTCGCGCGATCCGATCGCGTTCGTGCATGAAGGCATGCACGTGCGCGCGAACAAGGCTTACCTGGAAATGTTCGGCTTCGACGACTTCGAGGACGTCGAAGGCATGTCGATCCTCGACATGATCGCCTCGCAGGACGCCGACGACTTCAAGTCGCTGCTCAAGCGCCTGTCGAAGGGCGAGAAACCGCCGCAGCGCCTGAACCTCAAGGCCCAGCGGTCGGATGGATCGACGTTCGACGCGACGATGGAATTCACCGAAGCGAGCTACGAGGGCGAGCTCTGCCACCAGATCACGTTCCGCCTGCAGGCCGTCGACTCGAACCTGACGCAGGAACTGGAGGCGATGCGCCAGAAGGACCTCGTCACCGACCTGTACAACCGCCAGTACCTGATGTCGCAGCTCGAGGAAGCGGTCGCGCGCGCCGCCAACGGCAAGACCGACCAGGCCTTGCTGTTGCTCGAGCCGGACAACTTCAAGCAGGTACTCGACACGGTCGGGCTCGGCAACGCCGACGTGCTGCTCGGCGACATGGCGACGATGCTGCGCCGGCACGCGGGCGAGGACGTCGTCGCCGGGCGCATCGCCGAGCACACCTTCGGCCTCTTGCTGCCGGCGCACGACGTCGACGCGACGCGCAAGCTCGGCGAGAAGCTGCGCAACGCGTTCGGCGAGAAGATCTTCGAGGTCGGCAAGCAGTCGATCAGCCTCACCGTGAGCATCGGCGGCGCACTGCTCGGCGAGAAGAACGCGAATGCGTCGACGGTGCTTAACAGCGCGACGACCGCGCTGCGCTCGTCGCAGAACGAAGGCGGCAACCGCCTCAACGTCATCGATCCCTCGGAGCAGGACAAGGCGGCGGTCGAGAGCACGCGCCGCTGGCTCGAGGCGATCGACCATGCGCTCGCGCACAACGGCTTCGTGCTGTACTACCAGCCGATCATCAGCCTGCACGGCGCCGAAGGCGATTACTACGAGATTCTGCTGCGCATGGCGGGCCCGAAGGGCGAGATCCCGCCGGCCCAGTTCCTGCCGATCGCCGAGCGCAACGGTCGCATGCCGGCGATCGACCGCTGGGTCATCGCCAATGCGATCCGCGCGATCGCCGAGCGCGAGCGTTCCGGGCACAAGACCACGTTCTTCGTGAAGCTCACGCCGCAGTCGCTCGAAGACCAGACCTTGCTGCCGTGGATCGCGCAGCAGCTAAAGGCTGCGCGCCAGCGCGGCGACTCGCTCGTGTTCGAGATGCCGGAGAGCAAGGTCGTCACGAGCCTCAAGCCCGCGCGCGCGTTCGCCAAGGGGCTCGAGCAGATCCACTGCGGCTTCGCACTCGAGCAATTCGGCTCCGGACTCAATTCCTTCCAGTTGCTCAAGCACATCCCGGTCAACTACCTCAAGATCGACCGCAACTTCATGGCGGAGCTGCCCAAGCACAAGGAAAACCAGGACAAGATCAAGGACATCTGCGACCAGGCCCACCACGCGGGCAAGCTCACGGTCGCGGAATTCGTCGAGGACGCGGCGAGCATGTCGATCCTGTTCAGCTGCGGCGTGAACTTCGTCCAGGGCAACTTCCTGCAGGAACCCGAGAAGATCCTCAGTCACGCGGTGGCGTGACGCGCCTACCCCGCTTGGTGGGAGCGGCGGAAGCCGCGATGCTATTCAGCTCCATCGCTCGGCATCGAGAGCATCGCCGCTTCCGCCGCTCCTACAGAAAAAAGGCCCGGAATCCCGGGCCTTTTTCGTTTCGTCGCGATCGGTGCGGGAGCGGCTTCCGCCGCTCCCACGACGGTCAGGCGGCGGCGCGCAGCGCAGCGACGCGCTCGGCGATCGGCGGATGGCTCATGAACAGGCGCGCGACGCCGCCCTCGCCCGAGATGCCGAACGCCTGGATCGCCTTCGGCAGCGTCGTTTCACCGTGGTTGGCGCCAAGCCGCTCGAGCGCGGAGATCATCGCGCCGCGACCGGCGAGGCGCGCGCCGCCCGCATCGGCGCGAAACTCGCGCCAGCGCGAAAACGCCATCACGATCAGCGATGCGAACAGGCCGAGCACGACCTGCAGCACCATCACGATCGCGAAATAGGCGAACCCGCCGCCACCGCCCTCGCGGTTGCCGCTGATCGCACGGTCCACGAGCGTGCCGAGCACGCGCGCGAGGAAGATCACGAACGTGTTGAGGACGCCCTGCAGCAGCGCCATCGTCACCATGTCGCCGTTGGCGACGTGGCTGATCTCGTGGCCGAGCACGGCGTCGACCTGCTGGCGATCCATGTTCTGCAGCAAGCCGGTGCTGACGGCGACGAGCGAACTGTTCTTCGACATGCCGGTCGCGAACGCGTTCATTTCGGGGCCTTCGTAGATTGCGACCTCGGGCATGCCGATGCCGGCCTTCTGCGCGTGTGCGCGCACCGCATCGAGCAGCCACTGCTCGGTCGGGTTGCGCGGTTGCGCGATCACCTGCGCGCCGACCGACATCTTGGCGATCCACTTCGACATCGCGAGCGAGATGAACGAGCCGCCCATGCCCATCACCGCAGCCATGATCAGCAGCCCCTGCAGGTTGAGGCCGCCGCGACGGTAGGCGTAGACGTCGAGCCCGGTCAGCTTCACGACGATGGTCAACAGCGCCATCACCGCCAGGTTGGTCAGGACAAACAGTACGATGCGCAGCATGGCCTTCCTCGATATCGACTACGTTCGGGTTGCGCGCCGGTCCCGCAGGCCGGCACCGGCAACGTCGTTGCTCTCCCGCGCCACAGCCTGGACGGCTGTGGTCCGGGCGCCGATCGGTCGCTCGCGCGCCCGACCGTCACTGGCACTTCCCGGTGCCTGGACCACCGCTTCTTCCTTCGAAGTCCCCAGATGGGGGCTGTGGTCGCGTTTGGAAGCCTATCGGTTTCCCCGCACGACCGGGAGTGCGACTTGGACCGTGAAGCGCGCCGCAGGTTCGCAGTGACGACGGCGCGGGGTCGCTTCGCGCCGTCGCCGACCGGCCGCCTGCACTTCGGCTCGCTCGTCGCCGCGCTCGGCAGCTGGCTGTTCGCGCGGTCGGCGGGCGCAGCCTGGATCGTGCGCATGGAGGACCTCGACCGCGAGCGCGAAGTCGACGGCGCGGCCGCGGACATCCTTGCGACCCTCGATGCGTTCGGGCTCGCGAGCGACGAACCGGTGGTATTCCAGAGCGCGCGCACCGCGCTCTACGCGCAAGCGCTGGCGCAACTCGAGCGCGACGGCCACGCCTATCGCTGCTGGTGCAGCCGCTCCGATCTGGAACCGTTCGGCGGCATCCATCCGTCCAGCTGCATCGCGCCCGCGCGCGAACGTCCGGCCGCCTGGCGCCTGCGTGTCGGCTCGGAAAGCATCGGGTTCGACGACCGCGTGCAGGGACCGCGGCGGCAGGACCTCGCGCGCGACGTCGGCGACTTCGTGATCTGGCGCGCCGACGGCGCCTGTGCGTACCAGCTCGCGGTCGTCGTCGACGACGCCGCGCAATGCATCGGCGAAGTCGTGCGCGGCGCCGACCTGCTCGACTCCACCCCGCGGCAGATCCTGCTGCAGCGTCGACTCGGCCTGCCGCAGCCCCGCCATGCCCACCTGCCGCTCGCGCTCGGCGCAGACGGCCGCAAGCTCAGCAAGCACGAGGCCGCGCTCGCGGTCGACGCGCACGATCCACTGCCGGCGCTGCGGGCGGCGCTGCAGTTCCTCGGCCAACCCTCGCAGGCCGAACGCAATGTCCACATGTTATTGTCGCGGGCTTCGCGCGCGTTCGACGCGGCGCGCATCCCGCGCAAGGCCGCCGCTCCGGCGGCCTTTGCGGCAGCGCGCAATGCAACCTCGTGAGCCTCAGGCACAATCGCGGCAGGCGCCTCGCGGCGTCTTCCGCTCCGACCATCGAAAGGGAGTACACACATCATGACGGCACGCGTCGCCCTCGTCACCGGTGGCACCGGCGGTATCGGTACCGCCATCTGCAGACACCTCGCCCAGCTCGGCCACAAGGTCGCGACCAATTACCGCGACGAAGCGAAGGCGAAGGCGTGGCAGGACGCCCAGCGCAAGGCCGGATTCGAGTTCGCGATCGCGAAGGGCGACGTCGCCGATCCCGCGACCGCGGAGGCGATGGTGCGCGACGTCGAGAAGCAGCTTGGACCGGTCGAGATCCTCGTCAACAATGCCGGCATCACGCGCGACACGACGTTCCACAAAATGACGGCGCTGCAGTGGCAGGAAGTCATCGCCACGAACCTCGGCTCGTGCTTCAACGTGACGCGCCCGATCATCGACGGCATGCGCGAGCGCAAGTGGGGTCGGATCGTGCAGATCAGCTCGATCAACGGCCAGAAGGGCCAGTACGGCCAGGCCAATTACGCGGCTGCCAAGGCCGGCATGCACGGCTTCACGATCTCGCTCGCGCAGGAGAGCGCCAAGTTCGGCATCACGGTGAACACCGTCTCCCCCGGCTACGTCGGCACCGACATGGTGATGGCCGTGCCCGAGGACGTGCGCGCCAAGATCGTCGCGCAGATCCCGATCGGCCGCCTCGGCGAGCCGGACGAGATCGCCTATGCGGTCGGTTTCTTCGCGGCCGAGCAGGCGCGCTGGATCACGGGCGCGAACCTCGCGATCAACGGCGGCCAGTACATGGGTTGGTAGATTCCGCGTTTGCGAGATGCCATGAATGGCATCTCGCGCGGAATCTGCCAGGTGAGGCAGGAGCCGAACGGGCGGCGTCCCATGGACGGCTGCTTGCCGAGTCTCCAGCGCTGCCCATCCGATGCCCTCCGGCGTCGGATATGCACATCACCAAGTGAGACAGGATGTCGAACGGGCAGCGGCGCAGGGATGCCTGCTTGCCCAGGTTCGTTTGCGAGATGCCATGAGTGGCATCTCGCGCGGAATCTGCCAGGTGAGGCAGGAGCCGAACGGGCGGCGCGCCATGGGCGGCTCTGCTCGCCGAACGTCCCGCGCGTGCCCTTCCGACGCTGCCCGGCGTCGGATACCCACATCAGCGGGTGAGACCGGGTGTCGGACGCGCCACGGCGCGGGATGCCCGCGTGCCCGCGTTCGCCTCCCGGACCGCCCGCGGCGAGACCGGAGTCCGCACCGGCACACCCCCTTTGCTGCGCAGCATCGCCAACTGGTGCGCCGCATCACATTCTGCTAGCGTTGGCCGATGACCACGCCCCGCATCATCAAGAAGTACCCGAACCGTCGCCTGTACGACACGGAGATCTCGAGTTACATCACGCTCGAGGAAATTCGCCAGCTCGTGCTCGACGACGAGGAATTCGAGGTTCGCGACGCGAAGACCGGCGAGAACCTGACGCGCTCGGTGCTGCTGCAGATCATCGCGGAGTACGAGGAGCGTGGGCAGCCGATGTTCACGACCAAGCTGCTGTCGCAGATCATCCGCTTCTACGGCGACTCGCTGCAGGGTTTCATGGGTGGCTACCTCGAGCGCAGCCTGCAGGTCTTCCTCGACCAGCAACAGCAGTTCCGCAGCCAGCTCAACAACATGCTCGGCCAGGGGCCATGGTCGATGCTCAATGACCTGACCGAACGCAACATGGACATGTGGAAGTCGTTGCAACAGGGGTTCCTCACCGCGGCTGCGAACAGCGTGCGCGGCACGCAGGACCCCGGCGCCAAGAAGAAGGAAGGCAAGTCCTGACGAGACCGCCCGGCCGGCACGCGGCAGGGCGACGCATCGCAGCATATTCGCGCGGCCGCCGATGCCGCATCGCACGATCCAGGGGTTTTCCATGATCAAACGCGTCGCCGTCGTCACGGGCGGCATCGGCGGTCTCGGCAGCGAGATCTGCAAGTACCTCGCTCGCGCCGGACGCCAGGTGATCGCCGCCGACCTCGCTTCGCGCAGCGAGCGCGTCGAGGCATTCCGGGCCGAAACGGCGGAGTTCGACGGCGCGATCGCGTTCGAGCCGCTCAACGTCGCGGACCACGCGGGCTGCGCCGCCTTCGCCGAGCGCATCGCCGCTCGGTACGGACCGGTCGCGATCCTCGTCAACGCAGCGGGCATCACGCGCGATACATCGCTGCGCAAGATGAGCGCCGAGCAATGGAGCGACGTGATGCGCGTGAACCTCGACGGCGTGTTCAACATGTGCCGGCCCATCGTCGACGGCATGACCACGCAGGGATTCGGCCGCATCGTCAACATCTCGTCCGTCAACGGCCAGACCGGCCAGTTCGGCCAGACCAACTATTCAGCGGCGAAGGCGGGCATGCACGGTTTCACGATGGCGCTCGCGCGCGAGGTCGCGAAGAAGGGCGTGACCGTCAACAGCGTGTCGCCCGGCTACTGCAATACGCCGATGGTACAGGCGGTGCCCGAGGAGATCCGCAACCAGATCATCGCGAACATCCCCGTCGGCCGCCTCGGCGAGCCGCGCGAGATCGCGCGCACGGTCGAATTCCTCACCGCCGACGATGCGGGTTTCATCACGGGCGCGAACATCCCGGTGAACGGCGGCTACTTCATCGATTTCTGAGGCTTGCGATGGCGCGGCTACCCGCCGCGGGCCGAGCCGCCTAGAAGTCGTACCCGTCGATGTAGATGAAGTCGTCCGGCGTGCGCTCGCAATCGTAGGTGACCGTCATCGGATCGCCGGCTTCGACGACGTCGAAATCGGTCGGGCGGATGCCGAACAGGGAATGCGAATCGACGTCGACGTCGGCATCGGTCCACTTGTGCGTCGTGAACGCGTCCGACTCCGCGGTCAGCGGCACGCCGCCGCCGTCCGACAGGAACATGCCGTACTTCTGCAGCGTGCGCAGGATCGCGCGCACCGATTCGTTGCTGCTGAATGCATCGACGTCGAACGTCGACTTGAGCTTGAGGCGGGAGCCGTAGGGCACGGCATTCGCGTTGGCGTCCGACGTCGCGAGCGTGCCGTGCGAAGCCGGGTGCACGTACTTGTCGTTCGCCATGCGATTGTTGCCGAGGATGAAGCGGATCGCATGACCGAGGTCGCCGTGCGCCTGGGCGGCGGCCCAGACTTCGTCCGCGTTGAACAGCAGCGGCGCGATCGGAAAACCCGCGCCGTCGGCGCTCGTGCAGTGCTCGCCTCGCCCGTGGCGCGGATAGGTCTTGGTGAGGTCCCAGCGCAGGCCGCAGATCGCGTGCACGCCGCTCGCATCGGCCGACTCGGTCGCGTACGCCTCGTAGAGGACCTTGCTCGCGTCGTTGACGACGAGCAGATGGCAATCGTCGTTGCCGGCGTCGCACGCGTACGCAGGCGGATCGGTGCCCTCGATGCCGCCGCCCGCGGGCACCGGGAACGGAAGACCGGGCGCGTCGCAGTCGGGGCTGTAATAGTCGACGTCCGACGGCCACGCGACGACCGGCCGCGTCGTGGTCGACCCATTCGCGTGCAGAACGTAGAACGAGAAGTCGATCTGGAAGTCGAAGTCGCGATCGTCGCCCCACCCCGACGCCGAGAAGGCGGCGAGGTGGCTCATCATCGCGGCCGAATTGGGGCGCAGCGCGGCGTGGCTCACGTCGACGTTCCAGATCGCGTTCGGCTGCGAGAAACGCGGCAATGGCACCGCGACGGCGAGCGCCGGCAACACCGACAGGACACAGGCGAGGAGCGCGGATCGGTGCATCGGATTCCCCCTCGGCGATACGGCGATCATCGTCGCCCGGGCGCAGGCGGATTTCCGCGCACTGCGTCGCAGGCCGCGCGCTACCAGACGAGGTCTGCCGGGATGTCGTCCTCGGGCGCAGGCGCCTGCGGATCACACAACAGCACGAGCGCGTCGGGATCGATCGCCTGCGCGGCAAGTCCGGTTTCGCGCGTCACGAGCAGGTAGCGGCCGGCCAGCTGCACCACCGCGAGTTCGCCGCCGTTGAGTCGCGGCAGCTGCTCGGCCGTGACGTAGATGCGACGGATCTTGTTGGTGTGGGGGAAATGGCGCGGGATGTCCGCCCCGCCGTCATTGAGGGCGGCGCCCTGTACCTGCAGCAACGCGGTGAGCTTCTGCTTGCGTTCGCGCTTCTCCCGCGCGCGCTGTTCCGCCTCGCGTTGCTCGCGCTCGCGCTGTTCGCGCTCGGTGCGGTCGCGCAGCGCATACGCCTTGGCGAGGTCGATCTCACCCTTCTCGCGGGGTGGCGACGGCGGCCTGCCGGCATGTGCGCGGCCCGGTTTTCCGGACGGCTTCCCCTGCGGTCGCGCATTCGCCTGCCCCTGGGGCCTCCCCTGCCCCGACCGCTGCTGCGGCTTCGGACGGTTATCGGCCTTCGGCAGCGGCGCGAAGCCGGCCTTCAACAACTGGTCACGCAGCGAATCGGACATGACTGTGACACTCGAAACAGGAACGGAGCATGGTCAGCAAGCGCACTCGCGCATTTCATTCATCGAACCCATGTGATCGCGGCTCAAGCCGCTCCCACATCGCCCTTTACCGCTTTTGCATTGCCCGCCCAACCACGCCTCCGATCGAAGCGGCTGTCTATTGAAAGTGCGGCCCTCGATGGCCGCTTCTGGACCCGATCCGAGCCGCGACCTGCAAGCGCCCCTCGCCCTGCCGACACGCCGCGATCACGGACGATCGCATCAGTAATGCGGCGGTGGTGGCTCGTCCTGAGCCGCCTGCCCCAACGTGCCGCGCACCGCCTGCAGGTCCACGCGCAGCGCATCGAGCGCGTTGCGCAGCGCATGCAGTTGCCGATCGTGGGCCGCGACCGTGTCGCTCAGCGCGACGAGCGTGTCGTCGACGAACGACAAGCGAACCTCCAGCTCCGTGAGGCGTTCCTCGAGCGAGACGGCCATGGCTTATCCGGGCAGCTTCTCGACCAGATGGCGACCGTGACGCGCGCCGATCGCGCCGTTCGCCTCGCGCTCGGCGAGGGCGAGGTCGGCCGCGGCCATTTCCCGCACGAGTTCGGCGAAGCTCGTCTTCGGCGTCCAGCCGAGACGCTCGCGCGCGAGCGTCGGATCGCCGAGCAGCGTCTCCACTTCGGCCGGCCGATAGTATTGCGGATGGATTCGCACGATGACGTCGCCCGCCGCGAGCTTCAGCCCGGCATTGGACATCTTCGCGACGACCGCGTGCTCGTCCGCGCCGCTGCCGCGGAACTCGAGTTCGAGCCCCATCTCGCGCGCGGCGAGGACGACGAACTCGCGCACGGAGTGCTGCAGGCCGGTCGCGATCACGTAATCTGCGGGCTGGTCCTGCTGCAGGATCAGCCACTGCGCCTCGACATAGTCGCGTGCATGGCCCCAGTCGCGCTTCGCATCGAGGTTGCCGAGGTAGAGGCAATGTTGCAGTCCGCAAGCGACGCGCGCGAGCCCGCGCGTGATCTTGCGCGTCACGAACGTCTCCCCGCGGATCGGCGACTCGTGGTTGAACAGGATGCCGTTGCAGCCGTAGATGCCGTACGCCTCGCGGTAGTTGACGGTGATCCAGTACGCGTACAGCTTGGCGACGCCGTACGGCGAACGCGGATGGAAGGGGGTCGATTCGCGCTGCGGCGTTTCGCGCACGAGGCCGTACAGCTCCGACGTCGAAGCCTGGTAGAAGCGGCAGCGGTCGCCGAGGCCGAGGCTGCGCATCGCCTCGAGCACGCGCAACGTGCCGATGCCGTCCGCGTTCGCGGTGTACTCGGGCTCCTCGAACGACACCGCGACGTGGCTCTGCGCGGCGAGGTTGTAGATTTCGTCCGGTTTCACCTGCTGGATCACGCGCAACAGGCTCAGCGAATCGGTGAGGTCGCCGTAATGCAGGTGGACGCCGGGCCGCGTGTCGTCGAGTTCGTGGTGCAGGTGGTCGATGCGCTCGCTGTTGAACGACGAAGCGCGGCGCTTGAGCCCGTGCACCTCGTAACCCTTGGCGAGCAGCAGCTCGGCCAGGTAAGCCCCGTCCTGCCCCGTGATGCCGGTGACCAGCGCTCGTTTCTTTTCCATTGACCTACGCTATGAATTCCACAAGCGGGCGATGGTAACGCAAAAGCCGCGGCCCAAGCGGGCCCGGCGACGGTGCGGCGTTCAGGGCGCGACGACGCTGCGTCCGCGACCGATGCCGTAGTAGGCGAGCCCCGCCGCCTCGACCGCCTTGGGCTCGAAGATGTTGCGGCCGTCGAACACGACCGCCTGCTCGAGCGAGGCGCGAATGCGCTCGAAATCGGGGCTGCGGAACGCCTTCCATTCGGTCACGATGACGAGCGCGTCCGCACCGTCGAGGGCGGCGTACTGCTGGTCGCAGAGCACGAGGTCGGTGCGCTCGCCGTAGATGCGCGCTGCTTCCGCCGCCGCCTCCGGATCGTATGCGCGTACGCGCGCGCCGGCGGCCCAGAGTTGCTCGAGCAGGGTGCGGCTCGGCGCTTCGCGCATGTCGTCGGTGTTCGGCTTGAAAGCGAGGCCCCACAGCGCGATCGTACGGCCGCGCAGCGAGCCGCCGAAGTGGCGCTCGACCAGCGCGAACAGCTTGCGCTTCTGCGCCGCGTTGACCGCCTCGACCGCGCTGAGCAGGCGAGGTTCGTAGGCATGGGCGCGCGCGGTGTGCTCAAGCGCCTTGACGTCCTTCGGAAAGCACGAGCCGCCGTAGCCCGCGCCGGGATAGATGAAGTGGTAGCCGATGCGCGGGTCCGAGCCGATGCCGCGGCGGACCTGCTCGACGTCTGCGCCGACCTGCTCGGCGATGTTGGCGATCTCGTTCATGAAGCTGATCTTCGTCGCGAGCATCGCATTGGCAGCGTACTTGGTCAGCTCCGCCGAGCGCACGTCCATGAGGACGATGCGTTCGTGATTGCGGTTGAACGGTGCATACAGCGTCTTGAGCGCGTCGACCGCGCGCGCGCTGTCGGCGCCGATGACGATGCGGTCCGGGCGCAGGCAATCCTGTACGGCGTCGCCCTCCTTGAGGAATTCCGGATTCGAGACGACATCGAACTCCACGTTCGCACCACGCGCTGCCATCTCGGCCGCGATCGCGGCGCGCACCGCGTCGGCGGTGCCGACCGGCACGGTGGACTTGTTGACGACGACCACGTGGCGGGCGAGGTTCGCGCCGATGGTGCGCGCGACGGTCAGCACGTGGCTGAGATCGGCGCTGCCGTCCTCGTCCGGCGGCGTACCGACCGCGATGAAGACGATCTGCGCATGCGCGATCGCATTCGCGGCGTCGGTGGTGAATCGCAGGTGCCCACTCGCGTGGTTCGCGCGCACGAGTGGCTCGAGGCCGGGCTCGTAGATCGGGATCTCGCCTCGTTCGAGCCGGGCGATCTTGTCCGCGTCGACGTCGACGCAGACGACATCGTTACCGACTTCGGCGAGACAGGTGCCGGTGACGAGGCCGACGTAGCCGGTTCCGAAAATCGTGACGCGCATGCGGCATTCCCATTCTGTTGGGCCTCGAACGAGCCCACCCGAGACTCGTACGGACTCGTTGCGTCCGGTCCATGACCGTACGCGATCGCGAATCGGTCGACTCGCCCCTGCACCTGCGAACGTCGAATGTCCGGAGGTTCCTGCAGCGGATCGCGGATTTTACCAGCCCGCGCGTTTCGGACCGCAACAAACGCGAAAGGCGCGCCGGTACGCGGCGCGCCTTTCGTGCGTCAGTGCAGACCGATTACTTCTTGTCGGCCGGCTTCGCCGCGGGCTTCGCCGCCGGCTTCGGAGCCGCCTTCATCGCGGCGCCCGGCTTGGCCTCGCCGGCCTTCTCGGCCTTCTCGCCCGCCTTTTCGATGTCGAGCAGCTCGACTTCGAACACGAGCGTCGCATTCGGACCGATCTGGCCCGGGCCGTTTTCGCCGTAGGCGAGGTCGGCCGGCACGAACAGCTTGTACTTGGAGCCCACCGGCATCAGCTGCAGGCCTTCGCTCCAGCCCTTGATCACGCCGTTGAGCGGGAACGTCGCCGGCTGACCGCGATCGTACGAGCTGTCGAACTTCGTGCCGTCGATCTTCGTGCCGAGGTAGTTCACCTTGACCGTGTCGGTCGCCTTCGGCTTCGCGCCGGTGCCTTCCTTCTCGACCATGTACTGCAGGCCGGAGGCCGTCGTCTTCACGCCGGGCTTCGACTTATTCGCGGCAAGGAACGCCTCGCCTTCCTTCTTGTTCTTCTCGGCCGCGGCCTTCTGCTCGGCGACGCGCTTGGCCTGCAGGGTCTTCATGAACTCCTGGCGGACCTGCAGCGCCTCTTCCTGCGTCAGCGAGGTCTTCTCGCCCTTGAGCGTCGCCTCGAGCGCCTGCTCGACGACCTTGATGTCGATGTCGTCCTTGATCTGCGTGAGGCCGCGTCCGACGTCCATGCCGACCATCGTGCTGATGCTGTTCTTGTCGACCTTGACGGTCGGAGCCGCGGGCTTGGCCTCGGCCTTGGGCGCGTCCTTGTCCTGCGCGATCGCGCCGATCGCGAAACTGGCCGCGAGCGCGGCAACGAGGGTCTTCTGCACGAAACGCGTCATGTCTGCTCCTGGAGGTTGCGATTGTCTTGCCGGTGAGTGCCCGTGGGCGTCGCGGCGTGACCGACCCGGCCATCATGCGGGGCCGCGTATTGTGAACACGGCACCCGGTGTTGGCAAACGGCGAATGTCCGCGCCTCCCGGGCGGCGCCATGGCCTGGCCGAGCCGGTGCACGGCGCGTGCACTGTCCGGACGCTGCGCTTCGACAACGTCCACCCGCGTCGTGGTTCCCGACTTTCGCTGAACGGCGCGAACGTTCTCGTTCATCCTCGCTACCGCGTCCGACCCGGCGAGCGGAGCAGCGGCACGACGTGCTCGTGCTGATCCGCAGCGAGCTCGCCGTCGCCGCCGGCGCTCCAGTCCGGTGGTGCGACGGGTGGCCGGATGTTCGGAGGCACGCGCGTACGCCTCGACCCCGCGCGGGCCCCACGGTGCCGCTCCGACCTGCTGCTCGACACCGCTCCCGTTCGTCCCGGCGCGGGGCCATGGCTCGCGGTTGGCTGCCGTGGAGGCACGCCTGCGATCGTCTTGCACGATCCCGATCCTCGACCGCATCGATCGTCAGGGGCGCCCACATTGGACATCGATCCGCTCGAGCAGCACGGCCGCGGCGGCGGCGGCGACCGCGGCCTCGATAGCGGTCTGGCGCGACGCTCGTCTCCCTCCCCCCATCGGTCATGCGTTGCGGTGCTTGACGTTGGCTTTTTTGGTGTTATAGTTAACTACAACACTAGTTCATCAAGCACCTCACGGAGGCTGTCATGAGGTACCACCCGTCCCACCCATTGATGGAACTGGCCGCCGTCGCCCTGCCGCGGCGCGCGATCCCTCTACTCGCCCTCGCGCTCGCGCTGGCGCTGACCGGCACGACCATCACGTTCCTGTCGCACGCGTTCGCCAGCGACGTCGCAGCCGCGGCGGCGGAGGCAGCCCCCGTGCTGCTGCCGACGGTCGTGGTGCATCCCGAACCGGAGATCCCGACCTTGGCCACGGTCACCGTGCGCGTCGGCGACGGAACACCGGGCGGCGGCGCCCTGCTGCCCGCGGTGGCCCGTTTCGCGCCGGTGCACGCAGTGACTTCGTTCGCCTCGACCGGCTCGGCCGGGACGGGATTCGGCATGCCCTACTATTCCTTCGGCAAGCCCTTGCGCCATGGCACCGAGGAATGACGCTGATGAGCATCGCCTGGAACGATTCGACGCCGATCTACCGCCAGCTGCGCGACCGCGTGGTGGCGATGATCCTGGACGGCGTCCTCAAGCAAGGTGATCCGTTACCCTCGGTACGCCAGGTGGCCGGTGATTTCCAGATCAATCCGATCACCGTCTCCAAGGCCTACCAGGAACTGGTCGACGAAAACCTGGTGGAAAAGCGGAGGGGGCTAGGCATGTACGTCACCGACGGCGCGCGCGACGCGCTGATGAAATCCGAGCGCGAGCGCTTCCTGCGCGAGGAATGGCCGATCCTGTCGGCGCGCCTCGATCGCCTCGGGCTCAGCCTTGGCGAGCTGATGGCGGCGGCACGCAAGGAGGAGAGCCGATGAGCGCGATCGTGCACGCACGCAACCTGGCGAAGCGCTACGGCGCGACCAAGGCGCTCGACTCGGTCAGCTTCGACATCGAGGCCGGTCGGATCGTCGGTCTCATAGGGCCGAACGGCGCCGGCAAGACGACCGCGCTGAAGGCGATCCTCGGCCTGACCGACTACGAAGGCGAACTCAAGGTGCTCGGCCTCGATCCACATCGCCAGCGTACGCAGCTCATGGAGCACGTGTGCTTCATCGCGGACGTCGCGGTGCTCCCGCGCTGGCTGCGCGTTCGCGAGGCGATCGAGTTCGTCGCCGGCGTGCACCCGCGCTTCTCGCGCGAAAAATGCCTCGCCTTCCTCTCGCACACGAACATCGGCCACGACAAGCGCGTACGCGAACTGTCCAAGGGCATGATCGTGCAGCTGCACCTCGCGCTCGTGATGGCGATCGACGCCAAGCTGCTCGTGCTCGATGAACCCACGCTCGGGCTCGACATCCTCTACCGCAAGGCGTTCTACGAGAGCCTGCTGTCGGACTACTTCGACGAACAGAAGACGATCATCGTGACGACGCACCAGGTCGAGGAGATCGAGCACATCCTGACCGACCTCATGTTCATCCAGAACGGCAAGGTCGTGCTCGCCGCGACGATGGACGAAGTCGGCGACCGCTACGCCGAAGTCATGGTCAACCCGGACAAGGCCGACGCCGCGCGCGCGCTCAAGCCGCTCAACGAGCGCCAGGTGTTCGGCAAGTCGATCTTCCTGTTCGACGGCGTCGACCGCGCCCGCCTCGCCGGACTCGGCGAACTGCACAAGCCGAGCGTCGCCGACCTGTTCGTCGCGACGATGAAAGGAACCTACGCATGAACAACCTCCCGCTCCTCATCAAACGCGAATACTGGGAACACCGCGGCGGGTTCCTCTGGACCCCGGTCTGGATCACCGGCGTGATGCTGATCTTCACCGTGCTCGGCATCCTCACCGCGGAAGTGTTCAACAGCCACGCGCACGTCCGGATGGGCGTCTCGCTCGACGAACTGCGCGACAACATCAGCACGCAGGATTTCGCCGAAGCCGGCCGGGCCCTGGACATGGTCCAGTTCACGTTCGGCGCGGTGCCCTGCATCGGCCTGTTCTTCGTGCTGTTCTTCTACCTGCTCGGCGCGCTCTACGACGACCGTCGCGATCGTAGCGTGCTGTTCTGGAAGTCCCTGCCGGTGTCGGACGGCGCGACCGTCGCGTCCAAGGCGCTCAGCGCGATGCTCCTGGCGCCTCTGATCGCGTTCGCGGCGTCGACCGCGGCCTACGTCGTGTTCCTCGTGCTCGTCACGCTCTGGACCGGCGTGCACGGCCTCAACGTGCTGCCGGCGATCGCCGCGTCGCATCCGTTCACGACCTTCGGCCGCTTGCTCCTGACGATCCCGCTCGACGCGCTGTGGGCCCTGCCGGCGATCGGCTGGCTGATGTTCTGGTCCGCGTTCGCGCGCAGCAAGCCGTTCCTGTGGGCAGTGCTGCTGCCGCTCGGCGCGCTGTTCATCAACTGGTGGCTCGGCGTGCTCGGTGCACCGAACATCGGCGGCGACGTCCGCCTGGCTTCGATCCTCGGCCGCTTGCTGCTCAGCGTGGTTCCGGGCAGCTGGATGGTCGTTCGCGAGAACGGCTTCGGCGGACCGCGCGGGTGGTTCGCCGACGACGGCCAGGTGCTGGCCAACGTCGATGCCGGTCACGTGCTGGCGATGCTGTCCTCGGCGAACGTGTGGATCGGCGCCGTGGCGGGCATTGCGCTGCTCGCCGGCGCGGTGTGGCTGCGCGGACGCCGCATCGAGGTGAACGTCTGAACCGCGATGCCGACGCACGAAAAAGGGCCGCATGGGCGGCCCTTTTTCCGTGTACCCGAAGCGACGCTCAGCGCAGGGTGTCGTTGAGCACCTTGTACTTGTTCGGGCCATCGGCCTGCAGGCCCGACTGCTGCACATCGAGCGAGCCGACCAGCCAGAAGCGCGCGATGTCGCGACCGAGGCGGCGGACCACTGCAGCGGCATCTCCATTGACGTAGATCACGTCGCCGCTGCGGAGCTTGGCCGGCTCGATCGTCTCGCTGATCTCGTGGCCGTCGTTGAGGCTCTTCTCGAGCGCCGTGCGTGCAGGCGCTCCGGCGGCGGGCTCGCGAGCATTCAGCGCCGCGGCACCACCGGCGAACTCCTTGCGCAACGTGCCCTCGCCTCGCACCGAAGACAGCACCTGGTAACGATCCGTCGCGAGCGGCTTCAGCTCGGAACGGCGCACATCGATGTCGCCTTCGAGCCAGTACAGCGCGAGGCGGCGGCCTTCGCGGCGCGTGACCGCGCGGACCGGGCCGTCGACGTAGAGCGTGTCGCCGGACTGCAGCGCGGCGACGCCGAGACTGCCGTCCGCGCTGCGACCGTCGTTGAGCGTCTTCTCGAAGCGCGCGCGAATCG
>NZ_DATDMY010000018.1:0-2868 GCF_036518555.1 Dokdonella sp. | reverse complement strand
TCGACGAGCGTGCGCGCGACGAGGCCCGAGTCCGGCGGCGCGCGTCCGCGCACCGCGAGGTCGTAGCCGTCCGCGGTGAAATCGATGTTGCGGTTGTCGAGATGGACCTCGACGTCGACCTCGGGATGGCGCTCGCGGAAGCGCGGCAACAGCGGCAGCACGCGATGGTGCCCGAACGGCGTCGGCATGCTGATGCGCACGACGCCGCGCGCGACGCGTTGCTGCTCGCCGATCTCGCGTTCCGCATCGCGCAGGCGATCGAGCGCGGCGCGGCACTGCGCGTAGTAGCTGCGACCGGCGTCGGTGAGGCGGATCTGCCGCGTCGTGCGCGCGAACAGGCGCACGCCGAGGCGCGCTTCGAGCCGCGCCACCGCGCGGCTCACCGCCGCCGGGGTGACGCCGACGCGCGCGGCGGCGATCGTGAAGCTTTCGGCTTCGGCCGAGTGGCAGAACAGGTCGATGCCGCCGAGCATCGGCGCGTCGTACGGGCGGTTCATGGTTGACCTGGCGGAATGACTGAAATGCATGATTCCATATTCAGGCCCGCCGCGTGGACGCCTAGCATCGCCGTCCCCGATCCGACGGAGTACGACCCATGCTGAAGCTCTATTTCTCCCCGGGCGCCTGCTCGCTCGCGCCGCACATCGCGTTGCGCGAGGCGGAGCTGCCGTTCGCGCTCGAGCGCGTCGACATCAAGGGCCGCACGACCGCGTCCGGCGCCGATTTCCTCGCGATCAACCCGAAAGGGCAGGTGCCCGTGCTCGAGCTCCCGGACGGGCAACGCCTCACCGAGGGCCCGGTGATCGCGCAGTACGTCGGCGATCGCATCGCGGGCGGCCTGGTCCCCGCGGCCGGCCTCGAGCGCTACCGCGTGCTGGAATGGCAGAACTACATCACGTCCGAGCTGCACAAGACGTTCTCGGCGCTGTTCAATCCGCAGCTCGACGCGGCGGCGAAGGCGACGCTCGCGGCGGCGCTGCGGCGCAAGTTCGCATGGGTCGACGGCGAGCTCGCGGGTCGCGATTTCCTCACCGGGCGCGTGTTCACCGTCGCCGATGCGTACCTGTTCGTCGTCGCGGGCTGGGCGCGGCACGTCGCGCTCGACCTCGCCGACCTCGCGCACCTGCAGGCGTTCCTCGCGCGCGTCGCGGCGCGGCCCGCCGTGCGCGCGGCCATGCAGGCCGAAGGCCTGCTCGCGGCCTGAGGCGCGCTGCCATGCCGATCATCCGCATCGAGATCACGCGCGACGGCGCGACCGTCGCACAGAAGGCGGCGCTGGTCCACGGCGCGACCGCGCTCGTCGCCGACGTGCTCGGCAAGGATCCCGCGCTCACGTTCGTCGTCATCGACGAAGTCGACACGGTGAACTGGGGCGTCGGCGGCGAGACGGTCGCCGCATTGCGCGCGCGACGCGCCGGGGCGGCATGCTGATGGACGCACGCGACGAGGTCGAGCGCGCGCTCGACGACTATTTCGACGGGCTCTACCACAGCGACGTCGCGCGCCTGCGTCGCGTGTTCCACCCCGCCGCGCAGTACGCCTGCGCGACCGACGGGGCACTGCTGCTGCGCACGATGGACGAGTACCTGCCGATCGTCGCTGCACGGCCGTCGCCCGCGAGCCGCGGCGAGCCGCGCCGCGACCGCATCGTGTCGATCGAGTTCGCCGGCCCGGTCACCGCGTTCGCGCGCGTCGAATGCACGATCGCGCCGAAGGCGTTCGTCGACTTCCTGACCCTGGTCCGGCTCGACGGCCGCTGGCAGATCCTCACCAAGGTGTTCCACTACGAACCGCTCGACGGCGACGGGTCGCGCTGACCGCCGCGCGCGGCCGCACGCGCGTCGTTTCCCCACGGCAACGGCGCGTCGCGGCCGCGGCACTACTGCGGCGCGTCGCGCGGCCTTATGTTGGCGGTCGGAGAAGCCGGCCCGATCGGGCCGGCCGTGGAGATCGCGATGAAGAAGGTTCTTGCCGTGCAGGCCGCGCCGCGGCCGCACTGGGTCGGCGACGGGTTTCCGGCGCGTTCGATGTTTTCGTACGACAGCCATGGCCGGGCGCTGAGCCCGTTCCTGCTGCTCGACTACGCGGGGCCGATGGACTTCGAGCCGGCCGCGCGCCCGCGCGGCGTCGGCGAGCATCCGCATCGCGGCTTCGAGACGGTCACGATCGTCTACGAAGGCGAAGTCGCGCACCGCGACTCGACCGGCGCGGGCGGCCGCATCGGTCCCGGCGACGTGCAGTGGATGACCGCCGCGTCGGGCATCCTGCACGAGGAATTCCATTCCGAGGCGTTCACGCGCCGCGGCGGCCGGCTCGAGATGGTGCAGCTGTGGGTGAACCTGCCGGCGAAGGACAAGATGTCCGCGCCGGGCTACCAGACCTTGCTCGACGCCGACATCCCGCGCGTCGCGCTGCCCGGCGACGCCGGATCGCTGCGCGTGATCGCAGGCGAGTACGCGGGGCAGCGCGGGCCCGCGCGCACGTTCACGCCGATCGAGGTCTGGGACGTGCGCCTCGCCGCGGGTCGTCGCGCGACGTTCGACCTGCGCGACGGCCACACGACCGCGCTCGTCGTGCTGCGCGGCACCGTGCTCGTCAACGGCAGCGAAGTCGCGCGCGAGGCGCAGCTGGTCGTGTTCGATCGCGCCGGGTCGATGATCGAGGTCGAGGCGAACGCCGATGCGACCGTGCTGGTGCTCGCGGGCGAACCGATCGACGAGCCGATCGTCGGCTACGGTCCGTTCGTGATGAACACGGCCGATGAGATCCGGCAGGCGATCGACGACTTCAACGGCGGCCGCTTCGGGCGCATCGCTCGCGCGCCCTGACCCTCGCGGCGCCGCTCAGGGCTGCGCCGGCGCCGCGGTC
>NZ_DATDMY010000017.1:0-8623 GCF_036518555.1 Dokdonella sp. | reverse complement strand
AGCACCCACTTGTAGGCGGAGAAGTCGACGCCGCCGATGAGCATGCCGATCGGCGGCATGATGACCTGGTCGACGAGCGAGGTGACGATCTTGCCGAACGCGGCGCCGATGACCACGCCGACGGCGAGGTCCATCACGTTGCCGCGCATTGCGAACGCCTTGAACTCCGAAAGCATGCCCATTGCGGTCTCCTTGATCGGGTCGGATCGCGCCGATACGCCGGCGCCCGCACTTTACGCCGATTGCGCGCGCTGCTGCGTCGCGCTGCAGCAGATCGCGCGCATCAGACGATGCGACCGTGCAGTTCGGCGACGCCCTCGAGCCGTGCATGCACGTGGTCGCCACGCTGCAGCGCGGCGACGCCGGCGGGCGTGCCGGTGAAGATGAGGTCGCCGGGCGCGAGCGTCCACAGCAGCGACAGTTCGTGGATGATCGCGGCGACGTCGAACACCATGTCGGCGATGTCGGCCTGCTGGCGCAGCTCGCCGTTGACCTCGAGCGAGAGGCGCGCGCTGCGCGGATGACCGACGTCGGCGACGCGATGCAGCGCCGACGCGGGTGCGGAGTCGTCGAAGCCCTTCGCCGCGTCCCACGGGTGGCCCTTCGCTTTCGCCGCGGCCTGCAGGTCGCGCCGCGTGAGGTCGAGGCCGACGCCGTAGCCGAAGACGCAATCCAGCGCGTCCTCGCGCGCGATCGCATGGCCGCCGCGCGCGAGTGCGACGATCATCTCGACCTCGTGGTGCAGGTCGGCCGTCGCCGGCGGATAGGCGATGTCGCCGTCGTCGGCGACGATCGCATCGGCCGGCTTCATGAAGAACATCGGCCGCCCGGGTTCGACGCTCGCGCCCATCTCCTTCGCATGCTCGGCGTAGTTGCGCCCGATGCAGTAGATGCGGCGGATCGGAAAGCGCATGTCGTCGTCGGCGACCGGCAGGCTCGGCACGAACGGCGCGGCGATGGCGAAGGTCATGGCGGTAGCCCGCGGCGGCGATCGCGGCAGGATAGCAGCGCTCAGCGCGCGCCGCGCCGTTCGCGTCGGCGGACGAGCTTGAGCCCCGACCACGTGGCGTCGATCGCGCAGACCTTGACGTCGACGAGTCCGAGCGGCAACGCCAGCTCGCGCACGCCGTCCTCGACGAGGTCGGTCGCGACGCCGGAACCCTTCTTCGGCCACGACACCCAGATCGTGCCGTCGTCGGGTAGCCGCGCGTCGAGCGCCGCGAGTTCGGTCGCGAGCTGCGCGCGCGTGGTGGCGAAGACGTGCGCGAGGTCGAACGCTGCGCGCGCGCCGACGAGCCGCAGCCGGCCGGGCTCGCTGTCGACGAGGGTCGCGTAGTCCGACGGCGCGTGCCGCACGAGCACGCGAACCTCCGTCGCGAGACCGAGCTTCTGCCAGGCCGGTTTGCCGGAATAGCCGCTCGTCGCTGGTGACATCTGTCATCTCCGCTGCGTGACCGCGACGGCTTGTTCCGCCGCTGCGGCGACGCCAGTCTATGGCAGACTTGAGAGCTGTGCGTCCACGCGGGAGCGGTGCGGGATGGAGAAGTCGGATTTGTTGCAACAGTTGCGCATCGACCGCAGCGCGCCGACGCCGCGCGGGCGGGGTGCCGGCGTGTGGATCGGCGCCGTCGTCGGCGTGCTCGCGCTCGGCCTCGCGGCCGGCGGCGGCTGGTGGTTCCTGCATGATGCGAAGGCGGTCGAGGTGGACGCGGCGACCGCGAGCGCACCGAGCGCGGCGGGCAGCGGCCCGCTCGCGGTACTGCAGGCGACCGGCTACGTCACCGCACGACGCCAGGCGACCGTGTCCGCGCAGATCACCGGAACGCTCACCGACGTGCTCATCGAGGAAGGCGAGCGCGTCGAAGCGGGCCAGGTGCTCGCGCACCTGGAGAACACCGCGCAGAAGGCGCAGCTCGCGCAGGCCGAGGCCGGTTACCGCGCGGCGCAGGCGCAGCTCGCCCAGCTCGCCGTGCAGCTCGCGCAGAGCAAGCGCGACGTCGCGCGCGCGGAAGAACTGGTCGGGCGCAAGCTCGTGTCCAGGCAGGCGGTCGAACTCGCGCGCACGCAGGTCGACGCGCAGAGCGCCCAGCTCGAATCGCTGCGGCGCCAGGTCGACGTTGCCAAGGCCGCGGTCGACGGTGCGCAGGTACAACTCGACTACTGCACGATCCGCGCGCCGTTCGCGGGCGTCGTGATCGCGAAAGCGGCGCAGCCGGGCGAGATCGTCTCGCCGCTGTCGGCCGGCGGCGGCTTCACGCGCACCGGCGTCGGCACGATCGTCGACATGGATTCGCTCGAGGTCGAGGTCGACGTCAACGAGTCGTACATCAACCGCGTCGCCGCGAAGCAGCCGGTCGAAGCGGTGCTCGACGCGTACCCCGACTGGAAGATCCCGGGCCGCGTGATCGCGATCATCCCGACCGCGGACCGCGGCAAGGCGACCGTGAAGGTGCGCGTCGCGATGGACCAGAAGGATGCGCGCATCGTGCCGGACATGGGCGTGCGCGTGTCGTTCCTCGAGGACTCGAGCGCGCCGAAGGCCGCCGCGGCGGAGCCACCGAAGGGCGTGCTCGTGCCGTCGGCGAGCATCGTCCAGCGCGACGGGCGCAGCGTCGTGTTCGTGCTCGACGGCGATCGCGCGCGCATGCGCGCCGTGACCGCGGGCCAGACGTACGCCGACCAGCGCCTCGTCGAAGGCATCGGCGTCGGCACGCGCATCGTGCGCGAGCCGAGCGCCGAACTCGCCGACGGTTCGCGCATCGCGATCAAGAAGTAGCGGAACCCGCGCGAGGCGCCGCTGCGGCGACGCGAAAACGGGCAGGGCGGGCAGGACCCGCCGCAACCGCGGGCGGCGTCCCGCGATCGCGCGCCGGGCGCCGGCGCGACCACGAACGACTGCAAACCGAGGACTACCGTCATGGCAAACCTGGTCGAGATCCGCAACGTCAGCAAGATCTACGAGCGCGGCAAGCAGAAGGTCGAAGTGCTGCACCACATCGAGCTCGACATCGCCAAGGGCGACTTCCTCGCGCTGATGGGCCCATCCGGTTCGGGCAAGACCACCCTGCTCAACCTGATCGGCGGCCTCGATTCGCCCACCGACGGCAGCATCAGCGTCGGCGGCGAGCGCATCGACCGGCTCGGCGAGGGCGCGCTCGCCAAATGGCGATCGGAGCACGTCGGCTTCATCTTCCAGTTCTACAACCTGCTGCCGATGCTGTCGGCGCAGAAGAACGTCGAACTGCCGCTGTTGCTGACCAACCTGTCGGCCGCGCAACGCAAGAACAACGCGAGCATCGCGTTGCAACTGGTCGGCCTCGCCGAGCGCGCTAGCCACAAGCCGACCGAGCTCTCGGGCGGCCAGCAGCAGCGCGTCGCGATCGCGCGCGCGATCGTGTCCGATCCCGACCTGCTCGTCTGCGACGAGCTGACCGGCGACCTCGACCGCCAATCGGCGGAGGACGTGCTCGGCCTGCTGCAGACGCTGAATCGCGAACACGGCAAGACGATCATCATGGTCACGCACGATCCGAAGGCGGCCGAATACGCGCGACAGACCCTGCATCTCGACAAGGGCACGCTCGTCGAACAGGAAGGGCTGAGGGCCGAGGGCTGAGGGCAGCAGCCCCACGACCTCCGTTCGCAGCTTACTCAGCCCTCAGCCCCCAAGAGGCGAAGCCGATGAAATACCTGCACCTGATCTGGGCGGCGCTGTTCCGGCGCAAGACCCGCACGATTCTCACCCTGTTGTCGATCATCATGGCATTCCTGCTGTTCGGCCTGCTCGACGCGGTGCGCGTCTCGTTCGCCGAGGCGGGCCAGTCGGCGAACGGCGCCGAACGCCTGCAGACCGGCGCGAAGCTGTCGTTCATCCAGCCGCTGCCGAAGAGCCTGCAGCAGCAGATCGCGCAGGTACCGGGCGTCAAGGACGTCGCGCACGCGAACTGGTTCGGCGGCGCCTACCAGGATCCGCACAACCAGATCTTCACGTTCGCGGTCAGCGACAACTACCTCGACGTCTATCCCGAGGTCGAAGTCGACCCGGCCGAGCGCAAGGCGTTCGACGCGACCGCCGACGGCGTGCTCGTCGGCGACATCCTCATGAAGAAGTACCACTGGAAGGTCGGCGACCGGTTGCCGCTGCAGTCGCAGATCTTCCCGAACAAGGAAGGCAGCAAGAACTGGAGCTTCCAGATCGTCGGCACGATGAAGTCGAAGGACAACAAGGCGTTCCAGAGCCAGATGATCGTGCTGCACTGGAAGACCTTCGACGAGACCACGCCGTACAACCGCGGCGCGGTCGGCTGGTACGTGAGTCGCGTGTCCGACGTCAACCAGTCGGACCGCATCGCGAAGGCGATCGACGCGCTCTCGGCCAATTCCGACCATGAGACGAAGACGCAGACCGAGCAGGCCGCGACGAGGAACTGGATCAAGCAGATGGCCGACATCGGCCTCATCGTCACCTCGATCATGGGCGCGGTGTTCTTCACCCTCGTCCTGCTGACCGGCAACACGATGATGCAGGCGGTGCGCGAGCGCACGAACGAACTCGCGGTGCTGAAGACGATCGGCTTCTCGAGCCGCAAGGTGCTCGGTCTCGTACTCGCCGAATCGGTGTTGCTGCTGCTGCTCGGCGGCCTCGTCGGCCTCGCGCTCGTCAGCCTCATCGGGGCCGCGTTGCCGGCGATGAGCGGCGGCATGATCAATGGCGCGCACGTCGGTGCGAAGAGCTGGGGGCTCGGCGTCGCGCTCGCGGTCGCGATCGGCCTCGTCGTCGGCGCGGTGCCGGCGATCCGCGCGATGCGCCTCAACATCGTCGACGCGCTGGCCGGGCGCTGAAGGAGAATGGCATGAAATTCCTGATCGGACTTCTCACCTTCCTCGCCGTCGTCGCCGGCGTGATCGTGTTCCTCGTCGTGCCGTGGCAGGGGTTGCTCCTGCTCGTCGCGCTGCTCGGCCTGTGGATGGCGCTGACGCGACGCGGTCACCAGGCCGCGTCGGTCACCGCGATCGGCGTCGCCACGCTGCGCGAGCGGCTCGGGTCGTCCGCGGTCATCGTCGTCGGCATCGCCGGCGTCGTCGCCGTGCTCGTCGCGATGCTCGCGATGGCGAACGGCTACAGCCAGACGCTGCGGCGTACCGGCAGCGACGACACCGCGATCGTGCTGCGCGGCGCGTCGGCGTCGGAAGTCTCGTCGGTGCTCGGCCACGACGCCGCGGTCGTCATCGCGCAGGCGCCCGGGATCGCGCGCGACGAGCAGGGCCGCCCGATCGCGTCGCCCGAACTCGTCGTCGCGGCGAACCTGCCGATGAAGGGCGGCAATCCCGAAGAGGACTTCGGTAGCGTGCAGTTGCGCGGCATCGGCGACATGGCGTGGAAACTGCGCACGAACGCGAAGATCGTCGCCGGCCGCAAGTTCACCCCGGGCCTGCGCGAACTCGTCGCCGGCAGGGGCGCGCAGCGCCAGTTCGACGGCCTCGAGGTCGACCACGAGATCAAGCTCGGCAACCAGCTGTGGAAAGTGGTCGGCATCTTCGAATCGAAGGACGCGATGGAATCGGAACTGTGGGGCGACGCCGACGTGGTCGGCCCGACCTATCGCCCGAACGGCGCCAACAGTTCGACCTCGGTGTTCGCGCGCCTGACCGGCCCCGAGGCGTTCGAGCCGTTCAAGGCCGCGCTCGTCTCCGACCCGCGCCTGCAGGTCGACGTCGACACCACCGTCAACTACTTCAGCAAGCAGTCGGAAGGCACGTCGAAGGTGATCACCGCGATCGGCGTGGTGGTCGGTGCGATCATGGCGATCGGTGCGGTGTTCGGTGCGCTGAACACGATGTTCGCAGCGGTCGCGACGCGTGCGCGCGAGATCGCGACGTTGCGTGCGATCGGTTTTCGCGGGTTGCCCGTCGTGATCGCGATCATGCTCGAGACGATGCTGCTCGCGCTCGTCGGCGGCCTCCTCGGTGGATTCGTCGCCTGGCTCGTCTTCAACGGGTATACCGCCTCGACGCTCGCCGCGGGGACGACCGGCCAGCTCACGTTCGAGTTCGCCGTCGCGCCGTCGGTGCTCTGGACCGGCCTCAAGTGGGCGCTCGCGATCGGCTTCATCGGCGGTCTCTACCCGGCGTTGCGCGCGGCGCGGTTGCCGGTCACGACGGCGCTGCGCGAACTCTGAGCCGTTGCGGTTCGGGCGACCCGTACTCCGACGGAGGCGGGTCGCCCGGGTCGCATCCGGCCGATGCGCGATCCGCTCCGTCCATGGCCTTACCTCGACCGGCCTCGCGGAGTATCGTTTCGCCCGCCGCGTCATCCCGAGGAGACGTCCCAATGTCGTACCGCTACCGTCGCGTCGTCGTCGCGGCGTCGTGCCTGTTCGTTGCGTTCGATGCGTTCGCGCAATCCGTCCCTGCCGATCGGCTTGCGCTCGAATGGCGCCTGCTCGGCCCGTTCCGCGCGGGCTGGGGCACGATGGCGGCGGGCGTGCCCGACCAGCCGGACACGTTCTACTTCGGCGCGGCCGGCGGCGGGGTCTGGAAGACGGTCAACGCGGGCGCCACCTGGGAGCCGATGTCCAACGGACTCGCGTCCGCGCCGGTCGGCGCGATCGCCGTCGCGCCGTCGGATCCGCGCGTGCTCTACGTCGGCATGGGTCACCCGGAGCCGCGTTACGACATCGCCGCGGGCGATGGCGTGTACCGCTCCGACGACGGCGGCGCGCACTGGCAGCACGCGGGACTCGAGGCGACGCGGCACGTCGGCGCGATCCTCGTCGACCCGACCGACGCGAACACCGTGCTCGTCGGAGCGCTCGGGCACGTCTTCGGCACGAATGCCGAGCGCGGCGTGTTCCGCAGCACCGACGGCGGTCGCCACTGGACGCATACGCTCGCGATCGATACCGGCACGGGGGTCGTCGATCTCGCGGCCGATCCGAAGCAGCCGAACATCGTGTTCGCAGCCGCGTGGCAGGCGCGCAATTGGCCGTGGCTGAGCTACTTCACGCCGATCGAAGGCGAGGGCAGCGCGATCTGGCGCTCCGACGACGGTGGCGTGCACTGGCGCAAGCTCGCGGGCGAGGGCTGGCCCGCGGGCAAGCTCGGGCGCATCGGCCTGGCCGTCACGCACCTCGCGAGCGGTGCGACGCGCGTGTACGCGTCGATCGATTCGGAAGACCATGGCGGCCTGTACCGCTCCGACGACGGCGGCGCGCACTGGCAGCGCGTCAACGATGCGAAGGCGGTGAGCACGTGGTACGAGAGCCGCCTCACCGTCGCGCCGGACGATCCGGACACGCTCTACACGGTCGGCCAGTCGATCCACAAGTCGACCGACGCAGGCAAGCGCTTCACGATCATCAAGGGCGCGCCCGGCGGCGACGACTACCACCACCTCTGGATCAACCCCAAAGACCCGCAGCGCATGGTCACCGCGAGCGACCAGGGTACGGTCGTCAGCGTCGACGGCGGCAGCAGCTGGAGCGACTGGTACAACCAGCCGACCGGGCAGTTCTACCATCTCGCCGCCGACGACCGCTTCCCGTACTGGATCTACTCGGGCCAGCAGGATTCGGGCACGGTCGCGATCGCGAGCCGCAGCGACTACGGCGCGCTGTCGTTCCGCGACTGGCACCCGGTCGGCGGCGACGAGCGCGACTACGACCTGCCGGACCCGGAGGATGCGAACCTCGTGTTCGGCTCCGGCCTCGGCGGTCGCATCTCGCGCTGGGACGCGCGCACGGGCGAAGTGCAGAACGTGTCGCCGTGGCCCGTGTCGAGCTACGGCGCGCGCGGCACCGACGTGAAGTACCGCTACACGTGGTTCACGCCGATCGCGTTCTCGGCAAAGCCGCCGTACGCGCTCTATGCGGGCGCGCAGGTGCTGTTCCGCTCCACCGATCGCGGCGAACACTGGCAGGCGATCAGCGGCGACCTTACCGGCAAGCGCGAGAACGCAAGGGGCTGCAGCGGCGACGTACCGGTCGCGCGCGCGAGCGCGTGCGGCTATGGCGTCATCTTCAGCATCGCGCCGTCGCCGCGCGACAACGACGAGCTTTGGATCGGCACCGACAACGGCCGCATCCAGCTCACGCGCGACGGCGGCGCGCACTGGGCCGACGTCACGCCGAAGGCGGTGCCGGACTGGGGCAAGGTGAGCGCGCTCGACGTGTCCGCGCTCGAGCCGGGCACCGCGTACGCGGCGATCGACAACCATCGCCAGGACGATTTCGCGCCGCGCGTCCTGCGCACGCACGACTACGGCAAGAGCTGGACCGCGATCGGCGACGGCCTGCCGCGCGACCATTTCGTGAGCGTCGTGCGCGCGGATCCGCAGCGCAAGGGCCTGCTCTACGCAGGCACCGACGTCGGCGTGCACGTGTCGTTCGACGACGGCGCGCACTGGCAGCCGCTGCAGCAGAACCTGCCGGTCGCGTGGGTGCGCGACCTGCTCGTGCACGGCAACGACCTCATCGCCGCGACCCAGGGCCGCGCGATCTGGGTGCTCGACGACGTCGCGCCGCTGCGCCAGATGGCCGATGCGCGCGCGCACGACGGTGCGTTCCTGTTCACGCCGTCACCCGCGTATCGCCTGCGCCGCAGCCAGAACAAGGACACGCCGCCG
>NZ_DATDMY010000016.1:0-8295 GCF_036518555.1 Dokdonella sp. | reverse complement strand
GCACCGCAAAGTCGAACATCGCGATGTCGACGATGCTGTTGGCCTTGGCGACGCCGACCCGACGGACGAAATCACGGATCGCTTCGGGCGGCACGCCGCGTCGCCGCAAGCCCGCAAGCGTCGGCATGCGCGGATCGTCCCAGCCGTCGACGAGGCCGTCGGCGACGAGCGCCATGAGCTTGCGCTTGCTCATGACCGTGTAGTCGAGGTTGCCGCGCGCGAACTCGATCTGCTGCGGCCGGCTCGCCGGCCCGGCGAGGCCGGCGCGGCGCATCGGCTCGACGATCTCCTGCATGCTCGGCAGGTCGAGCTGGTCGAGGCACCAGTCGTACAGCGGGCGATGGTCCTCGAACTCGAGCGTGCAGAGCGAATGCGTGATCCCTTCGACCGCATCGGACACGCAGTGCGCGTAGTCGTACATCGGGTAGATCGGCCACGCGTCGCCGGTGTTCTGGTGCGCGACCTTGCGGATGCGGTACAGCGCGGGATCGCGCAGGTTGATGTTGCCCGAGGCCATGTCGATCTTCGCGCGCAGCGTGCGCGCGCCGTCGGCGAACTCGCCCGCGCGCATGCGCCGGAACAGGTCGAGGTTCTCCTCGACGCTGCGCTCGCGCCACGGCGAATTGCGGCCGGGTTCGGTCAAGGTGCCGCGGTACTCGCGCACTTCGTCGGCGCTGAGGTCGCAGACGAACGCCTTGCCGTCGCGGATGAGCTTTTCGGCGCAGAGGTAGAGGATCTCGAAGTAGTCGGACGCGTGGTGCAGCGCATCCCACTCGAAGCCGAGCCAGCGCACGTCGGCCTGGATCGCGTCGACGTACTCGACGTCTTCCTTGGTCGGGTTGGTGTCGTCGAAACGCAGGTTGCAGCGGCCGCCGAAATCGGTCGCGATGCCGAAGTTGAGGCAGATCGACTTCGCGTGGCCGAGGTGCAGGTAGCCGTTCGGTTCGGGCGGAAAGCGCGTCCTGACCCTGCCGCCGTGCTTGCCGACGGCGCGGTCGGCGACGACGATCTGGCGGATGAAATTGCCCGCGGCTGGAGCGGGCTGGCTGGCGTCGGTCATGCGTCACCGCCGCGCGGGGCGGCGTCCGGTGAAGGTAAACCGCCAGTCTAGCAGGGTGCCGGGAGCGTGCGTTCCCGCGCGCGAGCGAGGCTCAGGCCTCGGCGAGGCCGCGGCTGCGCACGCCGGGCAGGGTGCGCAGGCGCAGGCGGACCGGGCCGCGCACGTCGCGGATGTCGACCACGTTCTCGTGCTGGGTCGCCTCGATGAGGCCGCGCTCGACGAGCGCGACGGCCACGGTCCGTACGGGTCGCATGAGGTCCTGCCAGCGCCAGCCGAAGCGCGTGCCGAGCAGGTGGGCGGCCTCGCTGGGGCAGATGCTGCGCCCCGGGCCGCGCTCGTGGAGCAGCTCCATGAGGCATTCGCGGATGCGTTCGGCGAGCAGGTCGTCTTGGAACGGCAGGTTCATCCCGTACCCTGACCGCCCGCTTCGCGCCTCGGGCATCGGGGTCGCGGGCGAACGGCAATGCCCGGCATAATAGCCGCACGGCCGCGACCGCAATGGCGCAGTGCACCAGCCGCCACACACGATCACCGTTGCGGCGATCCGGTGGCGCGCCGCACGGCCGGCCCACGGTTCCACGGAACGCGCATGAAGATCGTCTATCGGGCCGAAAACATCATCGATGCGAACCTCGTGAAGGGCGCGCTCGAACTCGAGGGCATCGTCGCCTTCGTCAGCGGCGAGTATCTTACTGGCGCCGCGGGCGAGCTGCCGTGCTGGAACCTCGTCGCGGTCATGGTCGCCGACCACGACGTCGAGCGCGCCGCGCCGATCGCCGGCCGCATCGACCTCGCCCTGCGCGAACAGCGCGCGCAGAACGACGACCTCGCAGGCGACGCATTGCCGGCCTGAGCTGCCCGCCCCCGCATCAAACCGGAAACCCCATGTCCGCGAAACCCCTGCTGGTCATCGGCAACAAGAACTATTCGTCGTGGTCGCTGCGACCGTGGCTGCTGCTGCGCAACCACGGCGTCGCGTTCGACGAACATCGCCTGTTGCTCGACACGCCCGAGTTCGCGCGCGAGATCGGTCGCTGGTCGCCGGGTCGAACCGTGCCGGCGCTGCGCCACGGCGACCTCGTCGTATGGGATTCGCTCGCGATCTGCGAATACGCGAACGAGACCTTCCTCGACGGTGCCGGCTGGCCGCGCGAGGCGGCCGCGCGCGCGGTCGCGCGTGCGGTCTCGGCGGAGATGCATTCGGGCTTCCGTGCGTTGCGCACGCGCATGCCGATGAACGCGCGTCGCCGCGTGCAGGGTTTCGCGTACGGCGACGACGTGCGCGCGGACATCGAGCGCGTATTCGCGATCTGGCGCGACTGCCGCGCGCGTTTCGGCGCGGGCGGGCCGTTCCTGTTCGGTGCGTTCTCGATCGCGGATGCGATGTACGCGCCGGTCGTGCTGCGCTTCGTCACGTACGGCGTGGCGATCGAGCCCGGCCTCGAGGCATGGGCCGACGCGCTGCTCGCGTTGCCCGCGATGCGGGAATGGCTGCGCGACAGCGCGGCGGAAAGCGAGGTCGTCGCCGCGACCGAAGCGGTCGCCTGATGCGCGACGCGCACGAGCTGCCGCGGCGCGCGCTGCTGCAGATGGTCGTCGGCGCGATCGCGATCAGCACGACCAGCCTGTTCGTGAAGGTCGCGCACGTCGGTCCGACTGTCTCGGGCTTCTACCGCATGGGATTCGGCGGACTCATGCTGCTCGCCGGCCTCGTAGCGCTGCGCCAATGGCGGCGCCCGCGTCTCGCCGAGGTCGGCTGGCTGCTCGTGCCCGGCGCCGCGTTCGCGGTCGACCTCGTCATGTGGCACCGGAGCATCCTCTACGTCGGCCCCGGGCTCGCGACCTTGCTCGGCAATTTCCAGGTGTTCCTGATGGCGCTCGCGGGGTGGTTGCTCTACCGCGAACGCCTCGGCTGGTATTTCCTCGCCGGCATCGCGCTCGCGTTCGTCGGGCTGTACCTGCTGGTCGGGCTCGACTGGTCCGCGGTCGGCGCGCGGTACCGCCTCGGCGTCGTGCTCGGCACGATCACCGGCGTCGCGTACGCGATCTACATGCTGTCGACGCGGCACGCGCAGCGCGCGGGACACGTGAAGCTCGCGCCCGCGCAATTGCTCTGCGTGAGTTCGCTCGTCAGCGCCGCGGTACTCGGCAGCGTCGCAGCGATCGAGGGCGAATCGTTCGCGATTCCCGACGCGCAGAGCTGGTCGGCCTTGCTCGGCCTCGCATTCTTCGGCCAGGTCTTCGGCTGGGTGCTGCTCACGCGCGCGATGCCACAGTTGCCGGCGTCGACGATCGGGTTGCTGCTGTTGCTGCAGCCGGCGCTGAGTTTCGTCTTCGACGTGCTGCTGTTCGCGCGCCCGACGCACACGCTCGACTGGATCGGCGTCGCGCTGTCGCTGCTCGGCATCTTCATCGGGTCGTACCGCCCCACGGCGCGCGCGGCGGTGGTGCCGAGCCTCGCGGAACCGTAGGGCGGTACGCGCGGAGCGCGTGCCGCCGCATCCGTGCGGTGCGTTCGCATTGGCGCGGCGGGACTCGCCGCTGCGCGGCTCGACCCGCCCTACACGGTCAACGACGCGCGCATGGTCGTGTAGGGCGGTACGCGCGAAGCGCGTGCCGCCGCGCCATGCATCACGCTCGGGAATCAACGCGCTTTCGGTACGACGATCCGTGCGTGCCGCGGCAACGCAATGTATCGCCGGATCGACGAATACGGCCATTCGATCGCGTCCTGCACGAAACCGTGCTTCACGGGGTTGCGGTGCACGTAGTCCGCGTGCGCCTCGAAATCGCGTTCATCGCGGATCGCGTGTTCCCAGAACCGTCGCTGCCATACCCCGCCGAGCGAGGGTTCCAGGCGTCGAACGGTGCGGGAGAATCGCTCCTTGATGAGCTTCCAGCGCATCGAAAAATCGCAATCGCCGGGCGGCAGCGTCCAGATCGCGTGCAGGTGATCCGGCAGCACGACGATGGCCCGCGTTTCGAACGGGTGGCCGCGTGCCGTATCGACGTATGCGGCACGCAGCATGTCGATGTGGGACAGCAGCAGCGTGAGCTGGCGGTCAGCGAGCGCGACCGTGAAGAAATACGTGCCGCCGGGTATCAGCGCGCGTCGATAGTTCGGCATGGGGGCAACGTTGCGTGATGCCGGCGGCTGAAGCTGCCGACCATCCCCGCGCTCGCCCGTACGAAATTGCGAACCAGGGCGGGACGCGAGAGGCGCGTGCCGCCGCAAATGCGGGTCCGTCGCGGAATGGGGCATGGCGTGGCGGGACCCGCCCTAACGTCGCCGCAGCAGGCACGCATGGTCGTGGAGGCGGTCCGCGGAGCGCATGCCGCCGCAACCGTGCGGTGCGTTCGCATCGTGCGGCGTGGCACGGCGGGGCTCGCCGCTCCGCGGCTCGACCCGCCCTACGCGTTCCGAGCGTCCCGCATGTTCGTGTAGGGCGGTACGCGCGAAGCGCGTGCCGCCGCACGTCCGCCGGGCGTCGAATCTATCCGCGATGTTGCCGATGCTACCGCGGCCACAACCACGCGAACGCCGCCGCGGTCGCGAGCGCGTAGAGGATGCCGTCGAGCGCGTCCTTGGCGACCGCGCCCCACGGTTGTCCCCACCAGATGCCCTGGATGAAGGCGCCGAAGCCGTAGGCCATGAACGCGGCGGTACCGATCACGCGGAACACGAGCGCGAACGCGCTGCCTGCGGCGAGCGTGTGGGCGCCGAGGTAGGCGCAGAACACCGAGATCACGAGGCAGAGCACGAACCACTGCAGCAGCGGCTTGCCCATGCCTGGCTCGGCACCCGCGCGCAGGATGAACTTGCCGGTCGGGCCCGCGCGGAACTTGGCGAGCATCTCGGGTTTGGCGAGATCCTTCATGTCCTCGCAGTAAGGCAGCATGTGGATGCCCGGCGTCGGGTTGCCCTTGCGGATCACCGCGAGCACCTCGTCCTCGTTGGCGAAGCCGCGGTAGTCGGATGCGTGCCACTTGAGCACCATGTGCACCAGGCTGCTCGCGACGAACACGAACACGGCGGCGACGAGGATCGGTAGCCAGAGCTGGACGAGCGGAATCGTCATTGCGGAACTCCCCAAGAGTGCGATCGACGTTGCGGGCTTCGCCGCGCGCCACCGCCGCACCAGCGGCGCGGCGCGCGGACGCATTGCGGGCGGCGCGTCAGTCCTCGTCCGGGCGCGGCTTGTACGCTTCGGTGAGCTGCTTCTGCACCTGCGGCGGCACCGGCTCGTAGTGGCTGAACTCGATCGCGTAGCGGCCCTGGCCGCCGGTCATCGCCTTGAGTTCGGTCTGGTAGTCGGTGACTTCCGCGAGCGGCACCTGCGCCTTGATGATGATCTCGCCACCGCGCAGCGAATCGGTGCCGTTGATGCGCGCGCGCTTGCCGGCGAGGCCGCCGGTGACGTCGCCCATGTGCGCGTTCGGGACGGTCACGTCGAGGTTCACGATCGGCTCGAGCACCTGCGGACGTGCCTTCGCGATCGCGTCGAGGAACGCCTTCTTGCCGGCCGAGATGAACGCGACTTCCTTCGAGTCGACCGCGTGGTACTTGCCGTCGTAGACGGTGACCTTGACGTCCTGCAGCTGGTAGCCCGCGATCGCGCCGTGTTCGAGCACCTGGCGCACGCCCTTCTCGATCGCGGGCAGGAACTGCCCCGGGATCGTTCCGCCCTTGATCTCGTCGGCGAATTCGAAGCCGCCGCCGCGTGGCAGCGGCTCGATGCGCAGGAACACCTCGCCGAACTGGCCCGCGCCGCCGGTCTGCTTCTTGTGCCGGTGGTGCCCCTCCGCCTTCGCGCCGACCGTCTCGCGATACGCGATGCGAGGCGGCCGCGTCGTCACTTCGACGCCGTAGCGTTCCTTCATGCGGTCGAGCATGAGCTTCAAGTGCAGGTCGGACAGGCCGCGGATGATCGTCTCGTTGAGTTCCTTGTTGTGCTCGACGCGGAAGCACGGGTCCTCCTCGCCGAGTCGCGCGAGCGCCGAACTCAGCTTCTGCTCCTGCCCCTTGTGCGCGGGCTGCACGGCGAGCCCGAACATCGGCTGCGGGAAGTCGAGCGGCTTGAGGTGGATCTGGTCCTCGTCGTGCGAATCGTGCAGCACCGCGTCGAAGTGGATCTCCTCGATCTTCGCGACCGCGGCGATGTCGCCCGGCATCGCCTGCTCGATCTCGACGTGATCCTTGCCCTTGAGCTTGAACAGGTGGCCGACCTTGAACGGTTTCTTGCCGTCGTCGATGAACAGCTGCGTGTCCTTCCTGACCGTGCCCTGGTAGACGCGGAACACGCTGAGCTTGCCGACGAACGGGTCGTTGACGATCTTGAATACGTCCGCGATCACGTGCCGGTCGGGGTCGGGCACGGCCTCGATGCGCTGCGCGTCGGCACCGCGGCCCTTCTCGAACGGAGGCGGATTGCCTTCCTTCGGATTCGGCAGCAGCTTCGCCGCGAGGTGCAGCAGCTCTTTCACGCCGGTGCCGTTGCGCGCGGAGACGAAGCAGATCGGCATCAGGTGCCCCTCGCGCAGGCATTGCTCGAACGCGTCGTGCAGTTCCTGCCCGGACAGCCCGGCCTCGCCGTCGTCGAGGTAATGGCCCATCACGGTCTCGTTGATCTCGACCACCTGGTCGATGATGTGCTGGTGAGCGTCCGCGATCGACGAGAAATCGACCTTCGCGGAGCCCGCGTCGCCCTGCGGCTGGAAGAAGCAGTCGACCACGGCCGTGCCGCCGTTGGCGGGCAGGTTGATCGGCAGGCACTCGCTGCCGAACTCGTCGCGCAGCATCTCGACGACGCTTTCGAGGTCGACGCCCTCGTGGTCGATCTTGTTGACCACGAGCACGCGGCACAGGCCGCGCTCCTTCGCGCGCGCCATCAGGCGGCGCGTCGTGTGCGCGATGCCGGCGACGGCGTCGACGACGATCGCGCAGGTTTCCACCGCGGTCAGCGCGGACAGCGTCGGACCGCGGAAGTCGGGGAATCCGGGCGTGTCGACGAGGTTCACGTGCACGTCGCCGAGGTCGACCGATGCGATCGAGGCGGCCATCGAATGCTTGCGTTCCTTCTCCATCGGATCGTGGTCGGACACCGTGGTGCCCTTCTCGACGGAGCCTGCCGTCTGGATCGCGCCGCCGGCATGCAGCAGGGCTTCGAACAGCGTGGTTTTGCCGGCGCCCGCTTGGCCTGCGAGCGCGATGTTCCGGATGCCATCGGTGGTGTACGACATGAGCAGGCCTCCCGTTGGTGCGCGGTCGGACCCGTCGTGGATCCGCCCGCGCTCGCCGCCCCGGCCTGCGGCCGGCGTGGCTGCGCCGCGCACCGGCGCCCGCCGGTTGCGGCGTGGGGGCTTCCTGCCCCCGAACGACCGCGCGTCATCGCGCGGCTCGAAGGCCGTCATGGTCGTCCGTGCAGCGTCGGCGACGAACGGGCTGGCGCCACGGGGACGGTCATGGCGGAATGCGTCGCGCGACAGCGCGGCGCCGACATAGACTTGACCTATCGACGCACAGGGTCAAGTCGCAATGCGTGATCGGATCGGATCGGGGCGCGTCGTCTGCGTGCATGGCGCGGGCGGCGGCGGTTGGGAATGGGGCATCTGGGCGCGCAGCCTGTCGATCGAAGGCTTCGACGTGCTCGCACCCGACCTCATGCCGGCTGCAGGCGGCCTCGTCGCGACGCACCTCGAAGACTACCGCCGCCAGGTCGCCGCGTGGAGCCGCTCCGCGCGCGGTGCGAGCCTGGTCGGCGCGAGCCTCGGCGGACTGCTCGCGCTGGCGGTCGCGCGCAGCGTGCGCGCGCGTGCGCTCGTGCTCGTGAATCCGATGCCGAGCGCCGGCCTGCCGATTCGTACCGATCGCTCGCCGCCGGTGATCCGCTGGCGCACCGCGGCCACGCTGCGCTCGACCCAGCAGGCGATGCCCGACGCCGACGACGCCGCGCGCCTGTACGCATTCCGGCGCTGGCGCGACGAATCGGGCGCGGTGCTCGACGAGGCGCGCGCGGGGCTCGTCGTCGACCCACCCGACTGCCCCGTGCTCGTCATCGCGAGCGAACACGACCTCGACGTGCCGACCGAGTCCAGTCGCGCGCTCGCCGCGACGCTCGGTGCCGACTTCGAATGCATCGCCGGCGCGAGCCACGTCGGGCCCCTGCTCGGTCGCAGCGCGGCGCGCACGGCCGCGCGCGTCGTCGACTGGCTGCGCTCGCATGGCCGCGAGCCTG
>NZ_DATDMY010000015.1:0-2598 GCF_036518555.1 Dokdonella sp. | reverse complement strand
CCTGATCAACGTGACCCCGCGGGAAACGCGCGTCGCCCTGGTCGAGAACGGCATGCTGCAGGAGGTCCACGTCGAGCGGGCGAGCCGCCGCGGCTATGTCGGCAACATCTACAAGGGCAAGGTCAGCCGGGTCATGCCCGGTATGCAGGCCGCCTTCGTCGAGATCGGCCTCGACCGTGCCGCATTCCTGCACGCGTCCGACATCGTGCGGCCGCACGCTACGGTGACCGGCGAGAACGGCGACGGCGCGGCCGCACCTTCGCCGCCGATCGGCGAACTCGTTCGCGACGGCCAGGACATCGTCGTGCAGGTGGTCAAGGACCCTATCGGCACCAAGGGCGCCAGGCTCACCACGCACCTGTCGATACCGTCGCGCTACCTCGTCCTGCTGCCGTACAGCAAGGTGCTCGGCGTGTCCGTCCGCATCGAGGACGAAACCGAACGCCAGAGGCTCAAGGACATGCTGGCGCTGCTGACGACCGGCATCGAACCGCCGTCGACGCCGCCATCGGCGACGCAACCCGCGGTTCCGCCCGCGCCGCGGCTCGGCTACATCGTGCGCACGAATGCCGAAGGCCAGTCGCGCGAGGCGCTCGCCGAGGACATCGACTACCTCGGCAAGCTGTGGACCAACATCCAGGAGCAGATGGCGCGCGCGCGCGTCGGCGAGCGCATCTACGAGGATCTCAGCCTGCCGCTGCGCGCGCTGCGCGACCTCATGCGGCCGTCGATCGAGAAGGTGCGCATCGATTCGCGCGAAACGCTGGAGCGGGCGCAGCGGTTCGTCTCGCAGTTCATGCCCGAGTTGGCCGAGCGGGTGGAGCATTACCCCGGCGAGCGCCCGATCTTCGACCTCTACGGCGTCGAGGACGAGATCCAGAACGCGCTCAAGAAGGACGTGCCGCTGAAGTCGGGCGGTTACCTGATCGTCGACCAGACCGAGGCGATGACGACCATCGACGTCAACACGGGCGGCTTCCTCGGCACGCGCAATCTCGAGGAGACGGTGTTCCGCACCAACCTCGAAGCCGCGCAGGCCGCCGCGCGCCAGCTGCGCCTGCGCAACCTCGGCGGCATCATCATCATCGACTTCATCGACATGACCGACGAGGAGCACCAGCGCCAGGTGCTGCGCCAGTTGCAGAAGTCGATGGCGCGCGACCACGCGAAGGCGACCGTGTACGACATGTCGCCGCTCGGCCTCGTCGAGATGACGCGCAAACGCACGACCGAGAGCCTCGAGCGGCAGTTGTGCGAACCGTGCCCGGCCTGCGGCGGCCGCGGCAGCGTGAAGACCGCCGAGACGATCACCTACGAGATATTCCGCGAGATCACGCGCGCCGTGCGCCAGTTCGAAGCGCAGCAACTGCTCGTGCTCGCGGCGCCGAAGGTCGTCAATCGCATCCTCGAGGAGGAGTCGGTCGCGGTCGCCGAACTCGAGGAGTTCATCGGCAAGACGATCCGTTTCCAGCCCGAGGAGCACTATTCGCAGGAGCAGTACGATGTCGTGCTGCTGTAGCGCAGCCGTGGGGGTGGCATGACCACCCGGCTGCGGATGTGCGTCCGCCGGTTGCGCTTCGCGCTGCTGGCGGCGGCGGCGACCTGCGTGATCGCGCTCGGCGTGCTCGCCGGCATCACGCAGCTCGCGATGCCGTGGTTGAACCAGCATCCGCAGCAGGTCGAGCGCTGGCTGTCCGGGCGGCTCGGGCGCGCGGTCACGATCGCGCGCGTCGACGGGCGTTGGGTCGGCGGCGGTCCACTGCTCGCGCTCGACGGCGTGCGCATCGAAGGCGGCGCGGGCAAGGCGCCCGTCGTGATCCCGCATGCGGAACTCGCGTTCGACCTGCTCGCCGCGGTGCAGCGCAACCGCGCCTTCAGCGAATTCCGCCTCGCCGACGTCGAACTTCGACTCGTGCACGAAGGCGGCGAATGGAAGCTGCGCGACTTCGACCTCGGCTCGTCGTCGCCGCGCGACGAACCGGTTTCGATGGGCGCGCTCGGTGCGCTCGAGATCACGCGCCTCAAGCTCGCGGTCGACGATCCGGCGCACGAGCTGCACCTCGAGTTCACGGCGCCGGTGGTGCGCGTGCTCAACCGCGGGGCAGTGATGCGCGTGCTCGGGCGCGTGCGCAGCGCCGACAGCGCGACGCCACCGCTCGAACTGGTCGCCGACATCGATCCCGCCGAGCGCTCGGGCGACGTCTACGTCGGCGGGCGCGACCTCGATCTCGCCGCGTTCGCCGCGGCGATTTCGGCTGCCGGCGTGCAACCGCTCGCAGGCCATGGCGCGTTGCAGCTGTGGCTGCGGCTCTCGGCGGGGCGGATCGACGATGCACGCGCGCGCGTCGCGCTCGACGACACGCGCTTCGCCGCGCGCGAACCGGTGACGATCGGCGCGGGCGCCATGGTCGAGCCACGCGCGGCGTTCGATCGTCTGGCACTGGTCGCGCGCTGGCAGCACGATCCTGGCGGCTGGACGCTCGACGTCGCCGATTTCGTGGCGGCCACGGGCGCGCAGCCCGCGCGCTTCACGCTCGAGCGGCGCGGCGGCGACGCGGCGCCGCGCTGGCGCGCAGGCGCTCACGCGCTCGCGCTGGA
>NZ_DATDMY010000014.1:0-19249 GCF_036518555.1 Dokdonella sp. | reverse complement strand
CGAGGTTGAGGCCGGACAGCGCGAGCACCGCGCGTCGCGGTCGCGTCGCGCTCACGGGCCGCGCGCCGTCATGCCGCGCGCGCGCGCGGCGAGCGGGAAGCGTTCGCGCATGCGATCGGTGGCAGCGGCGACGAGCGCGGTCGAAGCAGGCGCCTCCTGCGTCTTCAGCAGCATGTAGCGCTCGAGCAGGCCGCACAGGATCCAGAACGTGCCCATCACGTTGCCTTCGAGGAACGGGCTGCCGTAGAGGTTGCCGAGCGCCATGCAGAACGCGGTGACGCCGAATCCGGTCGCGAGCGCGCGCGCTTCGGGATCGTCGGGCGGCATGCTGCGACGCAACCACGCGCCGAGGCGGAACGTCGCCAGGACGAGCAGCAGCAGCGCCGCGAGCGCCTGCGGCCCGCCCTCGGCGAGTGTGAGCACGTAGAAGTTGTGCGCGTCGAAATGCTCGAACGCCGAGTAGCGGCCGATCTCTTCCTTGAACCGGTTCTGGCCGACGCCTGCCGGGTGGTCCTCCCACATCGCGAGCGCGCCGGCCCAGATCTCCCAGCGGCTCGCGGTGCTCTCGTCGACCTTCTCCTCGCCGTGCGGCCCCTTCTGTTCCGTTTCGGCCACGCGCTGCGTGACGCTCTCCGGCAGGTAGCCGACCAGCGACGCGAGCGTCGCGCCGAGCACGACCGCGAGCAGCACGCTGCGCCGGAGCAGCAGCACGACGAGCCCGATCACGGCGATGAAGTACGCTTGCCGCGAATAGGTGAACAGCAACGCCATCGTCAGCAGCACGACGCCGCCGACCGCGGCCACGCGCCAGCGCTTGTCGCGCAGGAACAGCGCCAGGCCGATGAACATCGGCAGGAACATCGCGTAGTAGACGCCGGCGCGGTTCGCGTCGCGGTAGTTGCTGCCGAACGGCCCGGCCGCGCGATGCGTCTCGACGTAGGCGCCGATGCCGTAATCGAAGCCCTGGCGGATCGCCTGCACCGCGGCGAGCGCGGCGACCGCCATCACGGCCACGACGAGCAGGCGCGTGTTCCGGAGGTCCTGCCTGCAGTGCAGGTACATGAAGTACAGGAGCGGCGAGAACAACGCGTTCTTGAGGTAGGTCAGGTCGACCATGAAGGCGCCGGGCGCGCGCAGCTGCGCGATCGAGAACGCGAGCACGAGCATCGCCATGAAGAACAGCAGCGGCCCGCGCATGAACGCCTTCGCGTGCACGACGTCGGGCTTGCCCGAAAAGCGCAGCGCGAGCAGCACGAGCAGGAACAGCACATTCGGCAGGTTGAGGCCCGGCACGCCGGACTCGAAGTTGTAGTGGCCCTGGTAGACCGTGTAGAGGATCTGGAACAGGAGCAGGAAGCGCAGCATGCTCAGCGTCCGGCCGTGAACGTCGGTTTCCGCGAGCGGATCCCGGTCCGTTCGCGGAACGCAGACGCAGCGCTGCGTCGATCGCGCCTCATGCGCCTGTCCGGTCGAGGAAGCGACGCGCCCACAGCTCGAGCGAGAGGATCAGCCAGAGCGACTCGCCGCGGTCGGCGCGACCGGCGAGGTGGTCGTCGAGACAGGCGCGCGCGGCGGCCGGGTCGATGAGGCCGCGCTCGCGGAACGCGCGGCTCGCGAGCACGTCCTCCGCGAGCGACCGCAGCGGACCGCGGAACCACTGCCCGAGCGGGATCGCGAAGCCCTGCTTGGGTTTGGCCAGTACGTCGGCGGGCAGCCAGCGTTCGGCGACGCGGCGCAGCAGGTGCTTGCCGCGACCGCGCCGCACGCGCAGTGCGTCGGGCAGGCTCACCGCGAATTCGACCACGGCCGGATCGAGGAACGGCACGCGTCCCTCGAGCGAGTTCGCCATCGCCATGCGGTCGACCTTGACCAGGATGTCGTCGGGCAGGTAGCTGCCGAAATCGAGTTCGACGATGCGATCGAGCAGCGAATGACGTGCGCTGCCCGCGCGCGCCAGCGCGTGGAGCGGGTCCTCGTAGCCGCGCGACGCAGCCGGGCCGAGCAAGGCGCGCACCGTCTCGGGCCGGCTCATCGCCACGCTGGCGAGGTAGCTCTCCGGGAACGGCATGCGCATGCGTTCGGCGACGCCGCGCAGGCGATAGCCGAGCGAGCCGTCGACGAGCGCGGCGCCCGCGCGCGCGGCGAGCGCGACGGGCGCCTTCAGCACGCCGAGGCGTTGCAGCGCGAGGAAACGCAGGTAGCGCGTGTAGCCGGCGAACGTCTCGTCGCCGGCATCGCCGGTCAGCACCATCGTCACCTGCGTGCGCGCGAGCTGCGAGACGAGGAAGGTCGGCACCGCCGACGAATCGGCGAACGGCTCGTCGAGGTACCACACGAGCTGTTCGAGCAGGCTCACCGCATCGGGTTCGACGACGAGCTCGTGATGGTCGGTGCCGAGGTGCGCGGCGACGCGACGCGCGTCGGTCAACTCGTTGTAGGCGGCCTCCTTGAAACCGATCGAATACGTGCGCACGCGCTGCGAGGAATGACGCGTCATCAGCGCAACGACCGTACTCGAATCGAGGCCGCCGCTGAGGAATGCGCCGAACGGCACGTCCGCGACCATGCGGCTGCGGACCGCACGGTCGAGCAGGCCGGCCAGGCGCTCCTCCGCCTCCGCAGGCGCGATCGCCTGGCGCCGGCCGAAGTCGAGCGCGTAGTAGCGCTCGATCGCGATGCGCCCGTCCGCGCAACGCAGGTAGCAGCCGGGTGGCAGCTTGCGCACGCTCGCGAAGATGCTCGCGGGTGTCGGCACGTAGCCGTAGCGCACGTACGAACGCAGCGCCGCGGGATCGAGCTCGCGCCGGAACCCGGGTACCTCGATCAGCGCCTTGAGTTCGCTCGCGAACAGCAGGCGCGCATCGTCGTGCGCGTAGAACAGCGGCTTCTCGCCGAAGCGGTCGCGCGCGAGCACGAGCGTCTGCGTGCGCCGGTCCCATACCGCGAGCGCGAACATGCCGTCGAGGCGCGCGAAACAGCGCTCGCCCCATTCGGCGAACGCCTGCGCGACGACTTCGCTGTCCGACGCCGAGTGGAACTCGCGGCCGAGCGCCTGGAGTTCCGCGCGCAACTCGCGGTAATTGTAGATCTCGCCGTTGAAGACGAGCTGGATGCGCCCGCCGTCGGCCGACATCGGCTGGTGGCCGCCCGCGATGTCGATGATCGCCAGGCGCCGCATGCCGAGCAACGCGCGTGCGTCGCGGTAATAGCCTTCGTCGTCCGGGCCGCGGTGGCGGATCGCGTCGTTCATCGCCCGGCCGACGGCAGCGTCGGGCGGCTGCTGTCCCGGTGCGACGACGATGCCGATGATGCCGCACATGCTTCAGTTCCTCGCGGGCGGAAGGGCGGGCGCGTCGACGCGCGCCGGGTCGGCGCCACGGTACAACGCGAGGAGCCGGTCGACCACGACGTCGAGGCCGGCGCGGCTCGCGACGTCGCTGCGCGCGTTGCGGCCGAGCCGGTGCAACCCCGATCGACCCTGCCCGACGGCCTCTTCGAGGCGGCGTGCGAGCGCCTCGCGGTCGCCCGGCTCGAACAGCCAGCCGTTGCGGCCGTCGACGATGAAGTCCTCGCTGCCGCTGACGCGGCTTGCGACGACCGGCAGGCAGGAGGCCATGAACTCGAGCAGGGTGTTGGACAGGCCCTCGATGGTCGACGTCAGCACGCCGAAGTCGGCCTCGGCCAGGATCCGCTCGACATCGGCGCGATGGCCGAGGAACTCGAGCTGCGAGGCGATGCCGAGCCGCTCGGCCTGCGCGCGCAGCGACGCTTCGAGCGGCCCTGCGCCGACCAGCCGCAGGCGCGCACGGCCGCCATGCGGGAACGCCGCGGCCCAGGCGTCGAGCAGCACGCCGAGGCCCTTCTCGGGCACGAGCCGGCCGACGAACACCGCGGTCGGCGCGCCGTCCGCGCCCGGTGCCGGGCGTACGCCGAAGCGGCGCGTGTCGATCGCGTTCGGCAGCGCGACGATGCGCTCGTGCGCGAAGCCGTGGCGCAGCAGCTCCGCTTCGATGCGGTGGCTGATCGCCTGCAGTGCGTGCGCGCCGCGCAGCCAGCGCTGGCCCACGCGCGCGACGACGCCGCCGTCGTCGCGCAACAGGCCCTTCTTGAGCTCCCACCAGCCCGAGATCTTGACCACCACGGTGCGGCCGACGCGCCGCCCCATCATCGTCGTGAGCGCGCCGAGATGATGCGCGATGTGCACGTGCCAGGCGTCGTAGCGACGACCGTGGCGGGCGAGGAACACGAGCAGGCGCGACCACAGCACGAGCGAGCCGAGCAGGCGCACGCGCGGATAGGCGATGCGCAGCACCGGGATGCCGTCGTGGCGAGCGATGCGCGCCGGCGTGAGCTCGGGATCGCGCAACGGCGTCAGTACCGTGACGCGATGGCCGCGCTCGCGCAGGCGCAGCGCGAGCGTGCGCACCTGCGACTCGGCGCCGCCGCCGCCGACGACCGGGAAATTGCTCTCGAGCACCATGAGCACGCGCATCGGGCGCCGGTCCGCGGCAGGCGCGCGATCGCGCACGCCATCGCGTGCGGGGTCGGCGTCGTAGCCTGTCGAAGCGTCGTCAGGCCGCATCGAAATGCCTCCGCAGCCACAACTCGAGCACGACGAGCTGCCAGATCCCGCGCGAGTGATCCCAGCGGCCGCGCGCGTGCTCGGCGAGCAGCCGCTCGACGAACGCGCGCTCGAACAGGCCGCGCGCGAGCGTGCGCGGGTCGAACAGCACGTCGCGCACGAAGCCCTGGAACGCGGCGTCGTTGCGCAACCATACCGCGACCGGCAGGCCGAAACCCTGCTTCTTCTTCCGCAGCACGTCGTCGGGAAGGATGCCGGCCATCGCCTGCTTGAAGAGGTAGCGCTTGGTCGTGCCGCGCACCTTGTACGAAGGCGGGAGGCGCCCCGTGTACGCGACCAGGCGCGGATCGAGGTACGGATAGCGCGCACTGATGCCGTGCGCGCGGCAGGCACCGTGCACCTTGTAGAGGTCGTTCTGCGCGATCGCCATCTGCAGGTCGAGCCGCATGATCCGGTGCAGCGGGCCGGCGTCGCCGCCGAGCGCGTAGACCGAGCGCATGAACTCGAGCGACGCATCGCGCGGCACACGCGCGCGAAACCCCGGCGAGAGCAGTTCGTCGTAGTCGTCCGAGCCGAACGAATCGTCGGTGTAGAAGCGGTCGGGATTCGGCAGCGATGCGCGTCGCGTGAAGTTGTCGATGCGATTGAGGAAGTGGGAGGAGGAGCGCCCGGCGACGCGGCCGATGCCGCGCGCGAGCGCCTTCAACGGCGCGGGCAGGCCGTAGAAGGCCTCCATCACCCGGTCCTTCGCGTAACGCTCGTTGCCGCCATAGATCTCGTCGCCGCCATCGCCCGCGAGCAGCGTGTCGACCGATTGCGTCGCCGCGAGTGCGGCGCACGCGAGCGTCGGCACGGCGGAGGCGTCGCCGAACGGCTGGTCCCAGGCGTCGACGACGCGCTCGAGCAATGCGACGGCCTCGCCGCTGCCGACGCGGGCCGTGTACGGCTCCGCGCCGACCGTGCGCGCGACGAGCTCGGCGTAGCCGAGTTCGTCGTAACCCGCTTCCGCGAAACCGATCGAGAAGCTGCGGACCTTCGCCTCGGGCTTCTCGCTCGCGAGGATCGAGACGATGCTCGAACTGTCGGTGCCGCCGGACAGGAAGCAGCCCCACCCGCGCGCATCGGACGGCCGGTAGTCGTGCACGCTCGCGACGATCTGCTCGCGCAGGTCGCGCGCGAGCCGCGCGTCGTCGCCGCGCAAGTCTTCGGCGTACTCGGGCAGCCAGTAGCGCGTGCTGCGCCCGCGCCCGCCGTCCCATGCGTAGCGCGTGCCTGGTGCGAGCCGCTGCACGCCCATGCAGATCGTCGAGGGCGCCGGCACGTAGGCGAAATTGAGATAGTGGTAGATCGCGAGTGGATCGATCTCGCGCCTGCACAGCGGGCTCGCGAGGATCAGGCGCAGGTCGCTCGCGAGCATCACGGTGCCGTCGAGTTCGAGCGCGTACAGCGGCAAGGTCGAGAAGTGATCGGTGAGCGCGACCGCGCGTCGACCGTTCGCGCTCCAGGCGACCTGCGCGAAGCGGCCGCGCCAGCGCGCGTGCGGCGGTTCGCCGTCGAGCGCGGCGACGCCGTCGTCGCAGCGGCCCTCGACGAGGTCGGCGAGGGCGAGCCAGCGCCCCCCCGCCGCTTCGCCGAAGCGCACCGCGCCGCGGGACGCGATGCGCACGTCGCCTTCGCCGGACACCGCGTAGCCGTCCGGCGCGCCGATCGCCCGCGCGGCGGCGGGTCCGAATGCGCAGGCGAAGTCGCCGATCACGCTGGCAGGGTCGTTCATGGACGGCATCCGTGGTATCCCGGCGACAACGCCGACCGCACGTCGACAACGCGCGTGATGGAGGAAGAGTAGGCGCGACCGCGCGTCATCGCCCGGTGTTCCCGCTCGCGTCCCGATGCGCGCGCAGCACGCGCGCGTACACGGCCTCGGTGCGCCGGACCATCTCGTCGACGGCGTACCCGTTGCGGGCGTCGTCGCGCGCCGCGGTGCCCAGGCGAGCTCGCAGCGCGTCGTCGCCGGCGATGCGTTCGAGCGCGGCCGCGAGCGCGGGCGCATCGTCGCTCGGGAAGAGCAGGCCGTTGCGTTCGTGCTCGACGAGCTCGGTGTTGCCGCCGACGGCCGAGGCGACCGGTGCGCAGCCGACGGCCATCGCCTCCAGCACGACATTCGACAGGCCTTCCTCGCGCGAGCACAGCACGAGGAAGTCCGCGCATTGCATCAACGCCTGCGCATCGCCGCGCTCGCCGAGGAAGCGCACGTCGGCATCCAGGCCCAGACGCGTCGCCTGCGCCCGCAGGTCCGCCTCGAGCGGCCCGCCGCCGGCGAGCAGCAGGAATGGCCGTCGTGGGGGCGCCACGCGCGCGAGCGCGTCGAGCAGCAACGGGATGTTCTTGACCGCGACGAGGCGACCGACGAACAGGCCGCAACGGCGGCCCGCCGGCAACCCGAGCGCGTCGCGCTCGACCTCGCGTCGCTGCGCTGAAAGCGGCGCCGGCATCTCGACGCCGTTCGGCACGAGGCTGATGCGACCGAGCGGCAGCCCGGTGTTGAGGGCTGTCGCTTGCGCGCCCGCCAGCGCGTTCGCGATCACCGCATCGGCGCGACGGACGATCCATCGCTTGCAGCGCCATTGGCGGCGCGTGTGGTGCAGGCACAGGCCACGCACCGACGCGATGTAGGCACAGCGCGGCGACAGCGGCAGCAGCGCCCGCACCCACAATTCCGCGGTCAGCGAGAAGCAGTGCACGATGTCGTAGCGGCCGCGCCGCAGCAGTGCCGCGAGCCGCAGCACGAAGCGCGGGTCGATGCGCCCTCGCTTGGGCAGCTCGTGCACGCGGATGCCGGACTCCGCGAGCCGGTCGGCGAGGAACGACCGGTTGCGGAAATAGAGCAGCTCCGCCTGCCAGCGCGAGCGGTCGAGGCCGGCCAGCAGGTGCGCGATCTGGCGCTGGCTGCCGCCGACTTCCATCTCGTCGCTGACCACGAGGACGCGCGTGCGTCCGGGAACCGGGCCTTCAGCCATGGACGACCTTCGCGAAACAGTCGTACAGGCGGCCGGCCTCGATGCGCACGTCGAACTCGCGCTCGACCTTGGCGCGACCGGCGGCCGCGTAGGCGTCGCCGAGCGCCGGATCGGCGAGCAGCGCGGCGATCGCGTCGGCGAGCGCGACCGGGTCGCGTGCCTCGACGAGGCGGCCGCTGACGCCGTCGTCGACGAGTTCCGGGATCCCCGACACCCGCGTGCTGACGACCGGCAATCCGGCCGCCATCGCTTCGGTGAGCACGTTCGGGATGCCGTCGGCGTTGCCTTCGGGCGTGACGACGCACGGCATCACCATCAGCGTCGACTCGGCCATCGCCCGGCGCACGTCGGTCTGCGGCTTGGCGCCGACGAAGGCGACGCGCTCCTGCAGGCCGAGGCGGTCGCGTTGCGCCTCGAGGCGCGCGCGCTCGTCGCCCTCGCCGATGATGACGCTGTCGAACGCGACGCCGCGGTCGCGCAGGAGCGCGAGGGCGGGCAGCAGCACGTCGAAACCCTTGATCGGATCGAGTCGGCCGACCGAAAGCAAGCGGTGCGGCAGGCGGCCCTCGCGCGAGTAGCGCGTCTCGCCGAGGTCGAGCGCCGAATGCATGACCTGGATCGGCACCGCGCCGGGTGGGTCGATCCAGCGCTGCATGTGGCGCACGTTGTTGCGCGTGATCGTGACCGCGAGGTCCGCCGCGGCGAGCTTCGCCGCCATCATGTGGTCCTCGACGAAGATGTCGTGCGCGCGGCTCGTGAACGAGAACGGCTTGCGCAGCACGCGCGAGAGGAACCACGCCACCGTCGCCGGATAGGTCGCCCACGGCGCATGCACGAGGTCGGCATCGAAGGCCTCGATCGCGCGCAGTCGGCCGGCGGCGCGACAGAGCGCGCCGAGGCTGTTGAACAGCACCCTGGGTTGGCGCCACAGCCCCGCGACGAGTCGCGCGACGAAGCCGAGCGTGACGAGCGGCCGACGCAACGCGAGGCCGGCGAACGCGAGAACCGACCCGATCGCGCCGCGTGGGTGCAGCGTGCGGTCGAGCAGGACCGCGGCGCGCTCCTGCACGATCTTCTCGCTCGCCGGCTTCAGCGAGACGATCGAGAGCTCGGTGCCGCGCCCGATGAGCGCGTGCATCTCGCGCACGATGAAGGTTTCCGACCAGCACGGGAACAGCGAGACGACGTAGAGGATGCGCAGCGGTCGAGCGGGTGCGGCCATCGGTCAGGCGTTCCTGCGGCGGGAAACCGACCACGTCGCGCTCGCGCGACCGGTCAGGAAATCGTGCAGGCCTAGCACGGCGTAGCCGTTCATGCGCACGAACGTGGAGATCACGCGCACCGGCGCGATGCGCAGCAACGAGGGCCGGCGCATCGCCGCGAGCGCGACGCCGTAGAACGCGATCTGCGCGAGTCCGAGCAGGGTCCACTTGGGCGACTCGGAGATCAGGACGATGTTGCTCGCGAACGCCGCGAGCATGAACCATGGCGCGAGCAGGCGCAGCCACTTGTGCCCCCACAGCCGCCAGCCGAGCGGATGCGCCCACGGCAGCAGCAGCGCGGGCTCGCGCGCGATCAGCTGGAAGTTGCCCGCGAGCGTGCGCCGCTTGCGCGCCGATTCGACCGCCGCGTCCTTCGACGGCCGGTCCCATGCACGGGCTTCGCTGCTGAAGACGATGCGCGAGCCGTCGCGCGCGATCTGCAGCGGGATCCACAGGTCGTCGAGGATGAGTCCGGCGGGAATCTGCGGCAGCAGCGCGCGGCGGGCGGCGTAGAGCGCGCCACTCACGCCGACGACCGAGCCGCTTTCGGCTTCGTTGCCGCGGATGAAGGTTTCGTAGCGCCAGTAGAAGTCGATGCCGTCGCCGTAGTCGCTGTAGCTGCGCTCGAACGCGAGTTCGCCGCCGACCGCGCCTACGCGCGGATCGGACAGCAGGCGCAGCAGCGCGCGCAGCGCGCCGGGTTCGATGCGCTGGCGCGCGTCGGCGAACAGCACGACCTCGGCCTCGAGCCTCGGCACGATGTCGCCGAGGCAGGCCGACTTGCCGCGGCGAACCGGGAACACGTACGGGATCAGGCGCGGGTCGCCGAACTCGCGCAGCACGGTCGGCGTGTGGTCTTCCGAGCCGTCCGAGGCGACGTGGAATCGCAGCTTCCCGGGCGGATAGTCGAGCGCCGCGATGTTGCGCAGCTTCGCCGCGAGTTCGTCCGCCGCATCATGCGCGACGATGACGACGGCGACGTCCGGTTCCCAGTCGGCCGGCTGCACGCGGCGCGGCCGGTACAGCGCGCGCGCGAGCATCGCGAGCGGATAGCCGAGGTAGGTCCAGCCGAGGGCGAGCACGCTCAGCACGAAGATCCACTTCATCGGGCGCGGTCTCCGGCTCCGAGCAGCCGCTCGCGCAGGCGCTCGTAGCGGCGATCGCCGAGCGTCCGCTTGGCCAGGCCGAGCACGCCGTAACGCAGGCGCGCGCGTGCGATGCCGCGGCCTTCGAACCACGCTTCGAGCGTCGCGACGTCGAGCGCCGCGGTGACGCTCATGCGCGGCAGCGCGCGCGCGGCATCGGCGCCGTCGAGCAGGCCCGGTTCGGAGCCGAGCACGTGCGCATAGCCGCATTCGCGCGCAACCGCGGGCAGGTCGGCGCGCATGCGACCGCCCGGCGGCGCGAGCAGCGTCACCGCGGCACCGACGCGGTCCTCGATCGCGAGGCGCGAGCGCCGCAGGTCCTCGCGCAGCGCGCGGTCGTCGAGCTCGGTGAAATAGCGATGGTTCCAGCCGTGCGACTGGATCGACATGCCGCTCGCGGCCATTTCGCGCAGCGCGGCCCAGCTCGCGAGCCCCGCTTCGCCGACCTTGCCGGGGTTGACGAAGAAGTCCGCGCGCAACCCGCGTTCGCACAGCGCGGGCCAGGCCAGCGCATGGTTGCTCGCATGGCCGTCGTCGAACGTGAGCACGGCCGCGCGGCGCGGCGCGGCGAGCCAGTCGCGCGCACACGTGGCGCCGCCGGCGACGCGCACGAGCGCGTCGAGCTGCGCGGCGAAGCGCGTCGCGTCGACCGTGTAGTGGGGGTCCTGCGCGGCGTCCGCAGCGCCGGCTCCGCCGATCGCGTGGTACATGAGGGCGACGCTGTGCGTCGCCGTGCTGGAAGACATCGATTCGATCATCCCGCCCGGTCGTCAACGCGTGTAGGTGAGGGAGAGGATGATCGCATTGTCCGAATAGCCGGCTTCGCGCAAGGTGCTGTCGCGCAGCGCGTGCGTGCCGCGCAGCATCCATGTCCAGTGGCTCGTCTGCCGCCACGCCAGCGCCATCGAATAACTCGCGTCGGTGTCGGTGCGATCGAGGCCGGTGTAGTCGCGATGCTCGCGCCCGGTCGACAGCGACAGCGTGAACGTGGGGCGCAGCAGCCAATCGTACCTCGCGGTCCAGCCGTACGAGCGCTGGCTGAAGAACTCGCCTTCGATGTAGTCGATCTTGCGCCAGAACGGCGCGACGTTGAAGGCGTAACGATCCGCGCGATGGTTGAAGTCGAGGCCGATGCGCTTTTCCACGTAGAGTTGCGGCGAGATCACCGCGCCGTTGCGGCCGCTGCCGACGCCGAGGTTGCCGATCGACAGCGGATCGACGACGAGATCCTGGCTCGCATCGGCGAACTGGCGCGCGGCATTGACGCCGAGGTCGGTCGCCGGCGACGGCATCCAGCGCAGGCCGAGGCTGAGCAGCGCACCCGAGCGGCTGTCCGGCCCGCGCAGGTCGACCCAGCTGTAGCCGGCCGCGGCATCGAGCTTGAGCGTGCCGGATACGTGTTCGTAGCCGATGTAGGCGTCTTCGCGATCGTAATCGAACGGCCGTGAGGCGACTTCGTCGTAGCGCACGCGCGACGCGGTCAGCGAGCCGCTGACATTGTCGAGCGCCCCGAGCAGCCAGGCGAGGCGTGCGGCGGCGCTGAAGCGATCGCTGTTGAACTCGCTCGTCTCTTCGGCGTAGGTGTTCGTGTAGCGCAGGTCGAGGCGCCCGCGCAGGTCGCCGCCGAAGCGCGCGCGCAGGGTCGGACCGGTGCTGAACACGTTCGTCTGCTGCTGGTTGCTCGGTACGTCCGCCTGCAGCACGTCGACCGGCTGGCGCCCGAGGTAGTCCTCGGCCACCCAGTCGAATCGTTCCGGGCTGATCGACCAGGTCGCCACGCCCGACAACAGCCCGCGCAGTTCGTCGGAAAACTTCCCGCCGAGGTAGTCGCGGTAGGAGAGGGCGCCCGCCGCGGTCGCGCTGAGCACCGCGCCCTGCTGCTTGAGGTCGAATGCGAGTGTCGGCGTGAGCACGGTCTCTTCGACCGGTTCGTCGCGACTGAGGTTGATGTTGTCGTTCTGTTCGAGCTCGACGCCGACGGTATAGCCGAGCGCGGGTTCCGCGCGCGCGGACGGCGCGCCCGCGGCGGCGATCGCGACGGCGGCGAACGCGGCGCCGGCAAACGACGGGCCGCAATGGTTGATGCGCATCGTGTCTCCCCTCCTGTCAGGACCACCGCCTCCGGTTGCGGGCGCGGCAGGCGACCCGCGAGTCCGTTACACCCCGTTGCCCGACGCGCGCGCCGCCGTCCGTGCGGGTCAGGGCAATTCGTCGAACACGACGCCGGCGAACCGGTTCGGATCGAAGATCGACGCCGCCTGCGCGATCGCGGCCGGCGTGTCGCGTCCGTACCCGGCGACGAGCACGACGAAGTCGGCGAGGTCGGACAGGATGCGCGCATCCGGCGAACCCTTCACCGCCGGCCCATCGAGGAACAGGTAGCGATCCGGATAGCGGCAGCGCAACGAGTCGACCGCGGCGCGCATGCGGAACGATGAGAAGTACTCCCCACTCGTCTCGCGCGGCTTGCCCGACGGGATCAGGCGCAGGCGCGGTATGCCGGTACGATGAATGATCGGCTCCATGCCCATCGCGGGATGGTCGAGGTAATCGATCAGCCCCGGGCCCGGCTCGGTGCCGAGCGCCTTGTGCTGGGCCGCATGGCGCGGATTGCAGTCGATCAGCAGCGCGGTCTTCGCCTCGTCGAACGCGAACGCGGCGGCGAGATTGCGCGCGACGAAACTGCCGCCGGAGCCGGGACTGACCGGCGCGATCATCGTCACGAAGTTCTGGTCGCCACCGAGCGCGAGCAGGCGCGTGCGGATCTCGCGGAACGCATCGGCCTGCGCGCGCACCGAGTCGTCGCGGTGGATCAGGCGGCGCTCGTCGAGCTGGCGCGACGTCAGCGCATGCGGCTCGGCCATCCGCGCGATCGAGCGACTGGCGCTCGTGCGCACGCCGAGCTTGTTCGCGGCGGCCTCGAGCGCGCCGCCGACATGATCGGCCGGCTTTCCGCTGTCGCCCGCGCTCATCGCATGACCTCCAGGCGGATCCAGTACATCGCCGCGTAGGTGAGCAGCACCGCGACGATGATGACGAGCAGCACGGTGCCGTGCAACGCGCTGCGGCGGCGGTCGGCCGTCGTCGCATAGGCCGGAATCGTCGCCAGTACCGGTACGCCGGCGAGGCGTTCGATCTGCGCCGCGGAACGCACGCGCGGATCGAAGCGGGCATAGCCGAACAGCAGGCCGAGGGGCAGGATGATGCCGAGCGCGAGCCCGGCGATCGCGAAATGCATGAGTCGCAGGCCGGACGGACGCACGGCCATCACCGCCGGCTCCTGGATGCGGAAGGTGAGGCCCTGCTGCTTGGCGTCGAGGTCCATCGACACGCGCGCGTTCTCGCGGCGCTTGAGCAGGTCCTGGTAGATGTCGCGGTTGACCTCGTAGTCGCGCGTGAGCTCGGACAACGCGTTCTCCGAATTGGCGATGCGCTTGCTGCGCTCGAGCTCCGCGTCGAGCATGCCCTGGGTGACGCTCAGGCGCGAGGCGGTCGCCGAGCCGTTGCGACGCGCCTCGTTGAGCTTGCTGCGCAGTTCCTGGTACAGCGGGTTGTACTGGATGCCGTCGTCGACCTGCGACGGTCCCTTGCTCGCCTTCGGCGCGAGCGCGCGCTGCTGCTCGTCGCGCTTGAGCGCGTCCTGGATGTCCTGGATCTGGTGGCGGATGCGCACGACATCGGGGTAGTCGTCGGTGTAGGTGAGCAGCAGGCGGTCGAGCTGGTTCTGCAGCTCGGCGAGCTGCACGCGATACGTGCCCGCGCGCGTCTGCACCGCGGTGATTTCCGACTCGCCCGACAGCTGCGACACGAGCGCGCCCTCGCGCGATCGCTGTTCCATCAGTTCGAGCCGCGCCTGCTCGATCTGGCTGCGCAGCTGCGCGATGCGGCTGTTGCTGTCGGCCTCGCCGCCGGGGCGTGCATCGACGTTCGCCTCGCGATACGCCTTCAGCTTGTCCTCGGCGTCGGTGAGCTTCTTGTGGTACGACTCGACCTGTCCGTCGATGAACTCGAACGCGTTGCGGCTCTCGCGCTCCTTCGCGGCGAGGCTTTCCTGGATGAACAGCTCGGCGAGCCGTTGCGTCACGTGGAATGCGCGCTCCGGCTGGCTGTCGGCGTAGGTGATCTGGATCAGGTTGTCGCGCGGGCTCGTGATCTTCGTGCGATTGGTGATCGCCTCGATCATGCGGTCCTGGTCGATCGCCGACGGATGCTTGTCGAGCCAGCCGCCGGCGGCGAGGATCTCGTTCATGACCTTGCGGCTGAAGATCACCTCGCGCGCGATCGACGCGCGGTCCGCGACGCCGGTCGCGACCGCGCGTCCCTCCATGAGCCCGGTCACGATGTTGCTTTCCTGCACGAGGATCGTGGTCGACGATTCGTACTTGCGCGGCAGCGCGACGCCGATCACGAGCGCCGCGATCGCGATGACGGCGAACATCGTGCCGAGCGCGAGCTTGCGCCGGCGCGCCTCGGTCAGCAGCACCGGCACGAGCTCGCCCATCGGCACCATCGCATTCGCCATCTCGCCGCTCCGCTCCGTCAGAACACGCGCTCGGGCACGGTGATCACGTCACCTGGTTGCGCCGGATAGTTGGTCGACAGGTCCCCCTTCTTGAGGATCTGGTCCAGGCGCACAGCGTAGGCACGCGTGCTGTCGCCTTCCTTGCGGTAGAGCTCGGTGCGGTCGCCGGACGCGAACTCGGTCGTGCCGCCCGCCGCGAGCACCGCGTCGAGCACGGTCATGCCCTGGCGGTACGGCACAGAGATCGGGTTGCGCACCGCCCCGGTCACGCGCACGCGCGAGAGGTACTCGTGGCTGCGCAGCTCGGTCAGGATCACGGCGACCTGCGGGTCGCGGATGTAGGCCTTGAGCTTGTCGGCGATCTCGGCCGAGACTTCCTCGGTCGTCTTGCCGCCGGCCATGACGTCGCCGACGAGCGGAATCGAGATCATGCCGTCCGGGCGCACCGGCACCTTCGCGTTGAGGTCCGGGTTGTGCCAGACCGACACCTCGATGATGTCGTCGACACCGATCCTGTAGACGCTGACCGCCTGCGCCTCGGGGTTCACCCGCGGAGCGCCGCTGCTCACCCCGGGTCCTGCAGCACAAGCCTGCAAAAACAACACGATAGCGATCAAGACGAGCCGGATGAACGGCGACATGGCGCGCTCCCTCCCTATGGAAATGTGAACCCTATCACACTTTCATGGCGACCCCCGTGCGGGCGACGGCCGGACTTCGGGCACCGTCGGTCGCCCCGTCGTGCGCAGAATAATCCACTTGTGGGGTGGTGGTCGCGCGGGCCGCGGCACCGACGCGGCGGCACCCGGCCGGCGGGCCTCAGACCCGGTAGAACGCGCGGTACCAGTCGACGAAGCGGCCGATGCCGACCTCGACCGGCGTCGACGGCGCGTAACCGGTATCGCGCGACAGCTCGGTGACGTCGGCGAACGTGTCGGGCACGTCGCCCGGCTGCAGCGGAAGCAGGATCTTCTCGGCGCTGCGCCCGAGCTTGCGTTCGAGCACCTCGATGTAGTGCGCAAGCTCGACCGGCTGGTTGTTGCCGATGTTGTAGACGCGATACGGCGCCGCCGACGAGCCCGGGTTCGGCCGCAGCGGATCGAACGCAGGGTCGCCCGCGGGCACGCGGTCGAGCGTGCGGATCACGCCCTCGACGATGTCGTCGATGTAGGTGAAGTCGCGCGTGTGCTTGCCGTGGTTGAACACCTCGATCGGCTCGCCGGCGAGGATCTTGCGCGTGAACAGGAACAGCGCCATGTCCGGCCGTCCCCACGGGCCGTACACGGTGAAGAAGCGCAGTCCCGTGGTCGGCAGGCGGTACAGGTGGCTGTACGTGTGCGCCATCAGCTCGTTCGCCTTCTTCGTCGCCGCGTACAGGCTCACCGGATGGTCGACCGCGTCCTGCACCGAGAACGGCAGCTTGCGGTTGGCACCGTAGACCGAACTCGACGACGCATAGACGAGGTGCTCGACCGCGCCATGGCGGCACGCCTCGAGCACGTTGATGAACCCGACCAGGTTCGCTTCGACGTACGCGTACGGGTTGGTCAGCGAATAACGCACGCCCGCCTGCGCGGCGAGATTGACCACGCGTTGCGGGCGGAAGTCCGCGAACGCGCGTTCGAGCGCGGGCCGGTCCTCGAGCGACGCGCGCACGAAGCTGAAGTTCGCGTGCGGCAGCAGCCGGGCGAGGCGCGCTTCCTTGAGCGTCGGGTCGTAGTAGTCGTTGAGGTTGTCGTAGCCGAGCACCTCGTCGCCGCGCGCGAGCAGGCGGTCGCTCAGGGTCGATCCGATGAAGCCGGCGGCGCCGGTGACGAGGATGCGCATGTGTCTTCTCCATGGGCCGGCCGCGCTACGCGTCCGGCGGTCGTGTCGTCGCGTTGCCGCGGCACGCGCCAAGCGCGTACCGCCCTACAGTCGATCGTCGACGAGTTCGCGCGGCAGCGCCTGCTTGACGTCGAACAGCACGCAACCGGGCTTGCCGAGCGCGCGGATGCGCTCCGCGCCGAGCTCGAGGAACTGGCGGTGCGCGACCGCGAGGATCACCGCGTCGTACTTGCCGGGGACGAGTTCGGGCACGAGGTCGAGGCCGTACTCGTGGCGCGCCTCCTCGGCGCTGACCCACGGATCGTGCACGTCGACGTTCGCGTGGTAGCTCTGGAACTCGCCGACGACGTCGGTCACGCGCGTGTTGCGCAGATCCGGGCAGTTTTCCTTGAACGCGAGGCCGAGCACGAGGATGTTCGCGCCCGCCGCGTGGATGCGCCGCTGCGTCATGAGCTTGATCACGCGCTGGGCCACGTGCTGGCCCATGCCGTCGTTGATGCGCCGGCCGGACAGGATCACTTCCGGGTGGTAGCCGATCTGCTGCGCCTTGTGCGTGAGGTAGTACGGGTCGACGCCGATGCAGTGGCCGCCGACGAGGCCGGGGCGGAACGGCAGGAAGTTCCACTTCGTGCCTGCCGCGGCGAGTACTTCGGCGGTATCGATGCCGAGCCGGTGGAAGATCAGCGCGAGTTCGTTGATGAGCGCGATGTTGAGGTCGCGCTGCGTGTTCTCGATCACCTTCGCCGCCTCGGCGACGCGGATGCTCGACGCCTTGTGCGTGCCCGCGGTGACGACGCGGCGGTACAGCGCGTCGACGAAGTCGGCCGCCTCCGGGGTCGAGCCCGAGGTAACCTTGAGGATCGTCTCGAGGCGATGTTCCTTGTCGCCCGGGTTGATGCGCTCCGGGCTGTAACCTGCGTAGAAGTCGACGTTGTAGGCGAGGCCCGACTCGCGCTCGATGATCGGCACGCAGACTTCCTCGGTCGCGCCCGGATACACGGTCGACTCGAACACGACGACGGCGCCGCGCGAAATCGCCTTGCCGACGGTGCGGCTCGCGGCGACGAGCGGCGAAAGATCGGGGCGCTTGGCGTCGTCGATCGGCGTCGGCACGGTCACGATGAAAACGTTGCACGCCTTGAGCTCGTCCGCGTCCGCGCTGAAACGCAGCTGCGGCGTCGCCGCGAGCTCGTCGGTCGAAACCTCGAGCGTGTGGTCGCGGTGCTGCCGCAATTCCTCGATGCGTGCGCGGTTGATGTCGAATCCGAGCGTCGGCAGGTGGCGGCCGAACCCGACCGCGAGCGGCAGGCCGACGTAGCCGAGGCCGATGACCGCGACACGGGTGTCGTCGGGGCGGGGCAGGGCAGCAGCATCCATTCGTGGATCCTCGTGCAGACGCGTGGGCAAGGCCCTGCCGGCACGGTCCGGTCGGACCGCGCATCGAGAAAGCGCTCACGGTCCGCTTCCCGACTTCCTGCTAGGGCGCGCAAGTCTAGCAAGAGCGATCCGCGACCGGGCATTGCCTCCGGCACGTGCGCGCGCGGACGCGGCCTGGATACGCTCGCGGCTCCGTCGGACCGGAGACCGCCATGCTGCGCTTCCTCGCCATCGCCGTGCTCGTCGCGGGAGGCATCCACGCCGTCGCCGCACCTCGCACCGACTCGATCCTGATCCAGGGCAATGCGGCCGGCACGCAGTCGGTCGACGCGGGCGCCGACGGTCGCACGCATGCCGAATACTCCTACAACGACCGCGGCCGCGGCGACCACATCGTCGCCGACTGGACGCTCGACGCCGCCGGACTTCCCCTCGCGTACGACGGCCGCGGCAATGACTACATGAAGGCGCCCGTGGAGGAGCGCTTCTTGGTCGCCGACGGCAAGGCGAGCTGGCACGGCCGCACCGAGCACGGCTCGGCGCCCGCCGCGGGCGCGTTCTACGTCCCGGCCAATGCGCCGCCCGAATTCCTCGGCGTGCTCGCGCGCGCGCTGCTCGCGGCACCCGGCCATCGTCTTGCCCTGCTGCCCGCCGGCGAAGCCTCGATCGAGGCGGTCGGCAGCGTGCGCGTCGGCGGGCGCGAGTTGCGCCAGTACCGCATCGCCGGGCTCGGCTTCACGCCGCAGCCGATCTGGCTCGACGGCGACGGTGCGACCGCGGCGATCGTGTCGGGCTGGTTCTCGGTCGTGCGGGCGGAGTTCGCGAGCAACCTCGAGCCGCTGCAGGCGGCGCAGGACGCGGCCGACACTGCATGGTCGGCGCGCCTCGCGCGCGAGCTCGTGCGCGTGCCGAAGGGTGGGCTGTTGATTCGCGACGCACGCGTGTTCGACCCGCGCGACCTTTCCGTCAGTGAACACACCAGCGTGCTCGTGCGCGGCGAGCGCGTCGTGCGCGTCGCGCCCGACGCGGCGCTGCAGGCGGTCGCCGACGCCGAGGTGCTCGATGCGCACGGGCGCTTCCTCATGCCCGGCCTGTGGGACAACCACCAGCATTTCAGCGATGTCGACGGCCTGCTCGACCTCGCCAACGGCGTCACCAGCGCGCGCGACCTGGCCAACGACACCGACGCGTTCCCCAAGCGCGTCGCGCGCTTCGACGACGGCAGCGAAATCGGGCCGCGCGTGCTCAAGGCCGGCATCATCGACGGCACCGGCGAACTCGCCGGCCCGACCAAGATGCGCGTCGATACGGTCGAGGACGCGATCAAGGACGTGGACTGGTACGCCGACCACGGCTACGCGCAGATCAAGATCTATTCGTCGATCAAGCCGGAACTGATGCCGCTGATCGCCGCGCGCGCGCACGAGCGCGGCCTGCGCGTGAGCGGCCACGTGCCCGCGTTCATGTCCGCGCGCCAGTTCGTCGAAGGCGGCGCCGACGAGATCCAGCACCTCAAC
>NZ_DATDMY010000013.1:0-3437 GCF_036518555.1 Dokdonella sp. | reverse complement strand
TGGTCTGCTCCACGAGAGACAATCCCGACAGTTCCCTGATCCAGACGATCACGAGCGGGTGCGACTGGCGCAAACGACCGGCGAGCTCGGTGACGCCGAGCGGGCCCTGCTCGTCGAGGGCGATGAGTGTCGACAGCGTGCGCGGCGGCGCGCTCACGCCGACCGTCGGATACCAGTCCGCCGCGGCCTGCACGAGTTCGTCCGCGAGGCGCCGCAGCAGGTGCGCGAGGAAGGCCGGGCCCTGCCCATGGATGAAGTCGTTCATGCTCGTCGTCGCCGCCTGCTATGGGCCTTGCGGCATATTGACCGCGCCACGGCACACGCGTCAACATTTACGTAAATGTTGACATACATGGAATTGCCATGAACGAACGCATCCGCCCGAACCCCACGCTTCGCCTCCTCGCCACGTTGCTCGGCTCGATCGCTTGCGCCGCCACGGCCGCCGCGACGAACGGCGAACCCCTGCCCTGCGAGGTGGGTGCTTACGCGATGGCCGACGGCACGTCGCTCGACATCGCGCCCGGCGACCCCGCCGGCAGCCTGCGCTGGCGGCGCACCGACGGCACGACCGGCGCGCTGAAGCCGCAAGGCCACGAGCGCTGGACGAGCACCTACGGCTGGACCGGTCGCCCCGATGGCCATCGCGTCGTCATCCGCGGTTGCGGTCGAGGCGGGCTGCGCTTCGACGCGACCAAGGGCACGCGCATTCCGCTCGTGCAGACCGACACGCGTTTCGAAGGCAGCGGCGTCGAACTCGCCGGCCGCCTCACGCTGTCGCCCGGCGACGCGCGCGTACCGCTGGTCGTGCTCGTGCACGGCGCCGAGCATTCGTCGGCGCTGCACGACTACACCCTGCAGCGCGAATTCGCGAGCCACGGCATCGGCGTGTTCGCCTACGACAAGCGCGGCACCGGCGCATCGGGCGGGCGCTACACGCAGGACTACCTCACGCTCGCGGTCGACGCGATCCACGCGATGCACGAGGCGCGGCGCCTCGCCGGCGCGCGCGCGGGACGCGTCGGCTACCAGGGCGGCAGCCAGGGCGGCTGGGTCGTGCCGCTCGCCGCGCGCATCGAACGGGTCGACTTCGCGGTCGTCAGTTTCGGCCTCGCCGTCTCGCCGCTCGAGGAAGACCGCGAAGCGGTCGCGTTCGACCTGCAGCGCGCGGGCTTCGATGCCGACGCGCAGGCGAAGGCGATGACGATTTCCGACGCAGCGATCGGGATCGTCGAGAGCGACTTCACCGAAGGCTACGATCGCCTCGACGCGGTGAAAAAGCAGTACGCGAACGAAGCGTGGTTCAAGTCCGTGCGCGGCAACATCGCCGGCTACCTGCTCGCCGCGACGCCCGAGGTCGCGCGCCGCGACCTGCGCGCACTCGTCGCCGGCATTCCCGTGCGCTACGACCCGATGCCCGTGCTGCACAACCTCGACGTGCCGCAACTGTGGGTGCTCGGCGGCCAGGATCGCGACGCGCCCCCGTTCGAAACGCGCCGCCGCCTCGCCGCGCTGCAGGCCGAAGGCCGGCCGATCACCACCGCGCTGTTCCCGAACGCCGACCACGGCATCGTCGAGTTCGAGACAAAGCCCGACGGCGAACGCGTGTCGACGCGCCGCTCGGCCGGCTATTTCGATCTCATGGCCGATTTCATCAAGGGCAAGGCGCTCGCGGCCGCCTACGGCGACGCGGAACTCGCGCCACCGCCGCACTGACCTAGCGCGGCGCTGGCCCCGCACATCGCGCTACTCCGTGTCCTCTTGCAACGCGCCACACCGGTGGCGCAGCGACGACGAGGGGCCGATGGCTGCGATACGGACGACGACTACTTTCGCGCGCGGCGGCATCCGCGCGACCACGCGCTGCGTGCTTGCCCTGCTGCTCGCCGCGAGCGGCGCCGCGATCGCCGGCGACGGCGACCCGGATCCGACCTTCTCCGGCGACGGCAAGGCGCTGTTCGCGTGGCCGACGACATATTCCGGCATGGATGTGCTGCAGGTCTCGACCCGCGCCGTCGCCGTGCTCGGCGACGGCAGCGTGGTCACGGTCGGCGCATTCGACACCGCGGGCGGCAGCGACGGCTTCGATGCATGCGGCGTCGCGAAATTTGCGCCCTCCGGCGCGCTCGACGTCGCATTCGGCCTCGGCGGCTGGCAGCTCGTCCATCTCGACGCACAGCCGTTCAACGACGATTGCGTCGGCATCCTGCCCGTCCCCGGCAACGGCATGTTCGTCATCGCCGCGAAGGAAAGCATGGCGCGCCCCTTCGAAGTACTCGGCGTCGTCAAGCTGCGCCCGGATGGATCGCTCGACACGAGCTTCGGGAGCGCGGGCAAGGTGCTCATCTCGAGCCAGCCGTTGGGCGCCAATGCCGGCGTGCGGTTCAACGGCGCGGTGCGGGCGCCCGACGGCAAGCTCGTCGTCTACGGTTACTGCACGGATTGCGGGCACGGCAGCTTCGAGGACTTCATGGCCGTGCGCATCAACGCGAATGGCAGCGTCGATACCGGCTTCGGCAACGCAGGCTGGGTCAGCTTCGGCCGCACCGATGCGACCGATCACTACCTGCCGGAAGTCGCGACCGCGCTCGCGATCGACACGCAGGGCCGCATCGTCATCGGCGGCCATCGCGAGGACTACGACGACCAGGACGACCGCGGCATCCCGATGCTCGTGCGCCTGCTGCCGAACGGTGAGCTCGACACGGGGTTCAACGGCGCCGGATTCCGCGATGTCGACCTGCTCGGTAGCTATAACGTGCCCGCGATCGCGATCGACCCTCACAACGACGGCATCCTCGTCGCCGCGAACATCAATCCGACGAGTGGCGTGACACCGGGCACGCTCGTCTTCCGCGTGCGCCGCGACGGCAGCCTGGACGCGAACTTCGGCGACAGCGGCCTCGTCGTGTTGCAGTACGAGGACGGCACCGCCATCACCGCGCTCGCGGTGCGCCAGGACCGGCGCATCGTCGCCAGTGGCTGGATCGACCCGACCGGCGCCGACACGCGCAATTTCTTCGCCGCGCGCATGCACTTCACCGGCGCGCTCGACGATACGTTCGACGGCAACGGCATCAATCGCTACACGTTCAGCGCAGGCAGCGCCGATGTGCAGGTCGCGACCGCGATGACGCTCTCCGGCGAGCGCCCGCTCATCGCCGGCCTGCTCACGCCCCCGGGCCCCCTCCCCGATGCGTACACGCTCGGCGTGCTGCGCCTGCAGTCCGATGCGATCTTCCGCGACGGGCTCGATCCCTGACTCGGTTGTCGGCGAGCAAGGCAGAGCGAAAGATTGAAACACGAAGGACACGAAGGACACGAAGGAAAAGCGATTCAAAGATTGAATCATGGAGCACACAGAGCACACGGAGGAAAAGCTTTTCTTTCGAAATGCTCTCTCGCCTTGCTCTCTCCGTGTGCTCCGTGTGCTCCGT
>NZ_DATDMY010000012.1:0-5007 GCF_036518555.1 Dokdonella sp. | reverse complement strand
GATGCTCTTCGATCAATCGGCCGCGAAAAGCATCGCGGCTTCCGCCGCTCCCACGATCGACTGCCGGTGCGCCGGGCGAGCGCGCCACACCAGGTTGCGTCGATGAACACGTACGGTGACCGCGTCCTGCTGCTCGGCGCGAACGGCCAGGTCGGTCACGAGGTGCGACGGCGATTCGCGATGCTGGGTCGGAACCTCGTGTCGGCGACGCGCAGCGGTTTGCTCGACGACGGCACGCCGTGCCTCGTCGCCGATCTCGCCGACGCCGCATCGCTCGCGCGCGCGCTCGACGAGGCCGGCGCGACCACGATCATCAACGCGGCCGCGTACACCGCGGTCGACCGCGCGGAGGACGAGCCCGATCTCGCCGATCGCGTCAACCATCGCGCGGTCGGCGAAATCGGTGCGTGGGCCGCAGCGCGCGATGCGACCGTCGTGCACTATTCGACCGACTACGTGTTCGACGGCCACGGCATCGCGGGCGCGGACGGTTCGCCGCGCGCGTATCGCGAGGACGATGCGACCGCGCCGCTCGGCGTGTACGGTCGCAGCAAGCTCGCCGGCGAACGCGCGCTCGCCGCGAGCGGTGCGGCGTACCTGGTCTTCCGTACGGCATGGGTGTATGCCTCGCACGGCCACAATTTCCTGCGCACGATGCTGCGCCTCGCGGCCGAGCGCGACGAATTGCGCGTGGTCGCCGACCAGGTCGGCGCGCCGACGCCGGCACGCTGGATCGCGGACGTGACCGCGACGGTGCTCGACGATCGTCCGGGGGACGAGGCCCCGGGTGGGACTCGCCGCTTTGCGCCTGCGTCCCACCCTACGTCGGTCGAATCGGTGTCAACCGGGTACGATGGTGCGTTCAATCTCGTCGCGGCCGGCCAGTGCAGCTGGTACGACTTCGCGAGCGCGATCGTCGCTGGCGCCGCGGCGCGCGGCCTGATCGCGCGCGTGCCGCGGGTCGTGCCGATCACCACCGCGGACTTTCCGACCAGGGCGCGCCGCCCGGCGTGGTCCGTGCTCGACGCCTCGAAGCTCGAAAACGCATTCGGGCTACAATTGCCCCATTGGCGCGCGGGTCTGGACCAGGTCCTCGACGAACTCGCGCCCGCCGGCCCGGCGTGACGCGTCGCGGCCGGGCCTGAAGCGCCGGCCGCCTGCCGGCGCAGGAGTTTCGATCCATGCTCGTCCCCGTGATCCTGTCCGGCGGAGCCGGCACCCGCCTCTGGCCGGTCTCGCGCAGCGCCTATCCGAAACCGTTCATGCGCATGGGCGACGGCGAGTCGCTGCTCAAGAAGACGCTCGACCGCGCGCTGCGCTGCGCCGACGGCGGCACCGTGCTCACGGTGACCGGTCGCGATTATTACTTCCTCACGCGCGACGAGTACGCGCAGCACGAAGGCGCGAACCTCGACACGTTGCCGTTCCTGCTCGAGCCCGCTGGTCGCAACACCGCGCCGGCGGTGGTGCTCGCCGCGCTGCACGCGCGCGATCGCGTCGGCGCCGACGCGACCCTGCTGATCCTGCCGGCCGACCATCTCATCCGCGACCTCGACGCATTCGTCGCCGACGCGCGCCGCGCCGCCGCGCTCGCCGCGGACGGCTGGCTCGTCACGTTCGGCATCCGCCCGACGCATCCGGAGACGGGCTTCGGCTACATCCGCATGGGGGCGGCGATCGAGAGGTCGATGGACGACGCTTTCCCTCATCCGCCCTCCGGGCACCTTCTCCCGCAGGCGGGAGAAGGGAAAGCGGTGGGGCGCGTGGTGGATGCGTTCGTCGAGAAGCCGAACCTGCAGACCGCCGAAAGCTATGTCGCCTCGGGCGACTACGTGTGGAACTCGGGCATGTTCTGTTTCCGCGCCGACGCGCTGCTCGCGGTCGCCGCCGAGGTCTGTCCCGACGTGCTGAAGGCGGCGCAAGCCTGCCACGCGCACGCGATGAACCACGAGAGCCCGATCGAGTTCCACCGCGAGGCGTTCCTCGCCCAGCCCGACATCTCGATCGACTACGCGATCATGGAGCGCGCGCCGAAGGTCGCGGTGGTGCCGGCGACGTTCGACTGGAGCGACATCGGCTCGTGGAAGGCGATGAGCGACCTCGAGGCCGATGCCGACGACCAGGGCAACCGCGTGCGCGGCCAGGCGATCGTCGTCGAGAGCTCGAACTGCTACATCCAGTCCGACGCGCGCATGGTCGCCGCGGTCGGCGTGCAGGACCTCGTCATCGTCGACACCGGCGACGCCGTGCTCGTCTCGCATCGCGAACGCGCGCAGCAGGTCAAGCTCGTGGTCGAGCGACTGCGCGCGACCAACCATGCGGCCGCGAGCGTGCACCAGACCGTGCACCGCCCGTGGGGCAGCTACACCGTGCTCGAGGACGCCGACGACTGCAAGGTCAAGCGCCTGACCGTGAAACCCGGCCACGTGCTGTCGCTGCAGCTGCATCATCGGCGCAGCGAGCATTGGACCGTGGTCGAAGGCACCGCAAAGGTGCGCGTCGGCGAGCGCGAGTTCCTGCTCCAGCGCAACGAGTCGACCTACATCCCGATGGACACCGTGCACCGCCTCGAGAATCCGACCGATCGCGACATCCACCTCATCGAGGTGCAGTGCGGCGACTACTTCGGCGAGGACGACATCGTGCGCCTGGAGGACCGTTACGGGCGCGCGCCAGCGGCGACGAAGTAGCCGCAGTGTGCTGCAGTGCGGACTGCGACGACGCATGCGTGTGGTAGAAACGGAACAATCCGGCCGCGCAACGGGGGCGCGCACCGCGCGGGTGCGGCCGGAAACCGGTAACCAAGGGAGGGGGTCGATGACGTCACGCCAACTGGGGATGCTCGCCGCGATCGCGGCGTTCGTCATGGGGCCTGCTTCGGCGGACGACGCTGCGACTCCCGCCGCCGCGCCGGCCGTGGTGCCGTACGCGGACCTCGCGCGCCACGAGCAGTTCCGCGAAGTCAAGATCTCGCCGAACGGCGACTATCTCGCCGCGGCCGCCGTCGTCGACGGCAAGGCCGTGCTGTCGCTGATCCGCCTGTCGGACATGAAGGGCGTGAACCTGCGCCCGCGCGACACGCGCGAACTCGCGTCGTTCTGGTGGGTCGCGCCCGATCGCGTCATGTACACGATCGGCGAACGCAGCGGCGCGCTCGAGATGCCGGTCCCGACCGGCGAGCTGTACGCGGTGAACGCGGACGGCACCGGCGACGGCGTGCTGTTCGGCTACCGCGCGGGCAACCAGGGCGCGACCCACATCGCCCACGCGACGAGCCGGCGCGCGTACGCGACGCTCGTCGATCCGCTGCGCGAGGATCCCAAGCACGCGCTCATCGCGGCGTACTCGTTCAACAGCACCAACGGCGTGTTTCCGACGGTCGAGAAGATCGATCTCTACACCGGCGTGACGATGCCGGTCACGACCTCGCCGATGCGCGACGCCGACTTCATCACCGATCACCACGGCGTCGTGCGCTTCGCCTTCGGTACCGACGTCGACCAGGCGAGGAAGGTCTGGTTCCGTGGGAACGACGACGCCAAGTGGGAACTCCTGTTCGACGAGAACCGGGACCACCAGCGCCTGCGCCCGCTCGGCTTCAACCGCAAGGAAGACAAGGTCTACTTCGAGTGCGGCGGCAGCCACGGCGTCGGCGGCGTCTGCCTCTGGGATGCCGCAACGCGCAAGATGTCGACGTTGTGGAGCGGCACGGTGAGCGGTCCGCTCGAACTCGTGCCGTCCGCCGACGACAAGGATGCGATCGCGCTGCGCGCGATGCCCGACCGCACCGCGACCACGCTCATCGACGCGCACGCGCCCGAGTCGAAGCTGCTCGTCGGCCTGCTGCAGCAATTCCCGGGCGAGGACGTGCGCATCACGAGTGCCACGCTCGACGGCAGCCGGATCGTGTTCTCGGTCAGCAGCGACCGCAACCCGGGCCAATTCTTCCTCTACGACGAGAAGACGCACAAGGCGAGCTTCCTGCTCGCGAACCGGCCGTGGATCAAGCCCGAGCACATGGCCGCGGTCGAGCCGATCGCGCTGAAGTCGCGCGACGGCCTTGCACTGCACGGCTACCTCACGCGTCCGCCGGGCAAGGAGCAGGCGAAGAACCTGCCACTCGTCGTGTACGTGCACGGCGGCCCGTACGGCATCCGCGACAGCTGGGAGTTCGACCCGTACGTGCAGCTGCTCGCGACGCGCGGGTACGCGGTGCTGCAGATCAACTTCCGCGGCTCGGGCGGCTACGGCTACGACTTCCTCAAGGCCGGTTACCGCGAATGGGGCGGCAAGATGCAGGACGACGTCACCGACGCGACGCGCTGGGCGGTCGAGCAGGGCGTCGCCGATCCGAAGCGGTTGTGCATCTTCGGCGGCAGCTATGGCGGCTATGCCGCGCTCGAGGGCGCAGTGAAGGAACCGTCTCTCTACCGTTGCGCGATCGGCTACGTCGGCGTGTACGACCTGCGCCTCATGTACACGCGCGGCGACATCCCGCAGTACTCGTCCGGCGAGAACTACCTCAAGCTCGTGCTCGGCGAGAACGACGACCAGCTCTGGGACCGTTCGCCGGTCGCGCACGCCGACCGCATCAAGGCGAACGTCATGCTCGTCGTCGGCGGCCAGGACTGGCGCGTGCCGCCGGTGCAGGGCGAAGCGATGCATTCGGCGCTCAACAAGGCGCACGTCGAACACGAATGGGTGTACGAGCGCACCGAGGGGCACGGGTTCTACGACGAGGACCACGCCGAGGACCTGTTCAAGCAGCTCGTCGCGTTCCTCGACAAGAACATCGGATCGCAGGCGGCGGCGAGCGGAACGCCCACGGCGAAGTAGCGGCGCCGAAAACCGAAAACGGGGTCAGAGTGGACCACCCCGGGTTTCTCGGACAGTCTAATTAGACACCGCCAGTGCGGCGAAGTCTTCGGGTGAGCGATTGCCCAGCGCGCTGTGCAATCGCTCGCGGTTGTAGAACACCTCGATGTAGTCGAACACCTGGGTTCGTGC
>NZ_DATDMY010000011.1:0-2414 GCF_036518555.1 Dokdonella sp. | reverse complement strand
CGACGTGCACGCCGGCTCTGCCGACCAGCCATGGCGCGATGCTTGCGCGCGTCCGCGGCGAAGCCCATCGCGGGCGCGCCCACTGCGGCGCGCCCGACAGCGGTCGGGGCGACCTATCCCGTCGATCGCGGCCGGTCGCGCAGCGCGAGTTCGGCGACGACATCGGCGAACGCGAGGCCGCTGCCACGCAGCAGCACGAGCAGGTGGAAGAGGAGGTCGGCGGCCTCGCCGCGAAGTCCGTCGAGGTCGCCGGTCGCCGCCGCGAGCGCGACTTCGACGCCTTCTTCGCCGACCTTTTGCGCACGCCGTGCGGGCGTCGCCGCGAGCAGCCGGGCGACATAGCTCGACGTCGGATCCGCGCCGGCGCGTGAGGCGATCAGCGCTTCGAGTTCGTTGAGCCACGGATGCGCGCGCGAGTCGCCGTCGAAACAGCTCGACGCGCCGCGGTGGCAGGTCGGTCCGCGCGGCACGGCCTGCGCGAGCAGCGCGTCGCGGTCGCAGTCGGCCGCGAGCGAGACGAGTGCGAGCACGTGGCCCGAGCTCTCGCCCTTGCGCCAGAGGCGCTGCTTCGAGCGCGACCAGAAATGCACCTCGCCCGTCGCGAGCGTGCGCTCGAGCGCGCCGCGGTCGGTGTAGCCGAGCATGAGCACGCGGCCGTCGTGCGCGTGCTGCACGACGAGCGGGAGCAGGCCGTCGCCTTTGCTCCAGTCGAGCGCATCGGCGTCGAACGCGACCGTGGTCATGGCCGCACCACGATGCCGCGCGCGGCGAGGTGGCGCTTGAGATCGCCGATGCGGATCTCACCGGAATGGAACACGCTCGCCGCGAGCGCGGCATCGACGCCGCAGCGCTCGAACACGTCGCCGAAGTGCTCGATCGAACCCGCGCCGCCGGATGCGACGAGCGGCAGGTCCGTCGCCGCGCGCACGGCGTCGAGCACCGCGTGCGCGTAGCCTGCGCGCACGCCGTCGTTGCGGATCGCGTTGAGCACGATCTCGCCCGCGCCGCGCGCGTCGACCTCGCGCACCCAGGCGAGCAGGTCGCGGCCGCTGTCGCGCGCCTGTTCCGGTTTGCCGCTGTCGGCGACGACGCGCCACGCGCCATGATGGTCAGTGTGTGCGTCTACGTCGATGCCGACGACGACGCACTGGCTGCCGAAGCGTGCGGCGAGCTCGTCGACGATCGCGGGGCGTGCGAGCGCCGGGCTGTTGATCGACACCTTGTCCGCGCCCGCGGCGAGCACTGCCTCGGCATCGGCGACCGAACGGATGCCACCGGCGACGCAGAACGGGACGTCGAGCTCGCGTGCGACGCGTTCGACCCACGCGAGGTCGACGCGGCGGCGTTCCGGGCTCGCGGTGATGTCGTAGAACACGAGTTCGTCCGCGCCCTCCGCGGCATAGCGGCGCGCGAGCGCGACGATGTCGCCGACGACGCGGTGGTCGCGGAAGCGCACGCCCTTGACGACCGTGCCGTCGGCGACGTCGAGGCAGGGAATCAGGCGGCGCGCGAGCACAGGGCCTCCAGCGGCAGGCTGCCTTCGAGCAGCGCCGTGCCGGCGACGCACGCGGCGACGCCGGTGCCGCGCAGCGCGGCGACGTCGGCGAGGTCGCGCACGCCGCCCGAAGCGATCCACGCGAACGACGGCCAGCGCGCGGCGAGCAGGCGATACAGTGCGAGGTTCGGCCCCGCCGCCATGCCGTCGTGCGCGACGTCGGTGGTCAGCACGTGGCGCAGGCCCGCATCGGCGAAGCGTTTCAGCAACGCGGCGTAGTCGCCGTCGTCGGTCGATCGCCATGCGTCGACCGCGGGGCGCCAGCGGCCGTCCTCGCCGAGGCGCAGGTCCATCGCGAGGCAGAGGCGTTCGGCACCGAAGTCCCGTAGCCAGTCGGCGAAGGCGTCGGGCGCGCGCACCGCGACGCTGCCGACGACGACGCGCTCGACACCCGCGTCGAGCAGGCGCTGCACGTCGTCGCGCGTGCGCACGCCACCGCCGGCCTGCACGCGCAGCGCGCTGCCGGCGATGCGCGCGATCGAGGCGAGCTGCAACGGTTGCGCCGCGCGCGCGCCGTCGAGGTCGACCAGGTGCAGCCAGTCGGCGCCTGCGCGCGCGTAGCGCGCGGCGAGCTCGAGCGGATCGTGCGCGAAGATGCGCGCCTGGGCGAAGTCGCCCTGGCGCAGGCGCACGACGCGGCCGTCGCGCAGGTCGATCGCGGGAATGACGTTCATAGCGCGAAGAAGTTCGTCAGCAGGCGGCGGCCGGCCGCGGCGGATTTCTCGGGATGGAACTGCGTGCCGTGCACGTGGCCGCGCGCGACCACCGCCGCGAACGGCGCGCCGTGTTCGGCGGCGGCGAGCGTCGCGTCGTCGTCGTCCGCGGCGTAGCCGTGCACGAAGTAGAACCAGTCGTCGCG
>NZ_DATDMY010000010.1:0-6318 GCF_036518555.1 Dokdonella sp. | reverse complement strand
ACGGTCGCCGCCGAGCGCGCGCGCGAGTGCGAGCGAGCAGGGGTACGCCTCGCCCGCGACGAACAGCCGTGCGCCGCGGCCGTCGCGCATCCAGGCGCAGCGCGACCACGGGTTGCGTCGCACGCTCGCGCCGGCGGCGGCGGCGCGCATGAATGCGGCGTCGCCGAGCCGCCGCGGCGGAGCCGCGGCGACGTGCGCGCTGCGATAGCGCGTGATGAAGCGGCCGAACCACGTGCGAAGCGAAGACACCGGAACGCGCCCCGGACCGCCGTCGACCTCCCGTTTGCGGCCCCGCTCTCCGGGCACTGCATTCCGCGACGCGTGGCTCCGCTCGTGCCCTGGTCTCGCGCGCGCATCGGCGATGCCCGCGTCATCGATGCGCAGCCACGGCATCGCGCGCGCGACGCGTGCGATCGCGGCGTCGTCGATCTCGCCGTCGCCGCGCGCCGGGGCGAGGTCGGCGTCGGTGTAGCGCGCCTCCTCGGGCAGCGTCTCGATCAGGTGGTCGATGAAATCGCCGAGCAGGTCGGCCTGCGACGGCGCGCGCATGCCGATCGAATAGGTCATGCATGCGCCCAGCGCGACGCCGTGATGGGGTACGCGGGGCGGCAGGTAGAGCATGTCGCCGGGTTCGAGCACCCAGCCATGGGTGGGAGCGAATTCGGCCAGCAGCTTGAGTTCGACGTCGTCGCGGAACGCGAGCGGAGCGGCCGGATCCGTGCTGATCTCCCAGCGTCGGCGGCCGAGTCCCTGCAGCAGGAACACGTCGTACTGGTCGACGTGGGCGCCGACCGAACCGCCGTCCTCGGCATAGCTGACCATGACGTCGTCAATGCGCCAGCGCGGCAGGAACGCGAACGCGTCCAGCAGCGCGCAGACGTCGGCGTCCCACTTGTCGACGTCCTGCACGAGCAGGGTCCAGTGCGTCGCCGGCAGCTTCGCGAAATGGCCTTCGTCGAACGGCCCGCTGCGCAGGGTCCATTCGGCCTGCGCCGTGCGCCGGCGCGCGGCCGACGGGCCGTCGTCGTGCGGTTGCCGGATCACGATGCGCGACAGCGCGAGTTCTTCGCAGGCGAGCCCGGCGAGGTCATCGGGCGCGACCGGATTGACGAAATTCGGAAACGCGGCGCGAACCAGCAGCGGATGCTTCTGCCAGTAGTCGCGCAGGAACGTCTCCGCGGACATGCCGAGCGGCTGGTTCGGCCGGGCCTGGACTTCGATCTTCACGACGCGGATGCCTCCCGTGGCTTCAACATGCGCGCATCCGGGCGGCGGGCGTCGGCGGCGACGAGCGGCGCATCGGACATCGCATCAGATCGCGCGCGCGAGCTCGGGCGCGAGCCCGACGTAACCCGCGGGCGCGAGCGCGAGCAGGCGCTCTTTTGCGTCGGCCGGCAGCTCGAGGCCCGCGACGAAGTCGCGCAGTGCATCGCGCGTGATGCCGTGGCCGCGCGTGAGCGCCTTGAGCTGCTCGTACGGTTCGGGCAAGCCATGGCGGCGCATCACCGTCTGCACGGCCTCGGCAAGCACCTCCCAGCTCGCGTCGAGGTCGGCGGCGAGCCGGTCGGGCGCCGCTTGCAGCTTGCCGAGGCCGCGCTGGAGCGCGTCGAGCGCGATCTGCGTGTGGCCGAAAGCGGTGCCGAGCGCACGCAGCACGGTCGAATCGGTGAGGTCGCGCTGCCAGCGGCTGATCGGCAGCTTCGCGCTGAAGTGCTCGAACAGCGCATTCGCGAGCCCGAAGTTGCCCTCGGCGTTCTCGAAGTCGATCGGATTGACCTTGTGCGGCATCGTCGAGGAGCCCACCTCGCCGGCCTTCAGCTGCTGGCGGAAATAGCCGAGCGAGATGTAGCCCCAGGCGTCGCGCGCGAAATCGACGAGGATCGTGTTCGCGCGACGCACCGCATCGCCGATCTCGGCGATGCAGTCGTGCGGCTCGATCTGCGTCGGGTACGGGTTGAACGCGAGGCCGAGCGACTCGACGAATCGGCGCGCCAACGCGGGCCAGTCGACCTCGGGGTAGGCGACCACGTGCGCGTTGTAGTTGCCGACCGCGCCGTTGATCTTGCCGGTCAGCTCGACCGCGGCGATCTGCCGCCGCTGGCGCTCGACGCGCGCGAGCACGTTGGCGATCTCCTTGCCGAGCGTGGTCGGGGACGCGGTCTGGCCGTGCGTGCGCGACAACATCGGCAGCGCGGCGTGCTCGTGGGCGAGCGCGCGCAGCTTCGCGGCGACCGCGTCGAGCGCGGGCAACAACGCGCCGTCGCGCGCGTCGCGCAGCATGAGCGCATAGGCGAGGTTGTTGATGTCCTCGCTGGTGCAGGCGAAATGGATGAACTCCTTCACCGCGGCGAGTCCGGCATGGCCGGCGATCTTTTCCTTGATGAAGTATTCCACCGCCTTGACGTCGTGGTTGGTCGTGCGCTCGATCTCCTTGATGCGTTCGCCGTCGGCCTCGCAGAACGCGTCGCCGATCGCGAGCAGCGCCGCGCGCGCCGGTTCCGGCAGCGGCGGCACCTCCGTGATGCGCGGTTCGTCGGCGAGCGCGAGCAGCCAGCGCAGTTCGACCTGCACGCGCCGGTGCATCAGCCCGTACTCGCTGAAGATCGGCCGGAGCGCGGCGGTCTTGGCGAAGTAGCGTCCGTCCAGCGGCGACAGGGCGGTCAGGGTCGGGTTCATTGCGGTTCCTTGCGGTCGTTCGTGTCGGGAAGACGCGGTTGCACCAGGATCGTCTTCGCGCGGGCACCCTGCATCGTGCGCACGGTGAGGTCGAAGCCCTCGAAGGCGAGCGTCTCGCCCTCCTGGGGCAGGCGTTCGAGCCTGTGGATGATAAGGCCGCCGACGGAGTTCACATCCGCGGGTGCGTCGATGTCGCGTTCGAGCAGGCGCTCGAGGCGGTAGATCGGCGTGCCGCCGGAGATCGTGAACTCCGCGCCCTTCGGTCGCGGCGAGAGGCTCGCGCCGGTGCGCGCATGCTCGTCCTCGATGTCGCCGACGAGCACCTCGAGGATGTCCTCCAGGGTGAAGAATCCCGCGACGCGGCCGGATTCCTCGACGCCCAGGGCGAGGTGGGTGTCGCCGGTGCGGAAGCGCTTGAGAACGTCCAGTACGGGCGCATGCAGCGGCAACAGGATCGGCGGACGCAACAGCGCGACGAGGTCGGTGACCTCGCCGCGCTCGGACATCGCGTGCAGGAGATCCTTCATGTGCAGCACGCCGCGCACGCGGTCACCGTCCGCTTCGAACCATGGATAGCGGCTGTAGCGGCTGCGGCGGAACTCGGCCAGCACCGCTTCGCGGTCCATGCCATCGCGGAAGGAAGCGAGCTGGTCGCGCGTACGCAGCACGTCGCCGACGACGAGTTCGGGCAGGTCGAGCGCGTGCTGCATCATCGAGTATTCCTCGCCGGCGCGGCTGGCGTGCTTCGCGTGCACGATCAGGCGCAGTTCCTCGCGCGAGTAGTGGTGTTCGCCGTCGCCGTGTCCGTCGCCGCCGAGCCCGAGCAGCGCGAGCATGCGATTCGCGCTCGCGTTGAGCAGCCAGATGGCCGGGTACATGACCCAGTAGAACGCGTACAACGGGCCCGCCGTGAACAGCGAGTAGCGCTCCGGGTTGCGGATCGCCATCGATTTCGGCGCGAGTTCCCCGAGCACGATGTGCAGATAGGAGATCAGCGTGAACGCGATCGCGAGCGCGACGACCTGGGTCGTCTGCGGCCCGATGCCGAACCGTGCGAACAGCGGTTCGAGCAGGTGCGCGAACGCCGGCTCGCCGATCCAGCCGAGGCCGAGCGACGCCAGCGTGATGCCGAGCTGGCACGCCGACAGATAGGCGTCCAGACGGCCGTGGACGTCGGCGAGCAGGCGGCCGCGCCAGCCGTGGCCGGCACCGAGGGTGGCCGCCTGCGTCTGGCGCAGCTTGACGAGCGCGAACTCGGCGGCGACGAAAAAGCCGTTGAGCAGCACCAGCAGCAGCGCCGCGCCGACGTAGAGCAGGTTCTGCAGCATGTGCCGGTCGGGAGGGACGGCCCGCGATTGTAGCATCCGTCGGCGGGCGGCCCGCCCCGTCCCCCGGGCGCGCTGTGACGGCCGTCCGGCGGCGGTCGCGGCGAGCGGCTATAATGGACGATTCCATTTTCCGCAGCGGAATCCTCGATGAGCCAGTACCGGATCGAACGCGACAGCATGGGCGAATTGAAGGTGCCCGCCGACGCCCTGTACGGCGCGCAGACGCAGCGCGCCGTCGACAACTTCCCGATCTCCGGACTGACGATGCCGCGCGAGTTCATCCGTGCGCTCGGCCTGATCAAGTCGGCAGCGGCGCAGGCGAACGCGGACCTCGGCCACCTGAAGAAGACCAGCGCAAAGGCGATCCGCAAGGCGGCCGAGCGCGTCGCCGCCGGCGAGTTCGACGCGCAGTTCCCGATCGACGTGTTCCAGACCGGCTCGGGCACCTCGTCGAACATGAACGCGAACGAGGTCATCGCGCATCTGTGCGCGGCCGCGGGCACCAAGGTGCATCCGAACGACGACGTCAACAATGGCCAGTCGTCGAACGACGTGATCCCGACCGCGATCCAGGTCAGCGCCGCGCTCACCGTCAGCGAGCGGCTGCTGCCCGCGCTCGCCCACCTGCGCAAGGTGATCGACCTGCGCGCAAAGGAACTGCGCAAGGTCGCCAAGACCGGCCGCACCCACCTCATGGACGCGATGCCGGTCACGTTCGGCCAGGAACTCGGCGGCTGGTCCGCGCAGATCCGTTCCGGCATCGAGCGCTTGCAGGATGCGCTGAAGCGTGTGCGCAAGCTTCCCCAGGGCGGCACCGCGGTCGGCACCGGCATCAATGCCGACAGCCAGCTCGGCCCGCGTGTCGCGGCCGAGCTCACGAAACTCACCGGCGTGAAGTTCGAATCCGCCGACAACTACTTCGAAGGCATCGGTTCGCAGGATGCCGCGGTCGAGCTGTCGGGCCAGATGAAGGCGCTCGCCTGCACGCTCATGAAGATCGCCAACGACCTGCGCTGGATGAATTCGGGGCCGCTCGCCGGCCTCGGCGAGATCGAGCTGCCGGCGCTGCAGCCGGGTTCGTCGATCATGCCGGGCAAGGTCAATCCGGTGATCCCGGAGGCGATGGCCATGGTCTGCGCGCAGGTGATCGGCAACGACGCGACGATCACGATCGCGGGACAGAGCGGCAACTTCCAGCTCAACGTGATGCTGCCCGTCGTCGCGCTGAACCTGCTGCAATCGGTCGAATTGCTCGCCAACGCGTCGCGCCTTCTCGCCGACAAGGCGATCGCGGGCTTCAGGGTGCGCGAGGACAAGATCAAGGAGGCGCTCGCCAGGAATCCGATCCTGGTGACTGCGCTCAATGCGGTGATCGGTTACGACAAGGGTGCGGCGACGGCGAAGCAGGCCTACAAGGAAGGCCGGCCGATCATCGATGTCGCGCTGGAGACCACCGGCCTGTCGCGCAGGAAGCTCGAGGAGCTGCTCGACCCGGCCGCGCTGGCCAAGGGCGGCATCCACGGCGGCTCCGCCGGCGGCTGACAAGAAAGGTAAAGGCGGGCGCGGACGTGGCGAACGGCACATGCCGGCGCGACGAACCGCTCAGCAGACTGCGTCGTTTGAGGGGACGCACCTGGTCGCGAAGGAACGCGGTTGCAACGATCGGCCGCCCGCGTCGAGCAGGGGTTCCACGCCAGCGCGCATTCGAGCCCGAGCCCTCCCGATTTCCCAAGACGAGTAGCGATTGGAGTTTTGACATGTTGAAGAGACTGATCCTTGCCTCGGCGTTGATCGCCGGCGGCAGCGCGTACGCGCAGGAGAACACCGACATCAGCGGTGCCAACTTCCAGAGCGGCAAGGCCGATGCGACGCTCGCCGCGCTCGGCCGCAAGGCGGCCGCCTCGGGCAACAAGCTCGTGATCACCGCGCCGGCCGAATGGCACGCGCGGATCGCGGCCAAGATCAAGGCCGGCGGCAACGCCGACGTCGTGCTGCGCGAGGGCTTCTACGAGAACGTGCTCGTGCGCATCGAGAGCAAGGCCGAGGCCGCCGCTGCGGCGGCGCCGAAGGTCGCGGATGCGAGCAAGGCGGACGCCGAGAAGGCCAAGGCCGAAGCGGCCAAGGCGAAGGCGGAAGCCGAGCGCGTGAAGGCGGAAGCGGAGAAGGCCAAGGCGGAAGCCGAGCTCGAGAAGAGCCGCGCCGAGGCAGAGAAGGCGCGCGCCGAGGCCGAGGCGGCGAAGGCGCGGCTGGAAGCGCAGAAGGCGGCGGCTGCACGCGCGGCGGAGCCGCCTGCCGCGGCCGCGCCGGTCGCGGC
>NZ_DATDMY010000009.1:0-17748 GCF_036518555.1 Dokdonella sp. | reverse complement strand
ATGGCGACTACTACGCGATCGAGGATGTCTGCACTCACGACGGCGGCGAGCTCACCGGCGGCGTCATCGAAGGGCGCGAGATCGAATGCCCGCGCCACGGCGCGCGCTTCGACATCACGAGCGGCGCGGCGCTGTGCCCGCCCGCGTACGAGCCGACCGCGAAGTTCCCGGTCAGGGTCGAAGCCGGCATCGTCTGGACCCGCGACGATCGCGAGTGAACCCTGCACGGCAGGGCGGGCGCCCGCCGCGGCGTTCGGTGCGAGTTCGGTGTCCGCATCGTTCCCCTCGCGTATCGGGCACTCGCTCCCGCTGCCGCGTGTCACCCGCGCGGCGCGGCGGCGAAGCGGATCGTCGCGCGCAGGCCGCGGCCGTCGCGGCCGCGGCCGTAGATGACCGCTGCCCCGTGGCTGTCGGCGATTCGCCGCACGATGGCGAGGCCGAGGCCGGAGCCTTCGCGCCGGCTTTCGGGCGGGCGGAAGAAGCGTTCGCCGAGGCGCGGCCACCATTCCTCGGCGACGCCCGCGCCGGAGTCCTCGACTGCGAGCACGACCGTGCGCAGCTCGCACTCGATCGACACCGTGACCGCGCCGCCTTCGCCCGCATAGGTGATCGCGTTGTCGACGAGGTTGACGAGCGCCTCGCGCAGCATGATCGCGTCGCCGGCGACGTCGGCGCCGTGCAAGGGACCCTCGTAGCCGAGGTCGACGCGCGCGGCGAGCGCGTCCGGCACGCGCTCGGCCACGTGCTCGCGCGCGAGGCGCGCGAGGTCGACCGTGCTCCATTCGGTGCGGTTCTCGCCGGTCTGCGCGCGTGCGAGCGCGAGCAACTGGCCGGCCGCGCGGCCGGCTCCGGCGGACAGGCGTTCGACGTGCTCGAGCGCGTCGCGCACGCTCTCCGGGTGCGGGTCGCCGAGCGCGCGCTCCGCCTGCAGCCGCAAGCCGGCCAGCGGGGTGCGCAACTGGTGCGCGGCGTCGGCGATGAAGCGTTCCTGCAGTTCGAGCAGCTCGCGCAGGCGCGCGAGCAGCGCGTCGATCGTGTGCGTGAGCGGGCGAATCTCGATCGGCACTTCGCGCTGGTCGAGCGGCGAGAGGTCGCGCGCGCGCCGGCGGGCGAGCTGGTCGACGAGCGGGTCGAGCAGGCGCAGGCCGCGCGTGACGCCGAACCATACGAGCACGAGCACGAAGGCGATCAGCAGCAGGACGATCGGCAGCGTGCCGACGAGGATCTCGCGCGCGAGCGCATGGCGTTCGCCGAGCGTTTCCGCGACCGACACGATGATCGTGTCGGAGCTGTCCTCGCCCGACAGTGCGAGCGAGGCGATCCGCAGCGAGCGACCGTCGGCGACGATCGAATCGAGACGTGGCGGCGCGCCGATCGCCGGCACCGGCGTGGGCACCGGCAGCTCGAGGTTCGCCGCGAGCACGCCATGGCGCAGGCTGCGTACCGCATAGTAGGTCGGCTCCGCCGACTCGTACTCCATGAGGATGCGAACCTGCGGGCTCAGCTCCTCGTGCCCGGAGTCGCTGCGGATGAGGCGTTCGAGCGCGCGCGCGCCGTCGGCGAGCGAACGGTCGTAGCTGATGTTGGCGTAATGCAGCGCGAGCACGTAGATGAGCACCCCGCTGCCGAGCCAGGCGAAGGCCATCGGCGCGACGAGGATGGTCAGGAGCCGGCGACGCAGGCTCGCGGGGCGGGGCGCGCGGTTCATCGCGCGCCGTCGGCGGCGACGCCATGCCGCGCGAGGTGAACGCACACGTCGTGCGGCTGCTGCGGACGGGACGCCGCGCGAGGGCGCCCCACGCCGACCCTGCACGCGCGCGCGCGCATCAGGCGGCTCCGTCGCCGGCTTCGAGCAGGTAGCCGAGCCCGCGCACGGTGCGGATGCGCACGCCGCTGCCCTCGAGCTTGCGCCGCAGGCGATACACCGCGATGTCGAGGCCGTTGTCGGTGAGCGTCGTGTCCCAGCTGCAGAGCGCCTCGATGAGCTGCTCGCGGCTCATGACGCGATCGAGCCGCGAGGCGAGCGCTTCGAGCAGGCCGAACTCGCGCGGCGTGAGTTCGAGCGGCGTGTCGCCGACCTGTGCGCGGCGGCGCGGCAGGTCGAGGCGCATGCGGCCGAGCTGCAGTTCCGGCACGCCGCGGGTCGTGCGTCGGCGCAGCAGCGCACGCGCGCGCGCCTCGAACTCGCGCAGCGCGAACGGTTTGACGAGGTAGTCGTCGGCACCGAGGTCGAGCGTACGCACGCGCTCCTCGAGTTCCTCGCGTGCGGTCGCGACGAGTACGGGGACTGCGTCCGCACGGCTGCGCAGGCGGCGCAGCAGCTCGACACCGTCGACATCGGGCAGGCCGAGGTCGAGCACGACGAGGTCGTACGGATGGTCGCGCAACGCGGCATCGGCCTGACGCCCGTTGTCGAGGCGGTCGACCGCGTGGCCCGCACGCGCGAGCGCGGCACCGATCGCGTCGGCGATCGCGGCGTCGTCTTCGATGATCAGGATGCGCATCGCCGCATTCTAGTGAGATGGAGGTGCCGAACGTCGCCGGCCGAGATCGCGCAGGGCAGGCGACGGCCGGGCAGCGACTCCATTGAGAATGATTCGCATTTGTGATGGAATCGGGATCTCCTCCGCTGGGGTTCCGGCCGTGCGTTCTTCGCTGCTCAAACGCGTCCTGTTCCGCCTGCACTGGCTTGCAGGCATCAGCGCCGGCCTCGTGCTCGGCGTGGTCGGCTTCACCGGCGGCCTGCTCGGCCTCGAGCAGCCGGTGCTGTCATGGCTCAACCCCGCGCTGCACGTGAGCGCGGAAGGGCGCACGCCGCTCGGCCCCGACCGCTGGGTCGCGGCAGCGCGTTCCGCGCTCCCGGATCACGCGTTGCGCGGGGTCGCCTGGGAAGGTCCCCGGCACGCGGTCGCCGTGCGGATGGTGCGCCCAGGCGCGCGGCCGACCGCGGTCGCCATCGATCCGTATACGGGCGCGGTGCTCGGCGCGGAACGAGGCGCGGCGTTCTTCGACTCGGTCGAGCAGCTCCACCGCAATCTCGCGGCCGGTCCGGTCGGCAAGCAGGTCGTCGCGGCGAGCACCGCGCTCATGTTCGTCTTCATCGCGAGCGGGCTCTATCTCCGGTGGCCGCGACGCGCGCGTTCGCCGTCGGCATGGCTGCGCATGAACACGGCCGCGAAAGGCCGCGGCTTCTGGTGGCAGCTGCATGCCGTGGTCGGTACCTGGCTGCTGATCCCGTACCTCGTCGCCGCCGCGACCGGCCTGTGGTGGTCGTACGACGTCTATCGCAATGCCATCAACGGCCTCGCCGGCGTGCCGGCGCCGGTGCGTCGAGGGCCGCCGAACGACGCGCCGACGGTCGCTTCGCTGGAGACCGCGTGGGCATCGTTCCTGCGCGAGGCGCCGGAGGCAGTGCGCGCGAACATCGCGACCACGGCGGTCGACGGCGCGCTCGAGATCCGCTACCAGACCGCCATGAGCCCGCACGATCGGGCCTGGGACGTCCTCGCCATCGACGCCGCCGACGGCACCGTGCGCAGGCGCGAGCCCTATGCGGAGCTTCCGCGCGGCCGTCGCTTCATCGCGTCCCTGTTCCCCCTGCATTCGGGCAGCTGGTTCGGCGTGCCGGGCCGCGTCGTCGCCGCGAGCGCCGCGTTGCTGATGCCGCTGTTCGCGCTGAGCGGCCTGTGGATGTGGCGACTGCGCCGACGCAACGACGCGCTGCGCGACAATGCCGCGGCAGCGCGCGCGCCGCTCGACGCGCGACCCGCCTAGCGCGTCGCGCCACCGCCCAGACGATGCGGTAACGCCTTCCGCGATGTCGACGCCCGTTCACTTCGGTCGCGGTGTTCGCCGCGCGTCGACATCAGCCGATGCACGGCGCCCGCCGGTTCACGGGCGGCGGCGGCAACGGCGGTCGCGCTCGGGGGCCACGACCATCGACGAGCCTGCGCGTCAGGTCCCGGACCACTCGCGCAGGAGGTTGTGATAGACGCCCGTCAGCCTCAACACCGCGGCCGGGTCCGCGCCGCTGCGCGAGAGCGACTGGATCGAAGCATCCAGTTCGAACAGCTGCAGCCGGTGCCGGTCCTCGCGCACGAGGCTCTGGACCCAGAAGAATGCCGCGATGCGCGCGCCGCGCGTGACGGGCGCGACGCGGTGCAGGCTGCTCGACGGATAGAGAATGAGGTCGCCCGCCGGCAGCTTGACCTCGTGTTCGCCGTACGTGTCGCTGATCACGAGTTCGCCGCCGTCGTACTCGTCGGGCTCGGCGAGGAACAGCGTGCAGGAAACGTCGCTGCGCATCTGCGTGCCGCCCGGCAGCGCCATGACCGCGCCATCGACGTGGAAACCGTAGTGACCGCCGCCTTCGTAGCGGTTGAAGCGCGGATGCAGCGTGCGCAACGGCAGCGCGGCGGCGTGGTAGAGGGGATGGGCCGCGAGCGCATCGAGCACGATCGCGCCGAGGCGCTGGCGCACCGCGGACGCTTCCGGCAGCTGCAGGTTGTGCTTCACGCGCGCGCCGAACTCGCCGACGGTTTCCTTGCCGTCCGTCCACTCGGCTCGATCGAGTTCGGCGCGCACGTGCGCGAGACGGGAGGGGTCGAGTATTCCGGGAATGTGCAGCAGCATGGCGAGGATCCACGCGATGCGGGCGTCCATTCTCGCACCGTGGCGGTAGGCGGCGGCGTCCATGCCGCCGACCGCGGGCCGCCGGGCGGCCCGCGGCGCGGGTTCAGAAGCGGAGCGCCGCGGTGAGCATCGCCGACCGCGGTGCCCCGGGGCTGTAGCGGTAGCCGCTCTTGTTGATCGCAGCGACGTAGTCCTTGTCGAACACGTTGTAGACGTTGAGCTGCAGGCTCAGGTGTTCGTTGACCGGATAGCTCGCCGTCGCATCGAACACCCAGTACGCGTCGACGCGGGTCGGGGTGCCGATCGCACCGTCGTTGCCGCGCTTCATCTCGCCGTTGTAGCGAGCGCCACCGCCGAGTACGAGGCCGAACGGCGTCCGGTAGGTCGTCCATGCGGTGAATGCGGCGTCGGGCGTGTAGGCGAGATCGTCGGAACCGTCCTGCGAGACGTGCGAGCCCTTCTCGACGGTCGCGTCCATCGTGGTGAAGCCGGCCGAGACGCTCCACGCGTCGGTAAGCTTGCCGACGAGGCCGAGTTCGATGCCCTCGACGCGCTTCCGGCCGATCTGGTAGTAGAGCTGGTCGACCGGATCCTGCACGACTTCGTTGCTGATGTCGGTGCGGTATAGCGCGGCCGTCAGCAGCAGTTTGGCATCGAACGCTTCCCACTTGGTGCCGAACTCGGCCGTCTTCGCCTTCTGCGGGTCGAAGATCGGATTGTCGAGGCTGCTCGCCGACGCACTGAATGCGAGCGAATTGCCGCCCGGCGGTTGCTGCGAGACGCCGTAATTGAGATAGACGCTGCCTTCGGGCGTCGGCTTGTACAGGAGGCCGGCCTTCCAGGTGAACAGCGTGTCCGACGTGTCGGCGTCGACGCCGGGAACGATCGTGCCCGCGGGCAGGCTGCCGCATGCGGTCGCGCCGCTCGCGGTGCAGACGACGACGCTGCTGAAATCGGTGTCGTAGTGGTCCAGGCGCACGCCGACGTTCGCCTGCCAGTGCTCGTCGAAGGTGATCGTGTCGAACAGGTACGCCGCCTCGGTGTCGGTGCGGCCATCGGCGTGCGCGCCGTTCCTTCCCCAGACGAGACCGCCCACATCCGCATCGGGACGATACAGGTTCGCCACGGGCCACGTGCTGCCGTTCAGTGCGCCCAGGCCGGTCGAGATCGCTTCCTCGCGCGCGAGTTCCAGGCCCACGCCGAAGTCGTTGCCGACACGGCCGAATTCCGAATGGAGGCGCAGGTTCGCCTGGTTCGTGAGGATCCGGTTGGTGAGATCCTTGAAGTTGGGATTGCTGCGCTTGAGCGTCCAGGTCGACGGATCGCCGATGTCGGGCGTACCGATGTTCGCGGCGTTGGCGACGAACGACGTGATGAGGTACTGCTGGCGCGTGCGGCCCCAGCGCGTCGTGTTGACGAGTTTCATGTCGTCGCTGAAGTCGTGCTCGACGATCAGCGTCGCCATGTCGGTCGTGCTGTCGTCATGGTCGTCGCGCGTGCCGTAGAAGCCCCGCGGATCGACCCGCGGCGCGGCGCCGATCTGCGGGCGCGCGGGATCGGGCGACGTGTAGCCGGGCAGGCCGATGGTCGGGATTGCGCCGTCGGGCACGTTGTCCTGCTCGAGGTGCAGCAGGTCGAGGAAAACGCGCGTCGGCGTGGCGAGGCCGAACGCGAACGTCGGCGCAATGCCCCATCGGTTGCGTTCGACCTCGTGTCGGCCGGGAACGCCGCTGTCCTGCGCCATGAGGTTCAGGCGAAAGGCGCCGCCGTCGATGCCGTCGATGCGCGCATTCCAGTCTGCGGTCGCCCGCTTCTGGTTGGCGCTGCCGTAGGCGACGCTGGCGTCGACGCGATCGGCCTGCAGCGGCTGCTTGCTCACGATGTTGATCGATCCGCTCGGCGCGGTGCGGCCGTAGTCGCTGCCGGAAGGCCCCTTGGTGACCTCGATCTGGTCGACATTGAACGTGTCGCGCGAAACGCCGCCGAGATCGCGGACGCCATCGACGTAGATGCTGCCCGAGCTGTCGAAGCCGCGCATGTAGACCGTGTCGCCGGTCGACGTGTTGCCGTTCTCGCCGGCGTAGAACGTGCCCACGCCGGCACTGTTGCGCAGCGCTTCGGCGAGTGTCGTCGCGGCCTGTTCCCGGATGAGGTCGGCAGCGATGATCTGGATCGTCTGCGTGGTATCGACGAGCGGTTTGAGGTATTTCGGGCCCGCGAGCGTGTCGACCTTGTAGCCCTCGACCGCGTGGCCTTCGACGTTGATCGTCGGCAGGCTGTTCGCGTCGGCGGCATCGGCGCTGGCGAGGGCGGCGGGGTCGGATTCGGCATCGGCCGCATGCAGCGGCGAGAACGCCAACGCGATGCCCGTCGCGAGGGTCGCGGCCGTAGTGCGCGCGCCGCGCGCGACGGCGTGTTTGCGGCTCCTGATGAACGACATGGAAAAGCTCCGTTGTGGTCCGTGCGACTCGCGTCGGAGCGCGTCGTTCGACACGATCCGGCGGAGATCCAAGGCGCGCTGCCGCGGGTGCTCCCCCGGTCGCCGCTCGCGAGCGACGGCCGTCGACGGTTCACCCCCTGGGTTGCGGCGTCCAGGGAATTAGAACCGAAATGAGAATGATTAGCAATAAAACTTGGGCTGGGATGTATCGAGCGGCACGATGTACGCGCCAAGCGCAAGCGCCGGACGAGCCGACGGCGCGGGTCTCGATGACCGCCGCGTCGTGACGCGTGCGACCTCGTGCCACGCCGCCGCACCGACGCCATGGAGGGCGCGGAGAATCACCGCCGCTCGGCGCATCGCCGCCGGCGCCCCGGCCACGTCAGTGATCGGATGCGACGAGCTTGACGAGCACGAGTTCGCCGCCGCCCTCGAGCACGATCCGGCTGCCGCCGTCGCGGAAATCGGCGAGCAGGGAGGCGCCGGTTTCGAGCGCGAGCGTGTCCGCGTCGCTGCGCACGGTCGCGTTGCCGGCGAACACGTGCACGAACCATTCGACGGCGCGTTCCGGGAAGATCACCATCGATCCGACCAGCGGGCGGGCGATCACGTCCGCATGCACCGCGTCGCGGCGCGCCATCACGTTGAAGTCGCGCGTCGGGCCGGCGACGAGGCGGCACTCGACGTTCGCCTCGCCCGCGAAGCGGACTCTTTCGAAGCGTTGCGTGAGGCGGTGCGGCGGCGCGTCGTCGATGTCGAGCTCGATGCCGTTGCCTTCGAGCAGGAGCAGGTCGCGTTCGATGCCCGGGAACGACGAGAACGGTCCGTCGCGTTCGATCTCGGCGATGCTGATCCGCCAGCGGAAATCCTCGTCTCCGCTGCGCGCGATCTCGGTGGTCCAGCCGCCGTCGTTCTTCCAGCGCGTGCGTCGATAGTCGTTGGTGGCAAGTACACGCAGGAATCGATTCATGGCTCCGGTTCTCGCGGCGTGCTGGCAAACATCATGGCGACGGTGTCGAGGTCGCCGACCTAGGGTTCGCCCAGGTGATCTTGCAGGAACTTCGCCACGATGGGCCACACGCGCTTGCGGTCTTCGGTGCTGGCGACGCCGTGCCCGCCGCCCGCGAGTTCGACCAGTTGCGGCGGCCGCCCGGCCATGGACAGCATGCGGACCAGCCTGCGCGTGTGTTCGTAGTCCACACGCTCGTCTTCCGTTCCGTGCACCACCAGCAACGGCACTTTCAGCTCGCCGTAGCGATAGAGCGGTGATGCATGCATCAGTTCGACCGAATCGCGACGCGGGTCGCCCATGATCAGTTCCAGTCCCCTGCGGAGCGACCCGGTCCGGGTCCATGCGCGTCGCGGTCGTCCGACCGCCTTCGCAGCGCGGTCAGCGATCCGGATGGTAGCTGTAGACGAGCGTCGCGTGGCCGAGGAAGTCGATCGTCGTCGCCTGGCGACCGCCGAGGCGGCGCGCGACGCGCTCGGACGCGCTGTTCTCCGCGCGGATCAGGCTGATCGCGCGCGGCGCATGCAGTTGCTCGAAGGCGAAATCGAGCGCGGCGCGCGCGGCTTCGGTCGCGTAGCCCTTGCGACGGTGTTCAGGCACGAGCATCCAGCCGAGCTCGAGGTCGGGCCAGCCTTCCGGGTAGTGCAGGCCGACGCGGCCGACGAACTCTCCGCTGTGGCGCAATTCGACCGCCCACATGCCGCAGCCGCGCAGCGCCCAGTGGCCGAGCAGCATCGCCATCGATCGCCATGCGTTCATGCGGTCGAGCGGCTGGCCATCGCCGACGAAGCGCGTGCTGCTCGCGTCGGCGAGCATCGCCGCATACGCTTCGAAGTGGCGCTCGCCGAGCGCGCACAGGCGCAGGCGTTCGGTCACGAGCGTGGGAATCTCGCGCATCGCGGATCAGGCGAGCAGCGCGGCGAGCGCGGCGGTCGATGCGCGCAGGCTCTCGCGCCAGTCGAAACCGACGATCGCCTCGCCGGTTCGCGCGTCGCGGAACTCCTCCTCCTGACCCGGGGCGAGGAGATGGCGATAGTCGACCGTCACTTCGGTGCCCGGCGACAGGTCGGCGGCGGCGAACACGAAGCCGAGGTGCCACAGGCCACTCGGCGCGAACGCATGGTTGATGTAGCACTCGTCCGGCCACTCGGGCGTGACGGTGTAGCGGTCCTCGAACCAGCGCACGGTCGCCGGCAGCAGCTCGCGCGCGTCGGGCATCGCATGGATCTCGTCGAACGTGTACACGCGCGGAATCGCGTCCGGGGCCGTGATGAGGCGGCCGCGCGCGACCGGCTCGTCGAGGAACAAGCCCTGTCCTGCGCCCGCGATCAGAGACGGGCCGATGTGGTAACGGGGGAGGATCATGCGTGAGACCGCCGTTGGGCGGGGCGCGAGTCTAGCAGAGTGCGGTGCCCGTGCCGCGTGTCGCACGGCGTCGCACGCTGCAGCCGGTCGGCGCGCGCCGGCGCTGCCGCGCCCGCTAGGGCCCGCGATACATCGGCGGCGGGGTCTCAGGCGTGCCGACGACGATCACGATCGCGTCGCGGTTCGCCTCGATCGTCTTGACGCCGATGCCCTTGACCTTGCCGAGGTCCTCGATGCGCGAAAAGGGCCCGTTGGCCTTGCGGTAGGCGACGATCGCCTCCGCCTTGACCAGGCCGACCCCACTCAGCGATTCGGCCAGGGTTTTCGCATCGGCATGGTTGATGTCGACCTGCGCGAACGCGACTGCCGGCAGCAGCAGGCAGAGCAGGCACGACACGAACCGGAGGAGCAGCTTCATCGATGCGGTGGAACGTCGGCCGCGCCGGCGTAGCGCGATGGCCGCAAGTCTAGGCGCGCGCTCGCGATGGCGGGAGTGTTGCAGCGCACGTGGGCCTGTAGGCGAGCAGCCCCATTCGGTGTAGGAAATTTCCTACGCGCGGGGGTTCAGCCCGGATCGAGCGGCAGCGTGAGGCCACGCTTGAGGGTGCCGAGCACGACGCGCGTGCGGTAGCGGCGCACGTTCGCGTTTTCGGCGAGCAGGCGCTGCATCATCTGCTCGTACGCATCGACGTCGCGCGCGGTCACGACGAGCACGTAGTCCTCGTCGCCGGTCACGTACCACGCTTCCTGGACCGCGGCTTCGCGCTCGATCCAGTGCTGGAGGCCCGCCACGAGCTCCTTGCGGTCGCCATCGACGACGAGGTCGACGATCATCGTGAGCGGCCGGCCGACGCTGCGCGGATCGACCACGGCGACCTCGCGCACGATGACGCCGTCCCCGCGCAGGCGCGCGAGGCGGCGCTGCACCGCCGACGCCGACAAACCGACTTCGGCGCCGACCGTCTCGGCCGGCAGGCGCGCGTCGCGCTGGAGCAGGGCGAGGATCCTGCGGTCGAGTTTGTCGAGGTGTGCGGACATCGAGCGTGGACGTTCGGCAACGCGCGCGAAAGCCGCGCGATCGCGCCTGCATACGCGGCCGCGCCGCGCGGGCGGACTCTAGCATGGTCGTCGTGTCCGACGACTTGCGGCCTCGCCGCCCAGCCGATGCCACAGCTGCTCGATATCGACGCCATCGAGGCCGCACGCGGCCATGTCCGTCGACGTCGTCGAACGCGACCTGCTGCGCGCGCGCCTGCCCGCCGACCGAAGCCTCTCGACCCGTCGCCATGGAACCGCACCGATGAAACTGCTCTACCAGTCGCATTCGCCGTACGCGCGCAAGGTGCTCGTCGCGGCACACGAACTCGGCCTCGCCGGCGCGCTCGAGGTGATCCACCACGAGACGAGCCCTCTGCGACGCAACGACGTCGTGCTCGCATGCAACCCGCTCGGCAAGGTGCCCGTGCTCGTGCTCGACGACGGCTTCGCGCTGTTCGATTCCGACGTGATCTGCGCCTGGCTCGATGGCCTGCACGGACATGCGCGCCTGATCCCCGCGGACGCGCCGCGGCGCTGGCGCGCGCTGCGCCTGCAGGCACTTGCACAAGGCATTGCCGATGCGGGCATCGCCGTGCGCTGGGAGAGCGAGCGGCGCCCGCCGGCGCTGCGTTGGGCCGAGTATCGCGATGGCCAGCTCGGCAAGATCGCCGCCGCGTGCGACCTGCTCGAGCGCGATTTCGACGACGGCGACGACGCACCGGGCATCGGCGCCTCCGACGTCGGCATCCCCGACGTCGGCGCGATCGCGCTCGCGACCGCGCTCAGCTGGATCGACTTCCGCGGCGTGTGCGCGTTCCGCGACGACCGCCCACGCCTCGCGGCCTGGTATGCGCGCTTCGCCGCGCGACCGTCGATGCGCGCGACGGCGCTGTCGGGCGACACGCACGACCGCTGAGCCGGCGTCGTTTGACACGGGAGACATTCGCGATGCATTCGCTCGGTACCAACTTGCTGTTCATGCACGGCCACATCGTCGACGTCGAACTCGCGCGACGACTCGCGGACGCGGCGGCATCGCCACCCTGGCCGTCGCCCGACCGTTCGCCGCGCCGTGCGCCGTTGCGACGCCTTGCCGCACTGCTCGGCTGGCTCGGCCACGGCGCCGTCCGCGCGTGGCCGAACTGAGGTTCCGGCACCGACGACGCGCGGGTCCGGCACGCGAACAATGCGCGCCGATCCGCTACGATTCGCGGCTTGCGAATGCCCGGCGCGATGCCGGGCCGCGGTTCGGCCGCGCGCACCCCGCTCATCGGACAGGTGAAACAGATGGATTCCAACGCACTCAGCGGTTTCGTCGGCGGCCTCTGGGACGACCAGATCGTCCCGCAGCTCACCGAGTACATCCGCATCCCGAACAAGTCGCCGATGTTCGATGCGCAGTGGGCCGAGCACGGTTACATGGACCAGGCGGTCGCGCTGATGGAGTCGTGGGCGAAGGCGCAGCCGATCGCGGGCATGCAGCTCGAGGTCGTGCGACTGCCGGGCCGAACGCCGCTCATCTTCATCGAGATCCCGGGCCAGGGCGACGACACGGTGCTGCTCTACGGCCATCTCGACAAGCAGCCGGAGATGACGGGCTGGTCGGCGCACCTCGGGCCGTGGACGCCCGTGCTCGACGGCGACCGGCTGTACGGCCGCGGCGGCGCCGACGACGGCTACGCGATCTTCGGTTCGCTCGCGGCGATCATGGCGCTGCAGGCGCAGGGCATCCCGCACGCGCGCTGCGTCGTGATGATCGAAGCGTGCGAGGAATCGGGCAGCTACGACCTGCCGTACTACGTCGACCACCTCGCTGCGCGCATCGGCAAGCCGTCGCTGATCGTCTGCCTCGATTCGGGTTGCGGCAACTACGACCAGCTGTGGCTGACGACGTCGCTGCGCGGCCTCACGGGCGGCAACCTCACGGTCAAGGTGCTCGAGGAAGGCGTGCATTCGGGCGACGCGTCCGGCGTCGTCGCATCGAGTTTCCGCATCCTGCGCCAGGTGCTGTCGCGGCTCGAGGACGAGACGAGCGGCCGCATCAAGCCGCAGGAGCTGCACGTCGAGATCCCGGCACAGCGCGTCGCACAGGCGCAGCGCACCGCACAGATCCTCGGCGATGCGGTGTATGCGAAGTTTCCGCTCGTCGACGGCATGCAGCCGATGAACGCGGACCTCGCCGAACTCGTACTCAACCGCACCTGGCGCCCCGCGCTGTCGGTCACCGGCGTGGCCGGGTTCCCGCCGCTCGATTCGGCCGGCAACGTGCTGCGTCCGTTCACGTCGGTCAAGCTGTCGCTACGCGTGCCGCCGACGCTCGACGCCGCGAAGGGCGGCGAATTCCTCAAGCGCCTGCTCGAAGGCGATCCGCCGTACGGGGCGAAGGTCACGTTCGACCTCGAGAAGGCGGGCAGCGGCTGGGAAGCGCCCGCGCTCGCGCCGTGGCTGGAATCCGCAGTCGAGGCCGCGTCGCAGCAGTTCTTCGGCGCGCCGGTCGCCTACAACGGCGAGGGCGGATCGATCCCGTTCATGGGCATGCTCGGAGAGAAGTTCCCTGGCGCGCAGTTCCTCATTACCGGCGTGCTGGGCCCGCATTCGAATGCGCACGGCCCGAACGAGTTCCTGCACGTGCCGACCGGCAAGCGCATGTCGATGTGCGTCGCGAGGGTCGTCGCCGACCACTACGCCGCGAGCAGCCAGGGCCTCACGCGCGGCGTCGCCGCGAGCCACGCGCACACGGTGAAGGGCGGGGACGGCTGCTGCGACTGACGCGGCCGCGGCGCGCCTGCCGGACGGAAGACCGACTGCGCGAGGGCCGGATGGAGCATCCGGGGACGGCGGGAGCCGACGCCTGGAAGGGTCTTCGTCCTCCGCGTGCTCCGCGTCCAGGCTCCGCCTCGTCCGGCGCTTCGCCGCTCATCGTGCCGCAGTCCCGTGCTCGGCCGGCGATGCCCGAGTGCGGGCGCGCCGGCAATCGCGCAGCGCGCCGACGCATCGACGCCATCGCATGCCCGCGCGCGCGCCGAACGGCGCGGGAGACTGTCGCGAAAGGGAGGCTGCCCATGACCATGACCGTACGCACGGCGCGCACCTACGACGCCGCCGCCATCGCCGGACTCTGCGGCGAACTCGGTTACCCGGCGACGCGACCGCAGATCGTCTCCCGCCTGGCCGCGATCGAGACGGCGGGACAGGGCTGCGTGCTCGTCGCGGAAGACGCGATCGGCGCGCTCGTCGGCTGGCTGCACGTCGGCCAGCACGTCTCGCTGACCGGCGACGCCGAAGGCGAGATCCTCGGCCTCGTCGTGCGCGAAGACGCGCGCGGCCGCGGCATCGGCGCCGCCCTGGTGGCGGCGTCGGAAGACTGGGCGCTCGCCCACGGTTGCGCGCGCATGCGCGTGCGCAGCCGCGTCGAGCGCGAACGCGCCCATCGCTTCTACGACCGCGCGGGCTACGCCCCCGTGAAGACGCAGATCGTGTTCGGCAAGCGCACCGGCGCGGCCGGATAGGGCGGTACGCGGCGCGCGGCGACGGCCTGCGCGCGATCCCCGGTCACTCGACGATGCGCTTGCGCACCGCGTATCGCACCAGCTCGGCGCTGTTGCGCACGCCGAGCTTGGCAAGCACGCGGCTGCGGCGGTTCTCGGCCGCCTTCGCGCTGATGTCGAGCCTGTTCGCGATTTCCTTGATCGTGAGTCCGTCGACCACGAGGTGCAGCACTTCGCGCTCGCGGTCGGACAGCGCCCCGTACGGATCCTCCGGTTGCGGATGCTTGAGCTGGCTGGCGAGGATCTTGGTCGCGTACGGGCCGAAGTAGACACCGCCCGCGGCGATCGTTCGGATCGCGGTCAGCAATTCGTCGGTCGCGGTGTTCTTCACGAGGTACCCCGAAGCGCCCGCGCGCACGACCTGCACGGCGTACTCGTCTTCCTCGTGCATCGTCAGCACGAGCACCTTCGTGCGCGGCAGTTCCTCGGTCAGGCGTCGCACGACGTCGATGCCCGACAGGCGCGGCATCGAGATGTCGATGACGGCGATGTCGGGCTTGAGCGCGAGCGCCTGCTCGACCGCGCTGATGCCGTCGCCGGCTTCGCCGACGACGACGCAGTCGCCACTGGCTCGCAGCATGGCGACGAGGCATTCGCGCAAGACGGTGTGGTCGTCGGCAATCAACAGGCGGATCATGGACTCGCTCCGGGGGTGGTATCCGACAGCGGAAAATGCACCGACATGCCGAAACCGGCACCCGGCGTGGATTCGAAAGTCAGCGAACCACCGAACAGGCGTACGCGATCGCGCATGCCGCCGAGGCCGCTGCTGTTGCCCTGGCGACCGCGTGCGAGCGCGGCTTCGATGTCGCAGCCGGCGCCGTCGTCGCGCACGCGCAGCACGGCGCGCTCGCCGCGACCGTCGAAGGCGATGTCGACCTTCCGCGCGGAGGCGTGCCGCGCGGTGTTCGCGAGCGCCTCCTGCACGAGGCGGAACACGAGCGTCGAGCGATCGGCGTCGATGCCGGCGGGCGGCGCATGAAAGTCGAGCCTCGCGTCGACCCCGTGCGTTTCGGAGAACGAGCGTGCGAGCCAGCGCAGCGCCGGTTCGAGGCCGAGGTCGTCGAGGATCTGCGGCCGCAGCAGGCGCGACAGCGCGCGCGTCTCCTGCAGGGTCGCGTCGCCGATCGCCTGCGCGTGGGCGAGCTCGTCTCGCGCACGTCGACAGCGCTCGTCGTCCGGCATGGTGGCGAGCGCCTCCTTGATCAGGTGCAGCATCGCGGTGAGGTTGTGTCCGACGCCGTCGTGCAACTCGCGCGCGAAGCGGCTGCGTTCCTCCTCCTGCACGCGCCAGACCGAACGCGCGATCCGCTGGAACGACGCCTGGCCCTGGCGCAGCCGCTCGGTGAGCGCCTGGTGCGCCTGCAGCAGCTCGGTGATCTGCGCGCGCACGTCGGCGCTCGAGGGCGGATCACGTCGCATCGCCGCCTTCCTCGCGCAGGCGCCGGTCGATGCGCCGTTCCAGCTGCGCGCGTTGGACCTCGGGCGCGTCGCCCACCAGCTGCGCGCGCGCCGCAAGCGCAGCGGCGGTTGCCGCGGTGGCCTCGGCGGCGCCAGGCGCGAACGCGCGGGCGCCGAGCGCGTGGATGAAGTAGGCGCCGGACGCACGGCCGGCCTCCTTCAGCAGCGGCAACGCCTCGCGATAGTGCCGCGCGGCGCCGGTGCGGTCGCCGACCTGCAGCGCGGCGCCGATCTCGAGCTCGAGCCACGCGAGTCGTGTCGAAGCCTCGGCGAGCTGCGCGGCATCCGCGCGCAGGGGCGCGAGCGGCTGTGCCGCGCGCGTGCCCTTGCCGGGTGACGCGAACGCGAGGCGCACGCGCTGCAGGCGGACCTCGACGGCGACCTTGCCGCTGTGTGCCTGTGCCGCCGTGCTCGCCGCCTCGTCGAGTTTCGCCGCGGCGCCCGCGAGATCGCCGTGATCCTGGCGCTGCACCGCTTCGACGAGCAGGCGCATCGCGCGCTGGTCCGCGTTCGCGCGTTCGGGCGGCACCTTCGCGAGTGCGGCCTCGGTCGCGGCGTCGTCGCCGAGCGCGCTCGCAAGGCGCGCCTGCAGCAACGCCGATTCGATCCGCATGCGCTGGTCGGAGCGGTGCTCGGCGATCTCCTCCGCGCGCGCCGCGTGCGCGAGGCCGTCGGCCCAGCGGCCTTCCGCCAGCGACAGTTCGCCGAGGTCGAGGTGCGCGGCGGACGCTTCCTCGCCGAGCTGGCGGTCTTCGGCGTCGCGCAGCGACTTCTGCAGGCGTTCGCGCGCGTCGGCGAAATGCCCGCGCGCGATGTCGAGCAGGCCGAGGCTCTGCTCGACGCGCAGCAGCCCGTTGTTGTCGTCGAGCTTGCGATACTGCGCTTCGGCCTGCTGCCAGTACACGAGCGCGTTGTCGAACTGGCCGAGGCGGAACGAGCTGAAGCCGACGTTGTCGAGGCTCTCGGCGACGAGGTCGGGTACGTCGAGTTGCTGGCGCAAGGCGAGAGCCTCGCGATAGGCCGCAAGCGCGGCCGCGTCGTCGCCGCGCTCCTCGGCGATCACGCCGCGATCGTTGGCGAGGTCGGCGAGGCTCGCGCGGTCGCCGAGCTGCTCGAGCATGCCCTTGACCCGATCGAGCGTGCGCTCGGCGGCGTCGCGCTCGCCGCGCTCGGCCTGCACGATCGCGAGGTTGCGCAAGGTCTTGCTCAGGCCGAGCGAGTCGCCGAGCCGTTCGCGCGTCGCCGCGGCGCGCGCGTACTGTTCGGCCGCGGCGTCGAGCTGGCCGAGGCGCTCGTAGCCGATGCCGAGCGCGTTGCGCACCTCGGCTTCCGCGGCGGCGTCGCGCGAGCGCGTGTCGAGCACGAGCGCGCGCACCAGGTACTCGTCGACCGCCGGCTGCGCCTCGCCCTGCTGGATCGACGTGCGGCCGAGCAGGAACCACGCGCGCGCATCCTGGTCGTCGTCCTTGACGTAGCGACGCAGCCGCGCGAGCGCGCCCGCACCGTCGCCACCGTCGGCGAGCGTCTCGGCGTCGAGCAGCGCGAGCGAAGGATCGTGCGGGAAGGCGCGCAGCGAGTCGTCGAGCAGCGCGCGCGCCTTCGTCGGGTCGTCGAGCGCGCGCACGCGCAGCTCCCGCCCGGGCGCGCTGTCGTCGCCTCCGAACCGTTGCCGCACCGCGGTGCGCGTGTTCTCGGCCGGAAGCTCCTGCCGCGCCGCCGTCTGCGCGTCGAGCAGCGCACGTGCGACGAGTGCGCTCGCGGGATCCCTCGCGGCGAGCCCGGCGAGCGCGCCCGCGGCCGCAGCCGGTTCGTGCCGATCGAGCGCAGCGAGCGCGCCGCCGAACGCGACGAGCGCGTCCGGCGCCAGCACGGGTGCGACGCCCGCGCGCTGGCTCGACGTCGCGAGCCATTTCGTCGCCGCTTCGCGATACGCCGCGAACAGGTCGGCCGGGGTCGCGCCGCGCGCATCGACGACCGGCTCGGCGGCCGGCGCGGAGGGATCGCCCGACCAGAGGCGAAGGCGCAATGCCTGCGCCTCGCGCGTGAGCGTGCCGTGCACGACGCGGGTCGCGTTGGCCGCGCCGGCGACGTCGGCGAGGCGCCGCACCACGACCTCGCGCGGCTGGTCCGGCGCAACGCGCGCGAGCGCGTCGAGCATGCGCCGGCGCGGGATCGCCGCGACGCCGGCGTCGTTGCGCAGCCAGGCAGCGAGATGTTCGTCGAGTGCGCGCGCGACCGCGGCGAGCTCGGCGTCC
>NZ_DATDMY010000008.1:0-10398 GCF_036518555.1 Dokdonella sp. | reverse complement strand
GTCGCTCATGCCGCTGCCGCGGTCGGCGACCTCGATGCGTGTCTCGCGCGCGCCCTGCGCCACGCCGAGCTCGATCGCGTCGGCGGGCCCGCCCGCCTCGTGCGCGTTCTTCAGCAGGTTGATGAGCACCTGCTCGACCTGCGCGCGGTCGAACCAGCCCGGCTGCGCAGGTTCGACGCCCGCGACGCGGAACGGATAGTGGCGCGCGAGACCGGCGAGGAATGGGCCCCATTCGACGCGCTCCGGTCGCGGCAGCGGCAGCTTGGCGAAGCGCGCGTACCCGGAGATGAAACCTTCGAGGTGGCGCGTGCGCTCCTCGATCGTGTCGAACACGATGCCGAGGCGGACGGCGTCGCCGAGGCGCGCGAGTTCGCGCCCGGAATGCGACAGCGAGCGGATCGGCCCGAGCGAATTGTTGAGCTCGTGGCTGATCACGCGGATCACCTTCTTCCAGGTCATGACTTCCTGGCGCGCGAGCTCGCGCGTGAGGCGCTTGATCTGGTAGAGGCGATGCGGCCTCCCTTGCAGCTTGAACTCGCGCTGCGACCGGTGGAAGGTCTCGTCCTCGTGCTCGAACGGCACGCTGAACAGGCTGTCGCCGCCGCTCGCGATCGCGCGTGCGAGCGGCGCCGGCGCACCCGCGACGAGCGCATCGAACCGCTCGCCCGCGAGCGTTCGGCCCTCGTTGAGCAACTGGCGCGCCGACAGGTTCGCGTAGACGACGTGGCCGCCCGGCTCGACCAGCACGAGCGCCGTCGGCGTGTTCTGCACCACGGTGTCGAGCAGCAGCTCGCGCTGGAACAGGTGCTGGCGCTGCTCGCGCAGCACGCGGCCGAGTTCGTTGTGCGCGGCGACGAGCTCGCCGACTTCGTCGCCGCGCCGCGTGGCGATCGAAAAGCTGAAGTCGCCGTCGCGGAACGCCACCACGCTGCCCGACAACGCGCGGATCAGCGAGGCGACCGGGTGCGCGAGCTGGCGCGCGAAGGCGAGCGCGGGCAGGCCGAGCGCGAGCACGGTCGCCGCGGCGCCGTACCACGGCGACGCGAACCAGACGGTCGTCCACCCCGCGATCGCCGCCGCCGCGACGACGGCGGCGAACAGGGCTGCAGCGAGTTTGCCTTCGAGCGAAACGAGGCGCATGGGAGGGCTGGGCTCAGGGCTGGGGCTGGGCGATTATCGCCTTGCACAGGTGCGCGCGCCGCGCGGCCGTTCGGGCCGCGGGCGAAGCACGAGTCGACGGCGCCTGCGCCTTCCGCCCTGCACGTGCGAAGCGCGAGAGGCCGCCCTCGATCGACAGGCGCCGCGCTGCGACGCCCTCAGCCGTCGGCCCTCAGGCCTGCCTTCTCCATGCGCCGGTACAACGCCTGGCGCGACAGTCCGAGCTCGGCCGCCGCCTGGCTGATCACGCCGCGCGCGTTGCGCAGGGCGGTTTCGATCGCCTCGCGATCGGGCTCGGCGTCGGCGGCGATGCGCCCGACGCTGCGCGCCGGCGCGAGACCGAGGTCGCGCGCGGTGACGACGCCGTTCTGGCACAGCAGCGCCGCGCGCTGGATCGCGTTCTTGAGCTCGCGCACGTTGCCGGGCCAGGAATGCGCGGTCAGCGCGCTGCGCGCGCTGTCGTCGAGCACGGCCGCGCCGGCGAGGAAGTGCTCGGCGAGCGGCACGATGTCGTCGCTGCGTTCGGCGAGCGGAGGCAGGCGCAGCTCGATCACGTTGAGGCGGTAGTAGAGGTCCTCTCGGAAGCGTCCCTCGCGGATCATCGCGGCGAGGTCCGCATTGGTCGCGCTGATCACGCGCACCTTGACCTTGCGCGTGCGGCTCGAACCGAGCCGCTCGAACTGGCCGCTCTCGAGCACGCGCAGCAGCTTGGCCTGGCCCGCGAGCGGGAGGTTGCCGATCTCGTCGAGGAACAGGGTGCCGCCGTCGGCGATCTCGAAGCGCCCTTCGCGCGCGCGGTTCGGCGCGCCCGTGTAGGCGCCCGCGTCGGCGCCGAACAGCTCCGCCTCGATGAGTTCGGACGGCAGTGCGCCGCAGTTGACCGTCACGAACGGCCCGTCCCTGACCGACGAATTGGCCTGGATGATCTCGGCGATGCGTTCCTTGCCCGCGCCGTTCGGGCCGGTGATGAGCACCGGGATGTCCGCGCGCGCGACCTGGCACGCGAGCTCGATCACGCGTTCGGTCGCGGCGGACGCGAACACGAGGCCGCGCAGGTCGTACTTCGCGTCGAGCGCCTTGCGCCGGCGCCGGCGTTCGTCGCGGAAGCGCGCGACCTCGCGCGTCGCCTCGGACAGTTCGAGCAGGTTCTCGACCGTCGCGACGAGCTTGTGGTCGTCCCACGGCTTGGCCTGGTAGTCGGCCGCGCCGGCCTTGACCAGCTCGACCGCGGTCTCGAGGTGCGTCCACGCGGTGAGCAGCACGATCGGCAGGTCCGGATAGCGCTCGCGGATCGCGCGGAACAGCGCGATGCCTTCCTCGCCCGAGGTCGTGTCGGCGGTGAAGTTCATGTCCTGCACGACGAGGTCGACCGGCTCGCGCGCGAGCACGGCGAGACCCTCCTCGGGCGATTGCGCGGTCAGCGTGCGGATCTCGCGCAAGCCGAACAGGAGGTCGAGCGAGGTACCGACCGCGGGGTTGTCGTCGATCACGAGGACCGTTCGCATGGATTCGTGCTGGGAGGTCGGGTCGCACATCCGCCGCTTGGATGCGGCGGAAGGCGAAAAGGTTGCGTGGAGGTGAAGGCAGTATGGGTCGATCCGGACACGCCGTCCAATCGCCGGCGCGGGACGGCGCGGCGCCGTCGGCGCCGCGCCGCGACAACGATGTCTTCAGCCGCTGCGCGCCGCGCCCTTGCCGGCCTTGACCGACGCGATCCACGCGCTCACGCGCGCATCGAGCACGTTGAGCGGCAGCGCGCCGCCGCCGAGCACGGTGTCGTGGAACGCGCGGATGTCGAAGCGGTCGCCGAGTTCCTTCTTCGCGCGCGCACGCAGGTCGAGGATCTTGAGCTGGCCGAGCTTGTACGCGAGCGCCTGCGCCGGCGTCGAGATGTAGCGATCGGTCTCGGCCTGGATGCTCGGCTCGTCCTCGGAGGAGTGCTCGCGGAAGAAGTCGATCATCTGCTGGCGCGTCCAGTGCTTGTAGTGCACGCCGGTGTCGAGCACGAGGCGGTCGGCGCGCAGCAGCTCGTCGGAGAGGTGGCCGTAATAGCTGAGCGGGTCCTGGAAGAAGCCGAGCTCCTCGCCGAGGCGCTCCGCGTACAACGCCCAGCCCTCGATGTAGGCGGTGTAGCCGGCCTGCTGGCGGAACGGCGGCAGGCCCGGCAGCGTCTGCGCGATCGAGATCTGCATGTGATGACCCGGCACGCCTTCGTGGTAGGCGGTCGTTTCGATGTTGGTGGTCAGTCGCTTGCTGAAGTCGTAGGTATTGACGTAGATGCGACCGGGGCGCGAGCCGTCCGGCGTGCCCTGCGAGTACTCGGCGCCGGACGCCTCCTTCTCGCGGTATTCCTGCGTCGGCAACACCTCGACCTGGGTCTTGGGCAGCAGGCCGAACAGCTCGGGAAGCTTCGGCTGCATCTGCGCGATGTACTTCTTGTATAGGTCGACGATCTGCTGGCGCGAGGTCGCGTGCACCTTCGGATCGTTCTCCAGCGCCGTGCGCATCGCCTTGAGATCCTTGTAGCCGAGCTTGAGCGCGATCTTGGTCTGTTCACCCTCGATGCGCTTGACCTCGGACAGGCCGAGCTCGTGGATCGCGGCCGGATCCATCGTCGTCGTGGTCATCTGCTCGACCGCGAAGCGATAGAGCTTGTCGCCGTTCGGCAACGCCCACAGGCCTTCCTGCGTGCGACCCTTCGGCGCATAGTCCTTCTCGACGAAATCGGCGAGCTTGCGGTACGCCGGCCGCACCTTGCCGTCGACCGCGGCAATCACCGCATCGTGCAGGCGCTTGCGGTCGGCCTCCGGTACGGTGTCGGCGAACTTCGCGACCGGCATGCCGAACACGCTCGCCTCGCCCGCGGGCTCGGCGATCGAGCGGCACTGGCCGACCACCTTCTCGAGCAGGAAGCGCGGCGGCATGAGCTTGTCCTTCTCGCCCTGCTTCAGGACCTCGATCAACGAATCGATCAGGTGCGGCACGCCGTCGAGGCGCGCGATGTAATCCTCGACATGCTGGGTGCTGTCGAACGGCAGCGCCGAGACGAACTGCGCGAGCTGCAGGTGCGCGCCGCTGAACTGGTCGATCGGCATCTCGTAGGTCTTGAGCTCGAACGCCCGGATGCCGTCCTCGAGCTGGCGCACCATGAGTTCCTGGTTCAGGCGATCCTGCTCGCCGAACCCGGTCGTGTCGATCGCCTTGAAGCGCGCGAGGAACGCTTTCGCATCCTTGTTCTGCTGTGCGACATGGGCGAGCGAGTAGTCGCCCCACTTGTCGTTGTAGCGGTAGTCGCCGAGGATCGAGGCGAACTCGGGCGATTCCTTGAGCTGGTACTGCCATTGCTCGGCGAGCAGGTCGTCGAGCGCCTTCACGCGCGCCGCGACGTCGTCGGCGGCGAACGCGGATGGCATGAATCCGATGCCGATCGCGGCAGCGACGGCGAGCAGGGTGTGCGGTTTGCGCGACATGGGGAGAACTCCGAGGGAAGGTGCGCCGGCAGGAGCCGGCAGCCGCAACGGTCTCCAGGCGATGTCCGCACCGGAGTCGGACGCGATGGTGCGCGATCGTCGCGGCGATGGAATGGGCCGGAAGTCGCGGGCATCCACCGGGCCGACGACGCCTGTCGTCGGCCCGGCGCATCCGGCGCGCGGCATCCGGCGCGGTACCGGTCAGACGTTGCGCGTCGCCACCGCAGGAGGAACGCGCGAGGCGCGCAGCGCGGGTCCGAGCACCGCGAGCTGTCCGAGCGCCCACAGGCAGACGAACCCGACCGGCACGTAGTACCACGGCAGGCGCGGCGACTGGTATTGCTGCATCAGCCAGAGGCTGAGCGCGTAGGCGAGCACGCCGCCCGCGACGAGCCCCATCGTCGTGATGATGAAGTTCTCGGTCTGGAAATAGCGCAGGATGTCGAACTTCGTCGCGCCGAGCGCGCGCCGCGTGCCGATCTGGCGGGTGCGCTGCGCGACCCAGAAGCTCGCCATGCCGACGATGCCGAGCGCGGTCACCGCGAGCAGCGCGGCGATCACGGCGCCGAGGATGATGGCCATCGCGCGGTCGTTCGCGTAGGCCTCCCTGCGCACCTGCTCCATGCTGCGCAGCTTGCCGATGATGCGGCTCGGGTTCGCTTCCGCCAGCTTCTGCTCGACCGCCTTCATGACCTCGTCGCGACGGCCCGGCTCCGCGCGCACGACGTAGCGCGTGAAGTTTCCGTACGGCATGAAGTACGGGATGAACGTCGCGTGCTCGATGTCCTTGCTGCTGACCCAGGGCTCCTGCGTCTTCTCGACGATGCCGACGATCGTGCTGCGCGGATCGTCCTCGTCGAGGTAGACCTGCTTGCCGAGCGCGTCGCCGTTCGGGAACAGCTTGTCCGCGAGCGCCTTGGTGACGATGATCACGGGCGGCTGCACGCGCTGGCCCTGGTCGTGGTCCTCGATCTCGGCCGGCGTGAAGTTGCGGCCGGCGATGAGCTTCACGCCGAACGTGTTCAGGCCATGGTCGTCGACCATGTAGAACGTGGTGTCGGCCGTCGAGGTCTTCTGCTTCGCCTGCAGCGAGATGCCCGAACCCCAGCCGCCGTCGCTGAGCGGCACCGAGTTGGACGGACTCGCATCCGCGACGCCGGGGATCTGCCTGAGCAGGGCGAGGTCGGACTTCATGACCGCGCGCGCATCGTAGCCCTGGCCGAAGCCGGAGCTGCCGAACACGAACGTGTCGGCCTCGTTCATGCCGCTCGGGCGGTTCATGAGGTCGAGGCGCTGGCCGATGATGAACAGCGCGTTGCAGACGATCGCGAGGGTGAGCGCGACCTGCAGGCCGATCAGGATCATCGACACCTTGCTGCGCATGAGCGCGGAGAGGATGGGGCGGATTTCCATGGCTTTAGATCCGGGATTCGGGATTGGAGATTTCGGGATCGGAGAACGGCATCCCGGAACGGGCGCTCGCGCTTTCGCGAAGCCCCGGTCCGGGATCCCCGATCCCGGCCTTCACACCTTCAACTGCGCCGCCGGCTGCACGCGACACGCGCGCCAGGTCGGGTAAAGGCCCGCGAGCAAGGCCGCGGCGATCGCGAGCAGGATCGTCGTCGCGACCATCGCCCAATCGAGGCTCGCCACGGTCTTGTACTCGGTGTAGAGCGCGCGCACCGCGAGCAGACCGAGCCCTGTCAGCATGAGGCCGAGCACGCCGCCGGTGAGGCCGACCACGCCCGACTCGACCAGGAACTGCGTGAACACGTCGCGCCGGCTCGCGCCGAGCGCGCGGCGCAGGCCGATCTCGCCGGACTTGCGCGTGAACTTGGCGAGCAGCAGGCCGATCGTGTTGACGAGGCAGACGGCGAGGAACGCGAACGCGAGCCCGGTCTGCACCTCCATGTCGCGCGAGACGACCTTCTGGTCCTTCATCCACCCGGTCACGTCGAGGAGGCGGTTGTTGAGCGGGCGCGGGAAGCGGCCGAGCTTCTTCTGTTCGCTGACGTAGCTGTCGAGGAACGACTTGTACTCGGCCAGCCGCGCGGGCGAATCGAGCTGCACCCACATCTGGATCCAGACGCAGTCGGAGGCGAGGTAGGCGTCCCAGCCGTCGCCGGACGACTTCCAGCAGCTGTTGTTGCCGCTCGAGCGCTGCTTGAGGTCGATCGCGGTCGTGAAAGGCATGAAGAATTCGTCCGGATCGGCGAACGCGCCGTTGGTGAGGTCGTAATAGCGCGAGCGCAGGTTCCACTTCTCGAGCACGCCGACGACGGTGTAGTCGATGCCGTCGAGGCGCACGTTCTTGCCCGTGCTGTCCTGGCCGCCGAACAGCTTCTCGTTGATCGCGTCGCCGAGCACGACCACGCGCGCGTGGCTCTCGTCCTGGTCGCGGTTCCACGGTGCGCCATACCTGAAGCGCGGCTCGAACATCGCGAAGAAGTCCGCGTAGGTGACGCGCGCGAGCGCCTGGAACGGCTTGAGGTCCTTGTTGTCCGGCTGCACCGGCAGCGACAGCTTGAACATCGCCGCCTGCTTGTCGGCCCTGGCCGCCTTCATGAGCGCGACCGCGTCCTGGTAGGTGACCTGGTCGGGCGGGCGGCCGTCGTCGTAGTACGGCTGGTCCCCGCTCCAGTTGTCGAGCTGCACGTAGTGGAGCTTGTCGCTCTTCCACGGGATCGGATTGCTGCCCATGAGGTGCAGCACCGTCAGCGTGGTCATGCTCGCGGCGATGCCGAGCGCGATGCCGGCGACCATGAGAGCGGTGAGGATCGGGTTGCGCCGGAGGCTGCGCAGGCCCAGCTGGAGGTAGTAGGCGAACATGCGCGGTCCTCCTCAGGCGATCGCGGCGGCGGCGGTATCGCCGTCGCGCACGGAACGGCGCAACGTCGGCTCGTCGTCGAAGTCGGTGACCTGGCCGTCGATGACGTGCACGTTGCGGTGCGCGCGCGCCGCGAGTTCCGGATCGTGCGTGACCATCACGATCGTCGTGCCCTGCCGGTTGATCTCCTCGAGCAGCTCCATCACGCCGCGCGCCATGAGCGAATCGAGGTTGCCGGTCGGTTCGTCGGCGAGCAGCAGGCGCGGGGAACCGGCGAGCGCGCGCGCGATCGCGACGCGCTGTTGCTGGCCGCCCGAGAGCTCGGCGGGATAGTGCTTGATGCGCGAGGCGAGGCCCACGCGCGAGAGCGCCTCCTCGATGCGCTTCTTGCGGTCGGCCGCGCCGAAGCCGCGGTAGCGCAGCGGCACGTCGACGTTGTCGAACAGGTTGAGGTCGGGGATCAGGTTGAAGCTCTGGAAGATGAAGCCGATCTTCTCGTTGCGAAGCCGCGAACGCGCGTCGTCGCCGAGGCCGCGCACCTCGACGCCGTCGAGGTGGTATTCGCCGCCGGTGAACTCCTCGAGCAGACCCGCGATGTTGAGGAAGGTCGTCTTGCCCGAGCCGGACGGGCCGGTCACCGCGACGAACTCGCCTTCGCGCACGTTGATCGAGAAGTCGCGCAGCGCGTAGGTTTCGATCAGGTGCGTGCGGTAGACCTTCTGCAGGTGGGTCATCTTGAGCATGGCGGTTCCTCGTCGTGGTTCGTCGGTGTCGCGTTCTGATGCGGAATGGAGGTGGTTAGTTGAGCGCGATCTTCTGCGCCCCCTTGAATTCATCGGTGCCCGAAATCACGATGCGGTCGCCTTCCTTGACGCCGCTGACGATCTCGACCGCGTTGAGGCTCGTCGCGCCGACCTGGATCGCGGTGCGCTCGGCGGTACCGTTGCGCACGACGTAGGCGACGCGTCCGGCGCCGGTGTCGACGAAGGGGCCGCGTTCGACCATCAGCACGTTCGGGTGTTCGTCCATGAGGATGCGCGTGGTGAGCTGCTGGTTCTGGCGCAGGCCGGCCGGCTTCCTGTCGCCGAAGCGGACGCGTCCGGTGACCTGGCCGTTGAGTACCTCGGGCGAGATCGCGCTGACTTCGCCCGCATAGCGCTCGCCGCCGTCCTGGATCTCCGCGGACATGCCGACGCCGAGGTCGTGCGCGAACACCTCGGGTACCTGCACCTCGACTTCGAGCGCGGTGAGGTCGACGACGGTGAGGATCGGCGCGCTCGCGGCCACGTTCGCACGCTGCTGCGCGATGAGCTGCCCGACCACGCCGTCGACCGGCGAGCGCAGCTTGAGTTCGTCGACCTGGCGCGCGAGGTCTTCCACCAGCAGCTTCTGCCGATCGAGCGCGACACGCTTGGTCTTCAGGTTGAACGCGAGGCTCTCGCGGTCGAGCTGCACGTTGTGCTGCGCGTTCGCCTCGGAGAGCTTCGCCTTCGCGAGCGAGTCCTTCGCTCGCAACACGGTCATTTCCGGCTGCGCGCCGCGCTGGAACGCCTTCTCGTTGCGCTCGACCTCGCGCTCGGCGGTCTGGCGGTCGATGACCGCCTGTTCGTACGCCATCTGCGAGGCGGCCTGCGCCTTGCGGTTGTCGATCGTCGCGCGCTCGACGTCGAGACCGAGGCTGTCGAGCGTGGCCTGTTCCTGCTTGAGGCGGTTGGTGAGTTCGGGCGAATCGACCTCCGCGACGACGTCGCCCTTGGCGACCTTGTCGCCCGCATGCACGTCGAGCGTGACGGTGCCGGCGGTGCGCGCATACAACGTCGGACTCACCGCGGCGACCACGCGCCCCTGCACCGACACATCGCGCACGAGCGTGCCGCGCTTGACCTCGGCGATACGCAGGCGCGCGCTGCTCGCCGACGAATCCGACGACATGAGGCGTGCCACCGTCGGCATGACGAGGCCGAGCGCGACGAGCGTCGCGAGGCCGAGCCCGACCCAGACGATCTGCTTCTTGCGGTTGCGCGGGGCGGCGATCGGGCGGTCCTGTGCCGAGGTGTCGCGGATCATCGGAAGCTGGCTCCATCGAAAGGGGTCTGGACCTTCTTCAGCAATGAGCATGCCAAACGTCAAAGCATTGAATTATATTGATAAATTGGCCGGACACCGCAGCGCGGACAGTGTCCAGCCGCCTCGCGGACACGGGCCGGACAGGCACGGGAACGGGGCGGGGGCCATGTACCGCCGCGGGATCGCGGGAACGGGCCGGCGGCGATTCCCTCGGTGCGCTCGCTCCTCTACGGGGTAGCCTGTGGGGAACTCCCGATTCCGCCCGCTTCCGGCCGACGCTGCGACCAAATGCCCACGACCCGCATCTGACCTCACCGTGAGCCCAGCCAGCTTCCAGATCGACGTACCCGACACCGTTCTCGCCCGTGCCCGGCGCGGCGAGATCGGTGCGCTCGAGCAGATCTACCGCGCGTTCGAACGGCCGTCCTACACGCTCGCGTTGCGCATGCTCGGCGACGCCGACCATGCGCGTGAAACCGTGCACGACGCGATGCTGAACCTGCTCGAACGCATCGGGCAGTTCCGCGGCGAGGCGCCGTTCTGGGGCTGGTTGCGCCAGATCGTCGTCAACCAGGCGCTCATGCGCCTGCGCAAGGAACGCGGCGTCGTGCTCGAGGAGCTGCCCGACGACGACGCGAGCGAGGGCCACGCGCCGCCGCCGTGGGCGCTCGCGGACGCGCGCCGGCTCGAACAGGCGCTCGGCCGGCTTCCCGCGCTCACGCGCAGCGTGCTGTGGCTGTACCACGTCGAGGAATACACGCACCAGGAGATTGCCGAGATGACCGGCAAGTCGGTCAGCTTCTCCAAGTCCCAGGTCGCGCGCGGCAGCAGCCGCCTGCGCGCGTTGCTCGAACCCGAACAGGAGGCGGCGCCATG
>NZ_DATDMY010000007.1:0-8134 GCF_036518555.1 Dokdonella sp. | reverse complement strand
ATGCCATGGACCCGGCCGACGCCGGCGCGGCGGGCTCAGATCTGCTCGAGCCGATAGCCGTGCTGGTAGATCGCGGCGAGACGCCAGCCGTGCTCGCCGCCGAGTTCGAGCTTCTTGCGCAGCCGGCTCACGTGCGTGTCGACGGTGCGCGTCGACACCGCCGAGCTGAGGTTCCACACATTCTCGAGCAAGGCATCGCGGCTGACGATGCGCCCGTGGCGCCGGAACAGGAAGTTGGCGAGGTCGAACTCGCGCTGCGTCAACTCGACCTCGCGCCCGTCGACGCTGACGCGCCTCCGTCGCGCATCGAGCGAGTACGGCGCGAGGTCGATCGTGTCGGCCGCTTCGGCATCGGCGCCGTGCCGCCGCAGCACGACGTTGACGCGGGCGATGAGCTCGCGCCGCTTCGGTGGCTTCACGACGTAGTCGTCGCCGCCGCTCGCAAGGCCGCGCACGATGTCGTCCTCGCTGTCGCGCGCGGTCAGGAACACGACCGGCAGCCGCCGGTTCGCCGACGAACGGATGCCTTCGATGACCTCGATGCCGCTGCCGTCGGGCAGCATCCAGTCGAGTAGCAGCAGGTCGACCGCTTCGCTGCCCTGGCGCCTGCGGTATTCGCCGACGTTGCGGAACAGGCGGGTCTTGTAGCCCGCTTCCTCAAGCCATTGGCCGACCAGCGCCGCCATGTCCTGATCATCCTCGAGCAGTCCGACTACAAGGCCGAGCTTGTTCATGATGGCGGCGTCGAACGGGTGGCGGTGGATGCTCCCTCGGCGGCGGATCGGGTCACTCGACGACGAAGTTGACGCGCATGTTGACGCGCCACTCGGTGATCGTGCCGTCGTCGCCGGTGACGACCTTGATCTCGTTGACCCACGCACCGCGGATGTTCTTCACGGTCTGCGAAACCTTCCGCAGCCCGTTCTGCACGGCATCCTCGATGCCCTTCGGCGACGACACGCTGAGTTCGATGACCTTGGCAACGGACATGGGCAGTCTCCTTGCAGTAAGGCGACCCCACTATAGCAAAGGGGCGCGCGGGCGCTACATGTGGCCGCGCCGCCGGTTCAGGCGGATTCCATGCGCTCGCGCGGCACGTAGCGCAGCCAGACGAGGAACACGACCAGCGCATCGAGCACGATCAGGGCCTGCCAAAGGTACAAGTGGAACCAATCGAACCAGACGCGGTTCCACTGGCCGAGGTAGAACAGGCTGATGATGCGCACGAGGTTGAGCAGCTGGATCGCGACGAAGCCGATGCCGATGCCGACGAACCGATGCTTCCAGGGCGCGGGAAAGGCGAGCATCGCGGAAACGAGGATGATGACCGCCTCGACGCCGTTGCAGCCGCGTTCGATCGAGATCGCGAAGCCGTTGCGCGTGCTCTGCAGCACCTTGCCGTAGGCGATCACGTGCGAGTCGAACAGGCCGACCAGCCAGACGCTGACCTTGGCGACGGCGGCCGTGAACGGCAGGATCACGTGCTGCTCGACCGGCTGCACGAGTTCGGCGACGAACAGCACGCCGAGGATGGCGGCGAACAGCAGCAGGAAACGAAGCATGGCGGGAACGGCGATCCTGGGCGGCGCGGCGCCGCGTGCGGGCCGATTCTAGCCGTCGCCGGCGATGCGTGCGCGCGGCGCGCGTGCATGGCATCGCGCCCTGCTAGCATCCGCGCAATGAATCCCGCACCCAGCCTGTTCCTGGTCGGTCCGATGGGTGCCGGCAAGACCACCGTCGGGCGCCTCATCGCGGAGTTGTTCCGCATGCCGTTCATCGACCTCGACCAGGAGATCGAGGCGCGCACGGGCGCCGACGTCGGCCTCATTTTCGAGCTCGAGGGCGAGTCCGGCTTCCGCCGCCGCGAGCGCGCGATGCTCGCCGAGCTCGCCGCGCGCCGCGGCCTCGTGCTCGCGACCGGGGGCGGCGCCGTGCTCGACCCGGCGAATCGCCGCGTGCTGCGCGAGAACGGCTTCGTGATCTGGCTCGACGCGAGCGTCGACGCGCAGCTGGCCCGCCTCGCGCGCGACCGCCAGCGGCCGCTGCTGCAGGCGCCCGACCGGCGCGAACGGCTGGAGAAACTCGCCGGCGAACGCAACCCGCTCTACGCCGAGGTCGCCGACCTGCGCCTCGCCTCGAGCGGCGTCGGCAACAGCGCGCACGCGGCGCACGACCTGCTCGACCTGCTCGAGGCGCGCTGGCGGCGCGGCAATCCGGAGGCTGCATGATCTCGATCGACGTCGCGCTCGGCACGCGCGCCTACCCGATCCACGTCGGCGCCGGCCTGCTCGACGACGCGCCGCTCTGGCGCGGCGCGATCCGCGGGCGCCATGTCGTCGTGGTCAGCAACGAGACCGTCGCGCCGTTGCATCTCGCGCGGGTCCAGGCCGGCCTCGTCGGGCACCTCCATGCGAGCGTCGTGCTGCCCGATGGCGAGGCGCACAAGACGCTCGACGCGGTCGCGCGCGTGTTCGACGCGCTCGCCGGCCTCGGCGCGACGCGCGACGCGACGATCGTCGCCCTCGGCGGCGGCGTGATCGGCGACCTCGCCGGCTTCGCCGCCGCGTGCTGGATGCGCGGCATCGATTTCATCCAGATGCCGACCACCCTGCTCGCGATGGTCGACTCGTCGGTCGGCGGCAAGACCGGCGTGAACCTGCCCGCAGGCAAGAACCTCGTCGGTGCGTTCCACCAGCCGCGCGCGGTGATCGCCGACACGACGACGCTCGCGACGTTGCCCGACCGCGAATATCGCGCCGGCTTCGCCGAAGTCGTCAAGTACGGGGCGATCGGCGATGCCGCGTTCTTCGCCTGGCTCGAGCGCCACGTCGATGCATTGAACGCGCGAGACGGCGCGGCGCTCGCCGAAGCGATCGCCGCGAGCTGCCGCCACAAGGCGGGCGTGGTCGTGCGCGACGAACACGAACAGGGCGAGCGCGCGCTGCTCAACTTCGGCCACACGTTCGGCCACGCGATCGAGACGGCGACCGGCTACGGCAGCCTGCTGCACGGCGAGGCCGTCGCGATCGGGATGGTCCTCGCGGCGACGCTGTCCGCCGACCTCGAGCGAGCCCCGCGCGCCGACGCCGGTCGCCTCGCGCGCCTGCTCACGGCGTTCGGCCTGCCGACGACGCCGCCGCCGATCGATCCGGGGCGCCTGCTCGCCCTCATGCAGATCGACAAGAAGAACCTTGCCGGCCGGCTGCGCCTCGTCCTGTGGCGCGGCCTCGGCGCGGCGGAGATCGTGCCGGACGTCGATGCGGACGCGATACGCGCGGTGCTCGCGCGCGCATAGGACCGCGTCGCGGCGACGGCGCGGGCGGCCGCCGCGGTTCGCCACCGTCGCGACGACCCCGGAGCGGCCTCGCCCGCAGCGCGCCGAACCATCGCACAGGTCCACGCATCGAAGTGCACGCATGCCCCTGACTTCCGGTAGACGTTGCCGAACGCCGTGCCTGCTGTAATGTCCCGCGCCGACGCCGTCGCCCTTGCACTCGATACCCAGGACGCCATCACGATGAGAACCCTCGTTCGCTTCGCCCTGTTGCCCATGCTCGTCCTCGCGACCGCCGCCGCGGCGGCCTCGATCGCCGAAGGTTTCGACCGCGTGCTGCCCGGCGACTATCGCTCGATGCTGCTCAAGGCGAAGCACGCCTACGAGGGCAAGCGCTACGACGAGGCGTTCGCGGGGTTCCAGCGCACGGCCTGCGCGGGCGACAAGGAGAGCCAGTCCGCGCTCGGCCGCATGTACCTGCTCGGCCAGGGCACGCCGCGCGACGACCTCACCGGCTATGCGTGGCTCAAGGTCGCGGCCGAGGTCAACCAGCGCGGCTACCATGCGATCGTCGAGAAGATCGAGGCGGCGATGCGTCCCGAACAGCGCCGCATCGCCGACGCCGAAGCGCGCCGCCTCATCGACAATTACGGACTGCGCGCGACGAACATGAGTTGCAACCTCGCCGCGACGCAAGGCGGCCACATCCTCGACAGCGTCGTCTGCGCGCCACGCGAGGACGGGCCCAACCTCTTGCTCAAGCGCTGCGTCGCCGAAGTGCACTGAGTCCGGCCGAGGGCCAGGGCTACCGCGCCGCCCCGCGCGGACCACCTCGCCTCCGCGGCGCGACCCGGTCGCGATGCTGCCGGATCCGCGCCATCAAGGGCGCAGGCGCGGTCCCGCGTCGGACGTCGCAGGCCGGCGGCGTGGCCGCGGGGAGCGCCGGAACGCGCTCCCGCGGCACGACAGGCGTCAGAACGAGTGCGCGAGGCGGACGAACCAGGCCGCCCCGTTGAGGCCGAATTGCACCGCCTCGTACTTGAAGCCGTTGTCGGTCTCGTCCGGATTCTGCGCGGTGGGGAACTTGTCGAGGATGTTCGTGCCGCCGACGGTGAGCTTGGTGTCGGCGTCGAAGCTGTAGGTGAGGCTCACGTCGGCCGACGTCGCCGCGCCGTAGTGCTGGTTCGGTACCGGCGGTCCGGAGAACGTGCCGAGGGTCATGCGACCGAAGTAGATGAACTTGAGGTTCGCATCCCAGTCGCCGATCGCGTAGTCGAATCCGAGCGTCGCCTTCGAGCGCGGTGCGCCGCCTTCGATGAACAGGCGGTCGCGCTCGCCGAGCAGCGAATCCTCGCGCCCGACCAGCGACGGCGGCGTGTGCACCTTGCGCACCTTGGTCGTGCCATGGTTGAAGGCGAAGAAGCTCTCGAGGCGCCCCTGCCCGAGATCCATGCCGTGGCTGACCGTGAGGTCGAAGCCCTGCGTGCGGGTGTCGACCGAGTTGACGAAGAACTGCGCCGAGCCGACGCCGAGCTGCTGCAGGATGTCGCCGATGTCCGGATCGGACGTGTCGAAATAGCCGGTCAGCACGATGCGGTCGTCGATGTCGATGCGGTAGCCGTCGAGCGTGATCGACAGCGCATCGGTCGGCCTCCAGGTGAAGCCCGCGGTGACGCTCTGCGACGTCTCCTCCTTGAGGTTCGGGATGCCGGCCGCGCGCGCGATCGGCCCGCCGTTCGGGGCGAGCACGACATCGACGGGCTCGCCGCTGATGAAGTCGGTGAACGTCGAGGAGAACCAGCGCTGCTGCAGCGACGGCGCGCGGAAACCGGTGCTCGCCGACGCGCGCAGCAGGAACTGGTCGGTGACGCGGAACGCACCCGCGACCTTGCCGATGGTGGTCGAGCCGAAGTCGCTGTAGTCCTCGTATCGCAGCGCCTGGTCGGTCATGAAACGGTCGGTCCAGTTCGTCTCGACGTCGACGTAGCCCGCCCAGCTGTGGCGGCTCTTGTCGGTCGCGTCGACCGGCTGGAAGCCGGGGAAGCCCTGGCTGCCCGCGTTGCCGCCGCCGGGGCCGTCGGCATCGATGTACGAGCCCGGCTCGCCCGCGAAGATCTGGTAGTTCTCGTGGCGGAATTCGCCGCCGAAGGCGACGTTCACGCCGCGCAGCCAGCCGTCGAAGAAGCGCGTGAAGTCGAGGTTCGTGGTGGCCTGGCTGAACGAGAAGCCGCCCGCGTTGAATTCGGTCGGACTGATGCCGGCGCCGCCGTGCTCGAGGTCGTAGTTCGCGATCGACGCGTTGAGGGTATGGCGGATCGTGTCGATGAGCTTGTTGTAGCCGAACGTCTGCGAGGCGTCGACGCGCCAGTCGTTCCAGTTCCACCAGACGCCTGCGGTACCGTGGCGGTCCTGCACGTACGGATCGATGAACGGAACGAAGCCGTCCGGGTACATCGCCGCCGAATTGCGCGACGGGATGTCGTCCGAACCGATGCCGCCGCGCGCGAACGCGCCCGACGACGCGCTGCGGTTCTGCAGCCCGCCGTCGAAGTAGAAGTGCATGCCGTCGCCGAACGGGATGTCGCCGTTGAAATAGACGGTACCGTTCTCGACCGCGGTGTCGCCGATCGTGCGCGGGTTGTCCGGCCCGGAGCGGTTCGAGCGCCCGCGATCGAGGTACTCGGCGGTCAGCGCGACGACGCCGTCGTTGCCGACCTGGAAGCCGCAGTAGCCCGACGCGAGCCAGTTCTCGCCGTCTCCGCGCGAATACTCGCCGTAGCCGACGACGCCTTCGCAGCCCTTGCGGCGCTTCAACGCGATGTTGATGACGCCGGCGATCGCGTCCGAGCCGTACTGCGCGGCCGCACCGTCGCGCAGGATCTCGACACGGTCGATCGCGAGCAGCGGGATCGTGTTGAGGTCCGTGCCGGTATTGCCGCGGTTGCGCGCGCCGAACAGGTTCACGAGCGCGGTCGAGTGCAGGCGCTTGCCGTTGACGAGCACGAGGGTCTGGTCCGACCCGAGCCCGCGCAGCGCGGCCGAGTCGACCGAGTCGGCATTGTCGGCACCGGTCTGGTGGCCGGAAATGAACGATGGCGCGGTGTACTGCAGGGTCTGCGCGAGATCGAAGTTGCCGCCCTGTTCGGCCGCCTTCTGCATCGGCAGCACGTCCACGGGCACCGCCGTCTCGGTATCCGACGTGCGATCGTAGCGACGCGAGCCGAGCACGGTCAGCCCTTCGAGTTCGGTCACCTTGTCGTCGACCGGCGCGCCGGACCCTGCTTGCGGATCGGCCTCCGCGGCCAGGACGACATGCGAGAAACCGATACCGGCAATGGCGGCGGCGATGGCCGCGCCGAGCGAACGCGAGTGAGCCATGATCCCCTCCCCAGGGTGTCTGTGTGCATTCAGCTTACCCGATCCGATGCCCACTGCATGCCGGCGCCGCGCGCGTTTTCCCGCGCGCCCGCGCGCACCGCTGCGATCCGTCGAGCCCCGTGCGCGACGAATCAACGACTTGCATCGCCGGGGTACGAACCGCCCCGGCGCGGGCTGCGATGCCGGCCTGCGCCCCTAACGCCTGCCGCGACGCAGACGCTACAATTCACGACGCTCTGACCGCGACGCCCATGCGCCTCTTCATGCAGACCAAACCCGCCGGCACGGACGCGCCGCGCTATTACCAGCTCGTGCTGCAGCAGGACCTGCTCGGCGGCTGGACGCTGTTCCGCGAATGGGGCCAGCAAGGGAGCCGCGCGAGCAGCAAGCGCGAGGTCTACCTCGAGCGCGACGCGGCCCTGAGCGCGTTCGAGAACGCACGCGACGCGCAGCTGCGGCGCGGCTTCCACGTGATGTTCAGCCAGGGCTTCGAAGGGCCGCACGCGCGCTGAGCGCAGGCCGCAGGATTTCCACGTCCGCCGCGCGCCCCGGTGATGCGACGGTCGAACCGCATTCTCCCTCCGTTGTGCAGACCATGACGACCGCCACGCCCGACCACCGTTTCCTGCGCGCGCTGCGGCGCGAACCCGTCGACATGACGCCGATCTGGATCATGCGCCAGGCCGGCCGCTACCTGCCCGAGTACCGCGCCACGCGCGCACGCGCAGGCAGCTTCCTCGCCCTGGCGCAGACACCCGAGCTCGCCTGCGAGGTGACGCTGCAGCCGCTCGCGCGCTTCCCGCTCGACGCCGCGATCATCTTTTCCGACATCCTCACGATTCCCGACGCGATGGGCCTGGGCCTGCACTTCATCGAAGGCGAGGGCCCGAAGTTCGCCCGGCCGCTGCGCAGCACGACCGACATCATGCGACTCGGCGTGCCCGATCCGGAGACCGATCTGCGCTACGTCGTCGACGCGGTGCGCCTCGTGCGGCGCGAGCTGCACGAACGCGTGCCGCTGATCGGTTTCTCGGGCAGCCCGTGGACGCTCGCGTGCTACATGATCGAGGGCGGCGGTTCGTCGAGTTTCGCGCGCGCGAAGGCGCTCGCGCTCGAAGATGCGGCGACGATGCGGCACCTGCTCGACACGCTCGCCGAGGCGGTCGCGCGCTACCTCGCGGCGCAGGCCGCGGCGGGCGCACAGGCGCTGATGGTGTTCGACACCTGGGGCGGGCTGCTCGCCCCTTCGATGTTCCGCGCGTTCTCGCTGCGTCCGCTCGCGTCGATCGTCGCCCGCCTGAAGGCGGATCCGGCCACGCGCGACGTGCCGCTGATCCTGTTCTCGAAGGGCGCGAACGGCCATCTCGAAGCGCTCGCGGACACCGGCTGCGACGCGCTCGGCGTCGACTGGACGATCGACCTCGCCGAGGCACGCGCACGCGTCGGCGCACGCGTCGCCCTGCAGGGGAACCTCGATCCGGC
>NZ_DATDMY010000006.1:0-9788 GCF_036518555.1 Dokdonella sp. | reverse complement strand
ACGCCGACGCGCGCGACGGCGTACTCGACGCGGGCGCACCGCGCGCGCTGCCCGACCTGCTCGCCGACGGCGCGCCGGCCGACCGTCGCGCGGGCGCCTATCGCCTGCTGCATCCGATCGGCGAGGGCGGCATGGGCGTGGTCTGGCTCGGCGAGCGCGGCGACGGTGCGTTCGAGCAGCGCGTCGCGGTCAAGGTGCTCAAGCGCGGCATGGACACGCACGCGATCCTGCGCCGTTTCCTGCAGGAGCGGCGCATCCTCGCACGCCTGCACCATCCGCACGTCGTGCGCCTGCTCGACGGCGGGATGAGCGCGGACGGCCGCCCGTTCTACGTGATGGACCACGTCGACGGCGAGCCGCTGACGGGCCACGCGTCACGGCACCGGCTCGACGTCGTCGCGCGCGTCGCGCTGCTCGCGAAGGTCGCCGAAGCGGTCGCCTACGCCCACGCGCAGCTCGTCGTGCACCGCGACCTCAAGCCGTCGAACGTGCTCGTCGACGCGAGCGGGGAACCGCGCGTGCTCGATTTCGGTATCGCCAAGCTGCTCGAGGAGAGCGGCGAGCAGACACGCACGGGCACGGGCCTGCGCGTGCTGTCGCCCGCGTACGCGGCGCCGGAGCAGATTCTCGGCGAGGCGATCGGTACCGCGACCGACGTGTATGCGCTCGGGCTCATGCTGTGCGAACTGCTGGTGGGTCGGTTGCCGCGTCGGCGCAGCAGCGCGCCGGCGCAGCTCGCGCAGGAGGCGACGCACGAGACGAACGAGCGCGCGAGCACGCTGGCGGGGCGCCTGACCCCGGCGGACGTCGATGCCCTGTACGGCGCGGGCGTCGACGCGAAGCGCGTCGCGCAGGCGCTCGCGGGCGACCTCGACATCATCGTCGCGACCGCTCTGCAGCGCGATCCCGCGCGCCGCTATCCGACCGCGGCTGCGTTCGCCGACGACCTGCGCCGCTGGCTCGCGCGTCGCCCGATCACCGCGCGCGCGGATTCGGCGTCGTACCGCGTCGCACGCTTCGTGCGACGGCACCGGATCGGCGTCGCCGCGGCCGCGCTCGTCGCCGTCTCGCTCGTCGCCGGCCTCGGCATCGCGATCTGGCAGGCGCGCGTCGCGCGCGAGCAGGCCATCCTCGCGCACGCCCAGGCCGAGCGCGCGGAGCGCGTGAAGGAGTTGCTCGTCTCGATCTTCCAGCAGAACGACCCTTCGCTGTCGAAAGGCGAGGAACTCAGCGCGGCGGAAATCCTCCGCCGCGGCCGCGCCGCGCTCGAGACGACGATGACGGCGGACGACGCGACGCGCGGCGAACTGCTCATGACGATCGCCGAGATCCAGGGCAACCTCGGCGCCTGGGGCGAGGCCGTCGCGACCGCCGAGCAGGCGCACGCGATGCTCGTGAGGAGCGTCGCGCCGACCGACGACCGCCTCGTCTACGCGTACCTCGTGCGCGGCGCGATCTACAACGACGCCGACCGCAATCCGGAGGCGGAGCGCGATTTCCGCAGCGCGCTCGCGATCCTCGAAGCGAGCCCGGACCCGCCGCCCGAACGGGTGGAAACCCTGCGCGAGAAGCTTGCCTACGTCGTCAACGTGACACAGTCCTCCGAAGCCGCGATCGCGCTCGAGCGCACGGTCGTCGAAGCCGCGCGGCGCCGCCTCGGCGACGACGCGCCGGCGGTGGCCGACCATCGCCTCGCGCTTGCGCTGATGCTCGAGGAAGGCGGCCTTTACGACGAGGGCCTGCGCGAGTACGCGGTCGCGTTGCCGATCCTGGCGCGGGCGCGCGGGGCCCACGATCCGCGCGTGTGCGAGGCGGAACGCAACTACGCGGGCCTGCTCGATCGCGTCGGCCGCGCGAGCGACGCCGAACCCCTCTTCAGCCGGGCGCTCGCCTGCTACGGGAAGCTCTACGGCGCCGATTCGCGACCCTATTCGCGCGTGGTCTTCTCGCGCGGCATCCTGCGCCTCGGCCAGCAGCGCCTCGCCGAAGCCGAGCAGGACTTCCGCGCGGCCCTGCGCGCGCCGGACAGCGACTACATGCATGCGCACGGCCACCGCTACCTCGGGCGCGCGCTCGAGGAACAGGGACGCTACGCCGAAGCGCTGTCAGAACTCGGCGAGGCCGAGCGACTGTACCGCGTGGCCGACATGCCGCACGACATCCAGCGCTGGCGCGCGCGCGCCGACGCGGGTTACGTGATGTTCCTGCTGGGCGACCTCGACGGCTCGCGCGCCGCGGTCGAGGCCGCGCTCGCGGGGATCGCCGCCGAGAAGGGCGATGCGGCGGCGCCGGAGTACATCCGCCCGCTGCGCGCGCAGGGTGCGATCGCGCGTGCGAGCGGTGACCTCGCGACCGCGATGAAGGCGCACCGGCGCTGGCATGAACTCGCGCTCGCGCTCTACGACGCCGATTCGCGCGACGCGTGGCAATCGGACTACGAGCTCGCGCTCGACCTCGTCGCGTCCGGCGAAGCGGCCTCGTTCGCCGAAGCGGCGTCACTGCTCGAGCGTGCATTGCCCGCCGCGCGCAAGGATGCGGCGCCCGAGCTCGCCGGCATCGAGCGCGCGCAGCGCGATCTCGCGCGGCGCATGCGACCCACGGCTGGAGACGACGATGCCTCATGATGCCGCACGCTGGGCGCGCGTCGCCGCCTGGTTCGACGAGCTGGCCGACCTCGTGCCGCCGATGCGCGCGGCACGCCTCGCCGCGATCGCCGCGGAGGATCCACCGGCGGCCGAGGACCTGCGCACGCTGCTCGCGGCCGACGCCCTCGAACACGGCGTGCTCGATGCAGGCCTCGCCCAGGCGGTGCGCGGCCTGCCGGGCGGCGCAGGCGCGGCCGCGCCCGACAGTGGTCGCATCGGGCCGTACCGCGTGCTGCAGCCGCTCGGCGAGGGCGGCATGGGCGTCGTCTTCCTCGCCGAACGCAGCGACGGCAGTTACGCACAGCGCGTCGCGATCAAGCTGATCAAGCGCGGCATGGACAGCGCGGCCGTGGTGCAGCGCTTCCTGCGCGAGCGACGCATCCTTGCGCGGCTCGCGCATGCGCACATCGTGTGCCTGCTGGACGGCGGCGTCGCCGACGACGGCCGCCCGTACTACGTGATGGAGCATGTCGAGGGTCGCGCGCTGACCGAGTTCGCGAATGAGCGGCGACTGCCGTTGCGCGAGCGCGTCGCGCTGGTCGCGCGCATCGCCGACGCGGTCGCCTACGCGCACGCGCAGCTGGTCGTGCATCGCGACCTCAAGCCGTCGAACGTGCTCGTCGATGGGAGCGGAACGCCGCACGTGCTCGACTTCGGCATCGCCAAGCTGCTCGAGGAGAGCGGCGAACAGACGCGCACCGGCACGGGCCTGCGCGTGCTGTCGCCCGCGTACGCGGCACCGGAGCAGATCCTCGGCGAGGCGATCGGCACGGCGACCGACGTGTACGCGCTCGGGCTCATGCTGTGCGAACTGCTGGTCGGTCGGCTGCCGCGCCCGCGCAGCAGCATGCCGGCGCAGCTCGCGCGGGAGGCGGCGCACGAGACGAGCGAACGCGCGAGCACGCTCGCGGCGCGCCTGGGCGCGGCGGACGTGGAGGCACTGTACGGAGCGGGCATGGACGCGAAGCGCCTCGCGCAGGCGCTCGCGGGTGACCTCGACATCATCGTCGCGACCGCGCTGCAACGCGAGCCGGCGCGTCGCTACCCGACCGCGGCCGCGTTCGCGGACGACCTGCGCCGCTGGCTCGAGCGCCGCCCGATCACCGCGCGCGCGGATTCGGCGTCGTATCGCATCGCACGCTTCGTGCGGCGCCACCGCGCGGGAGTCGCCGCCTCGGTCGTCGTCGTCGCCGCGCTGCTCGCGGGCCTCGGCATCGCGGTATGGCAGGCGCAGGTCGCGCGCGCCGAGGCGCGTCGGGCGGATGCGGAACGCACCCACGCCGAACGGCAGCTCGCGCGCGCCGAACGGGTCAAGGACTTCATGCTGACCCTGTTCCGCGAACAGGACCCGGTCAGCCGCGCGAAGGCGCAGGCGCGCACCGCCTCGCAGCTGATCGGCGACGGCATCGCGCAGATCGACGCGACGCTCGGCGCGGAGCCCGACCTGCAGGCGGAGCTGCTGCGCGACCTCGGCGAGATCCAGATCAACCTCGACGACGGCAAGGCCGGCGTCGCGACGCTCGCGCGGGCGTGGGACATGCAGCGGCGCCTGGGAGGGGCGGACAGTCTCGCTGCGACCGAAGCGCAGGTCGCGTATGCCGACGGCCTGTACGCCTCCGGCGATGTCAAGGCCGCGACGCCGCTCGTCGACGCAGCGATCGCACGCCTGCGCGACCTCGGCGCGGCACGCGGCGCGCGCATGGCCCAGGCGGAATCGATCGCATCGAAAATCCAGCTGATCCAGGGCAACATCGACGAGGCCGAGCGCCTCGCGCGCGATGCGATCGACATCACGCGCGCGCTGCACGGGCCGCGCAGCATGGAGCTCGTGGGCAGCCTGGCGCTGCTCGGCAAGGTGCTGCACGAAGGCGCGCGCTTCGCGGATGCGCTCGCGGTGCTGCGCGAGGCGATCGGCATCGTCGAGGCGGCGGGCGGAGCCGACAACGCGCGCGCCGCGGTCCTGCACATGTCGATCGGCGACACCCTGCGCGTGCAGCGCAAGTACGACCAGGCGTTGCCCGAGTACGAGGCGGCCGTACGCATCGAGCGCGTGCAGCTGCCGCACGACCACGTGATCCTCGGCGGCACGCTGATCCGCCTCGGCGACCTGCAGCGGCGCATGGGACGCCTCGACGCGGCCGACGCTTCGCTGGCGGAAGCGATCGGCATCCTCTCGAAATCGCCGGGCGGGCAGTACGCGCAGGCGCTGCAGTTCCACGGCAACCTCGCGCGCGCGCAGGGACGGCCCGAGCTCGCCGCGCAACGCTACCGCGCTTCGTTCGAGGCGTTCCGCGCCGTCACCGGCGACAGCGTGTACACGTGGCTGACCGCGCTCGAAGTCGTGAGCGTGCTCGGTGAACTCGGCCGCTTCGATGAAGCCGATGCGCTCGCGACACAGGCCGTCGCGGCGATGGCGAAGCTCTCGAAGGACGATTCGTACGAGGCCGCCTACGTCAACAGCGTGATCGGCGGCCTGCGCCAGGCGCAGCATCGTCTGCCCGACGCGATCGCTGCTCAACGCCGCGCGGTCGTGCTGATCGAGAAGGCGTACGGGCCGGATCACGCCGAAGTGGCGCAGGCGCGCGCCGAACTCGCGGCGAGCCTCGTCGCGACGGACGACCCGGCGCTGCGGCGCGAGGCCGGCGATCTCGTCGAGCAGGCGCGAGCGACGCTCGAACGCAGCGGCGACGAGACGGTCGAGCCGATGCTCGGCCTCGTCTACCTCGTGCGCAGCCGCGTGCGCCGCGAAGGCGGCGACATCGGTGGTGCGCGCGCCGACGTCGCGCAGGCGATCGGCCGCCTGCAGGCGCCGGAACATGCGCGGCGCCTGCGCGAGGCGCGCATGCTCGCGCGGCAACTCGGCGCGGACTGAGCCGACGGCGCGCCGCGTTCGGGGTGGCGCGTCGGGACCCTACGGTGCGGTCGCCTCCCTGCCCGCGGTGCGGTGTTCCACGCGGTCGGCAACGTCGAATCGCCCACGCACACGTGCCAGCCGCGGGCGACGGACCACGACGTCGACGTGTCGCGATCCGGTTGCTGCTCGGCCCGCTCGTCGATCGCGCCGACCCGATCCGGTGCGGTCGTCGCCCATTCGATCTCCATGCGATCGACCAGTGGCGCCACCTTCGTCCTGCCGACGGTGTCGATTGCGATGGCGACGCGGTCGCGACCCCCTCGGTGGCGGACACGATCTTCGCCGGCGGCGGCGATGGGGCCGTCACGGAGACGCGCGCGCGGTGCATACTGGCGCGGTCCGGCAACCTGGGGAGGCGGCATGGCACGTACGGCCTTGGTGGACCTGCTGCGGCGCGGTGCCGCGCTCGCCGCGCACTGCGCGCGCACGGGTGAACCGATCGATGAAGCGATCGCGCGCGAGCGCGAGGCGCGCGTCGATCAAGCGCGGCGTCGATTCCTGCGCGATTCGCTCGGCGCCACCGCGGCCCTCGCGCTCGCGGCCTGCGCGCCCGCGGCATTGCGGCCGCGCGGCGACGCGGTCGACGACGTCATCGTCGTCGGCGCCGGCATCGCGGGGCTCACCTGTGCCTGGCGCCTGCGCCAGGCCGGCGTTCGCGTCGCGCTGTACGAAGCGCAGGAGCGCATCGGGGGGCGCATGCTGAGCCTGCGCGGCCACTTCGCCGACGGCCAGGTGTGCGAACTCGGCGGCGAGCTCGTCGACAGCGGACACGCGCGCATGCGTGCGCTCGCGGCGGAACTCGGCCTCGCACTCGACGATCTCGCCGAGGATCCGACCGCGGCCTACGGCGACGTCTGGTTCCACGGCGGCCGCCGCTATTCCGAAGCCGAGATCCTGCGCGCGTTCGCGCCGCTCGCACGCTCGATCGAACGCGATGCGGCGACCCTGCCCGACGAGCAGATCACCTACGCCGCGCCGGGCGGCGCCGAGGCGCTCGACCGCGAGTCGCTGACGCACTGGCTCGACCGCAACGGCGCGGACGGCTGGCTGCGCGCGCTGATCGAGGTCGCCTACACGACCGAGATGGGCCTGGAATGCGACGAGCAGTCGGCACTGAACTTCCTCACCTTCATCGATTCCGGCACCGAGACATTCCGCGTGTTCGGCGAGAGCGACGAGCGCTACCACGTGCGCGGCGGCAACGACCTCGTGCCGCATGCGCTCGCGACGCGGCTCGACGACGCGATCACGACCGGCGCCGTGCTCGAAGCGCTGCGCCGCGACGGCGACGGACGCTACGTGCTGTCGTTCCGGCGCGGCGCCGGCGCCTTCGAGCGACGCGCGCACCGCGTCGTGCTCGCACTGCCGTTCACGACCTTGCGCGACGTGCGGCTCGACCTCGACCTGCCGCCGGCCAAGCGCAGGGCGATCGCCGAACTCCGCTACGGCACCAATGCCAAGCTCATGATCGGCTTCGGCGAACGCGTCTGGCGCACGCGCCACGCGAGCGGCGGCGCGAGCTACAGCGACCTGCCGTTGCAGACGACCTGGGAGACGAGCCGCCTGCAGCCGGGCGCCGCGGGCATCCTCACCAACTTCGTCGGCGGACGGCATGGCCTCGAGATCGGCAGCGGCACGCCGAAGCAGCAAGCCGATGCCGCCGCGGCGCAACTCGAGGCGATCTGGCCCGGCATCGCGGCCGCGCGTGCGGGCGCACGCGAGGCGCGCTTCCACTGGCCGACGCATGCGTGGACGAAGGGCAGCTACGCATGCCTCGCGCCGGGGCAATGGACGACCTTGCGCGGCGCGATCGGCGAATCCGTCGACGGCCTGCACTTCGCCGGCGAGCACTGCGCATTCGACAACCAGGGCTTCATGGAGGGCGGCGTCGAAACCGGCGAATGGGTCGCGCAGGCGCTCACCGCACGCGCGAACGCGTGAGGCGCCGTATCACTCCGCGGTGGTCGGATCGATGATCGTGACCACCTCGGACACGCGGTTGGCCGGGAAGCCGCCCAGGCGCGCGTGTTCGCGCACGAGTTCCTCCGACGGTGCGATGTAGACGCAATAGACCTTGTCGCCGGTGACGTAGCTCTGCAGCCACTGGATCCTTGGCCCGAGTTGCCCGAGCACGCCGCAGGACTTCTGCGAGATCGCGTGCAGTTCCTGCGGGGTCAACTGGCCTGCGCCGGGGATGTCGCGTTCGATCACGTACTTGGGCATGGTGTTTCTCCAGGTGAGGACGAGCCGGCTGGCGCCGTCAGGATGTCGCGCGGCTCAGGTGTCGAAGCCGTCGATGAAGATCGGGTCGACGATCGCATCGGCTTCGTAGCAACCGAAGTCGTACGGTGTCGAGGCCGAGTTGTGCTGGTACGGGCGGAGCGCGCCGTCGAGGTCGAGCGCCGGCGGCACGTCGTTCGGGTCGCCGCTCGGTCCCCAGCGATCGACCGCCGAGGACGTGTCGCGAATGTGGTAGTCGCCGTTGCCGCCGTCGACGAACGGGTCGGTCAGGAACTGCACGTTCGTGCCGGTGATGCCGACGTTCATCGCGCCGATGTCGCGCACCGTCACGGCGACGCCGTTGCCGGCGTCGTAGCCGGTGACCGGCGCCGTCGACGGCTGCACGAGCAGGCTGTGCAGGATCGACAGCGATGCGGGCGGGATCGCGACGACGAACAGGTCGCCGCCGGCGACCAGGTTGTTCGCGATCGTGCAGTTCGTGACGAGCAGGTCGGCCGAGATGTCGTACATGAGGCTGCCGCCGCCGTCGATCGTGTTGTCGGCGACGAGGCTGCTGTCGATGTCGATGTACCCGTTGCCGCCGACGAGCGCGCCGCCGCGATTGCCGCGCATGCGGCCGCGATGAAGGATGAAGCTCGAATGCCCGGAGTCCCCTGCCGAGCTCATCTGCACGACCGACCCGCCGACCGCGTGGTTGTCGTCGATCGTGTTGCAGGCGATGCCGCGGCTGCACGCGGGGATCGCGTCGCCCGGCATCGACTGCCCCATCTGCACGAGCGTGCCGACCGACGCCGATGCGCCGCTCGAGAACGCGTAGAACGCCGCGCCCTCGTACGATTCGTTGTTCGTGACCTGCACGTTCTCGAGGCCCGCGAACGAGAAGATCTGTGGCCCGCTCGCGATCGACGACAGGTAGAAGGCGCCGCCCTGGTTCTGCGCGGCATTGTGGTCGACGACGATCGGCGCATTGGCGAGGTCGTTCCACAGCAGGATCTCGTAGGCGCCCGCGCGCGTCGTCGAGAAGTACACGCCGCCGCCGTTGCGTTGCGCGTAGTTGTTGCCGATCGTCGGGATCGACGCGACGGAGTGGTCGTTGAAGACGATGTTCGAGTCGATCGCGTAGATGCCGCCGCCGTCGCTCGTGCCGGCGCCGCCCTGGGCGATGTTGCCGACGATGTTGCTGCCGCCCGTGATCGAGACGTCGACGCGGTTGAGGTAGAGCCCGCCGCCGTTGACGGTCGCGCTGTTGCTGTTGATGCTGCTGCCGATGAGGTTGAGCTGCGGGCGGAAGATGTCGTTGCCGCTGACGAACAGGCCGCCGCCGTAGTCGGCGTGATTGGAGTAGACGATCACATCGGCGAGCGTGAGCGGACCGGCAACGACCGACTGGATGCCGCCCGCCGCGTTCTGCAGCACCAGGTGGCGCAAGGTCAGCGGGCCGTTGCCGCTGTGCACGAACAGCGGTCCCGCGGGCTGCGCGCCGGCGCCGTCGAGCGTCGTGCGCCCGCTCGAGAGGCCGGCGCTGCAGTTGGCGTAGCCGCCCTCGATCGTGAGGCCGTCGGGATCGTGGTCGACGATCGACGTTTGCGCGGTCCATGGGCCGCCGGACACCGCGATCAGATCGAAGCCGGGTGACTGCGCTGCAGCCGCCACCGCGGCACCGAGGTCGTGGTACTGGCAGGCGCCGTCGGATGCGGGGCCGACGGTCAGCATGGCCAGCGCCGCGCGACTGCCGAATGCGGTCGCCGCGACGATCGTCGCCCGCGCGACCCAAGATATGTGGAAGTGGATCCGTGAACCGGATGCGCCGTTCATGTCGTACTCCCCGTCGCCGTCGCCGGCCCCGTCCGCGAACAACGCCGTTCGGAGCGAATCGAGGACGTGCATGGCAGGCATCGAGACGCGAGCGCCCGCGTTCCCGCGACGGTCGGTGAGCGCCGCAGCGCGGCCCGCGGGCGCGGCGTCAGGCGCATGGGCGGCTCGCGGCC
>NZ_DATDMY010000005.1:0-15194 GCF_036518555.1 Dokdonella sp. | reverse complement strand
GCGAGCGTCGCCGAGGCGCGCCACGGCGGCCACCTGACCGCGGGCGAGACGCGCCGGCTCAATCGCGCCGAACATCGCAACAGCCGCGCGATCCATCGCCAGCGGCACTGACCCCGCGCTGCGCTTCGACGTGCGCGCGACGCGCGCGCTCACGAGGATGGCCGCTGACGGTCGGCGTCTCGAAGCCGTCGCCGTAGAGCGCATCGGCGCTGCCGTACTCGACGGCGCCGATGTCCACCTGCGCGCCGATCCGGCATCGACATCGTCGGCCTCCAGCCGGCGAACGCCGCGAACAGCGGATCGCCGGGCAGCGTTCCCGGCGGCAGCGCGACGCTGGACTGGCCGATCCAGTCATGGTCGCCGCTCCGCGACGCGCGATTCGCGCGCCGCCTCAGTGCGCGCGGGCGGCCTCCGGCGCGCGCGCGGCGGCGGGGGTGCGCGCGTCGTGCGTGTACACGTGCGTGTCGCGTTGCGGATACGGGATCGTGATGCCCGCCGCGTCGAACGCCTTCTTGATGCGCTCGGTCAGGTCGCACTTCACCGCGAACCAGTCCGCGTTGGCGACATGGCAGCGGATGCCGAGCTTGACGCTGCTGTCGGCGAGTTCGTAGACGAGCACGTCGGGCGCGGGTTCGCCGAGGATGCGCGGATCCGAAGTGAGGATCTCCATCACGATCGCGCGTGCGCGATCGATGTCGTCGTCGTAGCCGATGCCGAGCACGAGCTCGACCCGGCGCCGCGTGTCGGGCGTGAGGTTGACGATCGAATCGGCGGTGATCAGCGCGTTCGGCAACGTCACGGTCTGGTTGTCCGCGCCGCGCAGTCGCGTCTGGAAGATGTTGATGAACTCGACGCTGCCCGTCACGCCGTGGATCGTCACGATGTCGCCGACGCGGAACGGACGCAACGCGACCAGCATCACGCCGGACGCGATGTTGGAGAGGGAATCCTTGAGTGCGAGACCGATCGCGAGACCCGCCGCGCCGAGGACCGCGAGCATCGAGGTCATCGGCACGCCGAGCAGTTGCACGACCGCGAGCAACAGCACGATCTGCAGGCCGGTCTGCGCGACGCGCGCGAGGAACAGCGCGGCGGTCGGCTCGATGCGGGTGCGAGCCAGCGCGCGGCCTGCGGCGTCGGCAATCCAGCCGACGATCTTCATGCCGGCGAACAGCAGCACGAGCGCGCCGACGAGGCGCATGCCGACACCGGCGGCGAGGTCGATCCAGTCGTTGCGCTCGGCTAAGGTGAGCCAGTCGTGCACGGCGCCTCCAGAGTGCGGCGGGGAGGACTCGGGACGATAGCGGAGCCGCGTTGACGGCACGATGAATCGTGCGCCTCGGCGTGGGCCCGATCCGCGCGCGATCATTCCGTGACGCAGTGCGCACGCACTCGTTCAGCTCGCACGTGGTCGCTTGGCATTCAGGTCGAGCCGCTAGCCTGTCCCTGTTCGCGGTCGCTTCCCCCGCGAATGCCACGAAGCCGACGGGAGAATGCCGCGCATGAGCGTCAACTCGAACCTGCGTAACGCGATTCGCGCGATCGAAGCCTTGAAGCGCACCCAGGATGCAACCGCGGCGCTCAAGCCGCTCGGGATGCCGATGACCGACGAGGAACTGCGCGACCGCGCCGAGCTCGTCGAGAAGGTGATCCATACGCGCAGCAAGCTGAAGGCGCTGCGCGATCGTTCCGAGGCGTTGCGCGAATCGCTCGAACGTTTCCGCAAGCAGCGTGCCGAGTCGGCGTGACCGTGAACCCGCGGCACGCGCGTCGGTCCCCGTCATCGTCGATTCAGCGGCGGGGTCGATCATGCACCGGAGTCCGCACGAACGCGGGATTCCCATGAGCGACCATGACCTGCAGGCGTCGGAGAGCCTCGACATCGGCCCCGCGCAGTACGAACCGGCGACCCTTGCATCGACCGTGCTCGGTTGCATGCGCGACCGTCCGCTCGCGCTCTACGTCGACGAGCGCCGCTCGCTCAAGTGCGTTCCCGCGCGAGCGCTCGGCGAAATGCTCGACGAGATCGATGTCGACGACATCGTCGGCGTCTATTCCCCGAAAGCGGCCCTCGACGCGATCGCCGACGACATTCGCGCCTATGTCGAGGCGCGTTTCGGCGAGTCGCGCACGCCGCTCGCGTCCGCGCCGCGCTGCGCCGCCTAGCGCGCGACCGCGCTGCGCAATGGCTGCGTCTCCGCGCCTGTGCAGCCGCGGGCGCCGCGCGAATGTCGATTACGCGGGCGTTTTCCGTTTCCAGAGTGGAGGGCCGCGTGGGCGGCCCGTTCAGGACGGAGAACGGCCATGAGATTCAGAATCGTCCTCGCCGGCGCACTCGCCGCGCTCGTCGGCACGCCCGCGTTCGCGCAGACCTGCGCATCGCCGATCCAGATCGGCACGCAGCTGCTGCCGTATGCGGGCTATGCCGACAGCTGCATGTCATCCGACAACATTTCCTATTACGACGGCGGCGCGATCTATGCGCCCGGTCGCGACATCGTCTATCGCGTATACGGCTATCGCGTGCGCTACGGCGCGACGCCCGCGCTGCGTTTCATCCTGCAACCGAACCCGGGCTACGACCCGGCCCTGTTCGCGTGCGGCCAGTGCGGCGTGACGCCGACCTGCTTCGACGCCGCCGACAGCTTCGGGGCCGGCGCTTCCGAATCGATGATCGTCGGGGCGCGATCCGCCGCGTACTACCTGGTCGTCGATTCGCTATCGCAGAGCCCGCCGTTCGACTGCGGCGGCTACAACCTGTTCGTCGCGAAGTACTGAGATCCGCGCCTGCGCGCTGCCACACGCGGGCGCGGTTCGGGTGTGCGAGGAGTGCGCCGCCCGAGTACGATCGCGCTCGACGGGTGTCGAGTGCGGTCAGGCCACGATGCGACGCAACTCGCACTCGATTGCGAACACGTGCGCATCCTCCGCACCGTGCGCGCGCAGCGCATCGGCGAGGTGCAGCACGTAGTCGCGGTTCGCGCCGCTCGGCCCGTGCGCGGCGGCGATCTGCCCGGCGATCGCCGCATCGGGTGCGGGCCCGAGCCAGGCGGCATTGTGTTCGTCGGCGATGTACACGAGGCCGTCGACACAGCGGCCGTCGTCGAACTCGAGCGTTTCGAGATGGCGCAGGTAGCCGTTCTTCTCGCGATGGTCGAGCGCATCGAACACGGCCGGCGTGACGAGGTAGGCGATGCCGAAGCACGTCGCGCCGGGCTCCCGCGCGAGCGTGAGGACGCGTCCCGGCGCGTCCGGCGTGCCGCGATGGTCGTGCGAACCCTGCCAGAAGCGCCGTGACCAGCCGCGCAGGCGCGCAGGGCGGCGCTCGATGAACGGGAAATCCGCCTTCCAGATCAGCGAGCCGTAGCCGAACAGCCAGACCTCGGCCACGCCGTCGAAGCGATGGCGCTTGCGGTTGAGCGCGGTCGTATCGTGCGTCATGCGCCGCATGATAGCGGCGTGCGTGCTCCGCGCCGAACCGCCGCGACCCGGCCACGCCGATCGCGGGGTCGTGCGGGCGACGCCGCCGCGCCGGCGGAATCGGGCGCCGCCGCGCATCCGCGCGGCCGCCTCTCGCAATGCGCAACGCGTGCACCGCGTGCGGGGCCGGACGCGTGTACGCTGCCCGCTGCGCTCGGCGCTCGGCGCTCGCGGTCGTCTCGACCCGCGGTCGCGAGCGACCTATGCTGCACTCGATGATGGCAGGGAGGTGTCGCGTGCGTGTCCAATCCACGCTGGTCATCGCGCTCGCCGCATTCGCCGGATGTGCGTCCGCGCCACGCCCCACGAACGCGCCGCTCGTGCCGCGCGCGGCATCGACCGCGGACATGTCCGCGATCGCGCGCATCGAGGCCGACGGGCGCGCGATCTACCGCCAGGACCAGGCCGCGCAGCGCGCGCGTGATGCGCTCGCCGCGCAGGGCATCGCGATGCCGCTGCCCGATGTCGGCGGCTGGATCGTCACCGAGCTGCCCCAGGGCACGCGGGCGAGCCTGTTCGTCGAGGATGCCGACGCCGTCGCGCACGTCGAAGCGGACGTGTTGCTGCCGCTGCCCGGCAAGGGGCTGCCGCCGCAGGTGACGTCGAGGCCGGCGCGCGCGCCTGACGCGACCGAGGTGGCGATGTACCGTGCGCGCCAGACCGCGCTCGCGAACGCCGACGAACTGTGCGGCGCCGCTTTCGGCACGGTGATCCTTGCGGGTGCGGACCAGCGCTGGCAGGTCTACCTGTACCCGGAATCGAATCGCTCCAAGGTGATCCCGCTCGGCCCGCTGCTGCGTTTCGACGTATCCGCCGACGGCACGCGGCTCGAGTCGAGTGAAGCGTTCTCGAAACAATGCATCAGCATGGCCGACAGCGACGCCGAACTCTACGTCAGGCTCGAGGATCGTCCGCAGGGGGACTTGCCGGTGCCGATGGACGTCTTCCTCAGCCTCACCCATCCGAAGCCGATCATGGTCTCCACCGGCGGCCAGCTCTGGCTGGTCGAGAACGGGCGCATCAAGCCGAAGGGGCCGTGATGGACGGCGGCAGCCGCTCCATCCGGGCGCGCGCCTGAGGATCGAAGCGCGCGCGGCACGCACGCGAGATCACGGCTCGGTGCATCGCGTCTCCGGGCCGTGCCGTGCGTGGTGACCCGGGACATCTGCCGTATTCCTCCGCGTGCGACGACGTGCGCACAGCGACGTGCCCGATGCGAAGCGTTTCCGCGCACGAACTCGCCCGGCTCACCCGCGTAGTTCGCGCGTGGGCGTCGAAGCACGCACGCGCTCCGCGGCGAGTGACGGCTACCGGATCCTGCTCGCGCCGCCGTCGCGTGGCCGGCGCCACGTTCCGGTGCGCGCGAACCATGCGAACCCGGCGCATGGCGCCGGCGGGGGCCTCGTGCAGTACTTCGACTCCACGATCGACGGGGTCGATCCGTCGAGCCGACGCGGAGCGGGCTCAGTCGAGGCCGTCGGCGAACAGGAGGTCGTTCTCGACGCCCAACGTCGCCTGCGCAACCGCTCCGTTGCCGATGCACGCCTGCACGCCCGCGACGATCCGGCCCGGCTCGATCAGCGGATTCACGGCGTACGTGCAGTGGTGCCCGTCGGTCGCGATCGGCGCGAGGTAGCGCGCCTTGCCGCCGTCGCCGAAGGTCGGGTCGAGGTCGAGCGACGGCGTGAGGCGCACGAGCGTGGCACCGATCGGCGCCGCGTCCGCGCGGCTCTCGCCGAGGATGACGATCTTGCCGTCGCCCTGGCGCACCAGCGCAAACGCGCGATCGAAGTTGTCCTGATCGTCGGCGGGGGCGGCGCCCGCGAAGTCGAGCGCATAGGTGCGCGTGCCGAAGGGGCCGATCGAGGTATCGAGCTGGCCGTCGGGCTTCCATTTGACGAGCACGATGTCGTAGTAGGAGTGCGCGCTGCCGTAGCCGTAGGACGTACCGACCTGCAGCACCGAACCGTCCGCGCCGAGCAGCGAGCCTTCGCTCATCACGCGCTTGTCGAGGTTGCCGGCGAGCTGGCCGAGGTCCGCATGCGCGATGCCGGGCGCGTAGTTGCCGAACCCCGCGTCGACCGCGCCGTTCGCCTGCAGGCGGACGACCGCCTGCGTGCCCGCGAGCGGATTGGGCGCGTAGCGGCCGGTGACGACGATGCGGCCGTCGCGCATGAGATGCAGCCCGCGCACGGCATTCATCACATTCTGCACGTCGACGTCGACCTTGCCGTCGACCCCGAAGCCGGGCACCGGCGCGCCGTCGCTCGTGTAGTGGGCGACCGCGAGATGGCGGCTCGGTGTCGCCGCGGCGAAGCCGGCGACGATGACGCCGCCTTGCGCGTCGATCGCGAGTTCGCGCACCTCGTCCTCGTTGTCGTCGCCGAGGTCGTACGCGATCGTGAGTACGCCACTGCCGAGCAGGCTCGTGTCGAGATCGCCTGCGGGCGTGAAGCGGTAGATCGTCATGTCCGGGCAACCGGCGAAGCCGACCCAGAGCCGTCCCTGTGCGTCGATCTGCGCGTCGGTCGCGAACGCGCCCGGGCACGGCGCCTGGTACGTGCGCAGGCCGAAATCGCCGAACGCGTAGTCGGGATAGCCATCCGCGTCGAGGCGCTGGATGCTCATGCGCCAGTCGTCCTGCGCGTCCTTCATCGAACCGAACAGGTAGAGCTGCCCGTTCGGCGCGCGACGCACTGTCTGCGCGCCCGCGGTCAGGCCGGTGCCGTACGGATTCAGATAGAAGCCGAAGCCGGGAAACTCGGCATCGGTGCCGAACGTCGCATCGAGCGCGCCGTCGGCGGCGGATGCGGTCGCGATGGCGGTCGCGAGGGCGGCGAGCAGCAGTGCAGTGCGCATGGCGATGTCCTCCTGGGTTGCCTGGACATACGCAATGCGGATGAGCGAGGGATCATGCGACCGCGAAAGGGGTTCCGCCGACGTCCCGGACGAGGCAACATCCGCATCGGTCGGCCGGACGCACGGCGACCGACCGGCCGGCCCGCCGCCCCGACGGAGGCACGATGTTCACGACATCCTCGATCCTGCTCGCCATCGTCCTCGCGGCACCGCCGCAGGAGTTGCCGCCGACGCGCGTGCAGGGCGAGGCGACGAGCGTGCTCGCGCAGTTCACGCCCGCCGAGCGCTATCGCTTCGACCTCGGCGGCGAAGCCGGCCAGTACAGCGAATGGGAACGCACCGGCCTCCCGCGCTTCGACGGCCTCGCGACGACGATCCGCGTGAAGGCCGCGAAGGGCAAGCGCAGCGGCAAATGGGCTTCGATCGCGCGCATCGATCTCTACGGTGCACGCGACGAGGGACGGCGACGGCAGCTGTCGATCATCCTCGCCGTCGATCGCGCAACGCAGCGGGTTTCGCCGGAGCTATGGCGCGGCGCGGACCTGCCGCGCGCCCCGTTCAAGGTCGACCTGCCGCTCGGCGAACCGGTCGATCTCAAGATCCTCACCGACACGCCGGGCCAGCTCACGATCGCGTTCGGCGAAACGATCTTCCGCATCGAGGACGATTTCCAGATCCGCTCGATCGGCGTGCTCGCATCGGGCGTCGACGCGCGCTTCGACCCGTTCGCACTGCTGCAGCGCCTGCCGGCCGGCTGAGCGCGCGCGACGGCGAACGCGCCGTGCGAGATCGAGCCGGTCCCCTATCGACGGCGTGAGGGCGGCGGGACGCCGCCGTCACGCACCGGCGAGTTCGCGCGTGAGCGCGGCGGCGCCGGTTTCGCGGCAACCGCTCGTGTTCTGCCCGGCCCACAGCGGCGAGAAATCGCCGCGGCCCGCACGCTCCGCGTACGCGCGCAGCGGCGCGATCGCGGCCGCCGCGAGCGGGAACGGTGGTGCAAGCGGACTGACCGGACCGAGTTCGCGCATGAGACGGTTGACGATCCCGCGCGCGAGGCCGCCGCTGAACAGGTTCGTGAGCGCCGTGTGTGCGGCGACGTCGCTGCGCAGCGCCGCGCGATGCGCCGCGTGCGTGGTCGCCTCGGCGCACAGGAGATAGCTCGTGCCGACCTGCACCGCGCTTGCGCCGAGCGCGAAGGCCGCGGCGACGCCGCGCGCGTCCGCGATGCCGCCTGCGGCGACCACTGGCACGCGCAGCGCGCGCACGAGCTGCGGCAACAGCACGAACGTGCCGGCCTGTCGCGTGACGTCGTCGGACAGGAAATGGCCGCGATGGCCGCCGGCCTCGAGCCCCTGCGCGATCACGGCGTCGACGCCGCGCGCCTCGAGCCACAGCGCCTCGGCGAGCGTCGTCGCCGACGCGATCACGACCGATCCCCACGCCTTCACTTGCGCGAGCAGGTCGGGTGCGGGCAGGCCGAAATGGAAGCTCACGACCGCAGGCCGGTACGCCTCGACGAGGTGCGCGGTGCGCGCGTCGAACGGCACGCGCGAGACGGCCGCGGGCACGGCGTCGGGATCGAGCCCGGCCTCGCGGTAATACGGCGCGAGCGCGTCGCGCCATGCGCGTTCACGTGCGTCGTCGGGTGCCGGCGGGCGATGGCAGAAGAAGTTCAGGTTGAACGGTCGCGACGTGCCGTCGCGCAATGCGTCGAGCTCGCGCCGCAGCGCGTCCGGCGGCAGCATCGCGCACGGCAGCGAGCCGAGGCCACCCGCATTGGAGACCGCGAGCGCGAGCGCGCTGCCGTGCGCGCCGGCCATCGGCGCCTGGATCAGCGGCAGCTCGGTGCCGAACGGGCTGGGCATCGCGGGGTCCCCTGGGTGGCCTCGCCACAGGCTAGCGCATGCGCCTTAAACCTTCGCGTCCCTGACCGCATCTCACGCCCGGAATCCCCCTCCGGAGCCGCCCGCATGCGCCGCCTGTCCCTCGTCCTGTTCGCCCTGGTCCCTGCGTTCGCGGCCGCGAACGACTGCAAATTCACCGCCCGCCACGACTTCGACGTCGATGCGGCCGGCCTCAAGACGCTCGCGTCGACGATCGGCTCGAGCGACCTCGAAATCGTCGGCGTACCCGGGCTCGCGAAGGTCGAGGTGCGCGGTCGCGCGTGCGCTTCGGAGCAGGCGTGGCTCGCCGACCTCGGCGTCGACCAGCAGCGCAGCGGCGACCGCCTGACGATCACGCCGCGCCAGGACCGCTCGCACCACTGGCAGTGGTTCGGCTCGAGCTACGCCTACGTCGATCTCGAGATCCGCGTGCCGGCGGCGCTCGCGGTCGACGTGCGCTCCGGTTCCGGCGACGCGAGGGTGCGCGACGTCGCCTCGCTGCATTACGACGGCAGCTCGGGCGACCTCACGGCCGACCACATCGCGGGCGTGTTCGATCTCAAGCTGAGCTCGGGCGACGTCGAAGGCACCGACATCGGCAGCGTCGAGGTGCGCGGCGCCTCGTCGGGCGACCTCATCCTGCGCGACGTGCGCGGCGACGTCCGCGTCGATCGCGTCGGTTCGGGCGACGTGCGCCTCGACAACGTCGGCGGCGGCGTCGTCATCGGCAGCGTCGGCTCCGGCGACGTCACGATCAGCCACGTCGATCGCGACGTCAGCGTCGACTCGCTCGGCTCCGGCGACATCGGCGTGTCCGACGTCGGCGGCAACTTCAGCGTGCGCAGCAAGGGTTCGGGCGACGTGCACCACAGCGGCGTGCGCGGACGCACCGACGTGCCGCGGGACGACGACTGACGCGGGGCGGGGGCGGCGGCGCATGGCGTCGCCGTGCCTCCTGCGCACGCGGGCCTCGATCCCGCGCCTCGCGCCCGACGCGGGACCGCGTCGCCGGGCTCCCGCCGCGCGGGGCGAGGCGGGCGCTTTCGCACCGCCGTCCCACGATGCGCCTCCGCGGCCTTCCGACCCGCTCCCGAGGCGCATCGATCCCGCTTCAAGCCGCATGCATGCGCCTCCCACCGCGCACCGCTGCGACTTCGAGTGGCATCGTTGCGACTTCGAGCTCCATCGCTGCGACTTCGAGCGGCATCGTTGCGACTTCGAGTCCCGTCGTTACGACTTCAAGCCCCATCGCCGCGACTTCGAGCCGCACCATTGCGACTTCGAACCCCCATCGCTGCGACTTCGAGCGGCATCGTCGCGACTTCAGGCCCCATCGTTGCGACTTCGAGCCGCACCATTGCGCCTCCGCGGCGCAGGCTTGCGACTCCAACCCCCGACGCTGCGCTCCCCGACCCGCACCGTTGCGCCTCGAAGTCGCACGCGCGCGCCTCCCACGCGCATCGATGCCGCTCGATCCCGCATCGCTGCGCCTCCAAGTCGCAACGCAGGCGCCGGCACCGCCATGCGCGTCGCCGCAAGGCCGTCACCCCGCCCACCCGACGGTCTGCTTGCGTAGGATGGGCTCAAGCCCACCACGCGAGTCGTCGTGGAAGCGGTGGGCCGGGGGCCCACCCTACGGTCTGGCTCTCTCAAGCGTAGACGACAACCACTATGAGTACAGGGGCCGCATTCGGATACAGAGATGTAGTCGATGCAATAGCAGGAGATTCGTGGACTCAGTATGGTGCGTACATCCCGAAAGGGGGTTGAGTTGGCTGATTAACGGGACGGAGGTGGATTATGGAAAGTAGGTCATGTCGACGAATCTCTCGCATTGTCCCGGTTGCAGGCATATGTGTGGTGTTCTCGGGTATGGCAGTGGCCACGCCATCCATCTCCGATAAGCCGAGCCTCGTGAAGATCCTGTATGACAATGGAGATCGGTTGGATATCCGTTGTGATCCGGCTGATCGCTGCAGCTTCGATATCGGCGTATTTCGACGAAAGTTCCACCTGAGCGAGTCGGAGGCCGCGCCTTCCGGTCAGGTGATTCCAAACACGGCCAGACTGACCCGCGATTCGGAGGATGAGCACACGTATTCCATAATGGTCAGCTCGTTTTGCGGCAAGGAAGACTTCAAGCTGCGCACCGATGTCCACTTCGATCTGAACTGCTATTCGCTGATCAAAGCGAAGGGCAACAAGGTCGTCAAGGTCGAGAGAATCGTCGAGCAAGGCGATATTGTCCGTTGGAGCGAATCGCTACCTCCGGGTAAATGATGTGCGAGCGCAGGCGCGGAGTCATCCTGTTTACCCATTACATGCGCGGTGAAGTGGTTCTCGCACATTGAAGGGGCACCGGTTCTGGCAAGCGCCCCGGGACGAAGCAGTCAGGGGGGAGAGATGGCTTGGCGTTGTCTGCTCATGATCACGGCGGCGATGCTCTCCTCCTGCGTCGACTGGACGTCGATCCAGTGCGACGAGTACAAGAATGTTCTGCGCGATGACGCCAGAAGCGCGCAGCTCTTGGCTTGGGCGGACGCCCAGATATTCTCTAGGACTTTCAAGAGTTCCGACTTCGATCCCTACGCTCCGGCCGGGCCGGGAAGAGGTGGCGGCAACCTCGATGTCGAAAAGATCGGCTTACAGATGCCGGAATTGATCAAAGGCTATGTGGTTCGCTCCATCGGGCCCGACAAATTCCACCCGGACGTCGTATTGATCGGCCATAGGGGTTCGCAGGGAATACTGATGGCTCGTGGCGAGCTCATGGAATCACTGCGAGGCACGACCGTGGACGTTTCGAGGCTTGAAGAGCGGCACCGTCGCTTGGCCATGCTCTGCTATGTCGACTGACATGTCGTCGTGTGGTGCACTCCGAACGATTGCCTGGATCGGAAGCTGAGGGTTCGCCATATCGCGAGCTGAAGGAGGCGCAAACGCGAGACGGGCGTGTGGGCGCTCGACGCCGTGTTGTCGAAGGACTGCGCTCCGCCCCAAGGTCGGAGTTGCCTGGGCGCGACGCCGAAGCGCCGCGTCCCACGCGATCACTCGAAGCCGTCGGCGAAGATCGCATCACCGACGACGAGCGTCGCGACACAGCTGCCGTTGTTCGTCGCGAGCAGCAGGCGCGCGTCGTCGCCGCGCGGACCGTCGCGAGTTCGGTCGGTGCGTCGCCCACGTCGGGGCCGCTCGCGTACGGCGTGAACGTGGCGGCAACTTCGGGCACGGGTAAGATCGACCTGTCAGACGTTCCGTCAGATGAGCTACGAAAAGAAATGGTATCGACTGATTCAGGCGATCGCCTGAAGGCTGCCCGATCCTCCATCGAATACTTCAAGATTAAGGGCGCCGGCTATGAACCCTATTATTCCTCCGAGCAATCTTACGCTGGCTTGACAAATCCGGTGGCTCCATTCAGCTGGGTCCGAGTGCATTCCATTCCTGGAGTGGCCTGGGCGCGACGTCGGGCCACGAGATCGGAGTCCATTGGAATCTTCAGGCACGCTTGCGCGGGGCGGCATCTTCGCAACAAGACGCATACATGCGTGAAGTGCAGGCATACGACTACAACCTGCGTAACGCAGAAAGATACGGAAGCAGCGCCGCCGAAATGGATTTCATGAGTTATCAGCGCAATCGTTACTACGGCAATCCAAGTCGAGCCAATCAACAGCTCGTCAGTCGAGGGATTTATCATGCGCCGGGTTGGTGAATTGATCGTCGCAGTCGTATTCGGAATGCAGATGCATGACTTGAGCGCCCGAACTGTTTTTGATGTGCGGGCCAAGCTCGAGATGTTCGGCGAGACTTTGAGGGTAACGATACAGAATGGTCCGCAGGAGTCTGTTCCCGTCCCCACGCCGCTGGTGGTTTGGCGGCCGGGTGTTGGCGGTGTCGAATTCAAGGTATGGACCATGAAGGGGGCGGAACTTCACGAATGCGCAATGATCGATTATGGGCCTGGCGTCCAAGGCCGCGTGGAATTGAAGCCCTCGGGCAGTGTCACCCAGATATTTACGATCGCTGACGTGCTGAAGAGAAATTTTTGCCTGCGCGGCGGACGATATTTCGTTCAGGCATTCTTCCACAATGAGCTAGACGGGAAGGAGCTTTCGGAAACCCTGGCATCCAACCCCTTGATCGTGGAGATCGGGACCTGATCGCGTGGCATAGCCGAACGCCACCTAGATGATTTGCGGCGCGACGCCGAAGCGCCTTGCCCCGCGCAATCACTCGAAGCCGTCGGCGAAGATCGCGTCGCCGACGACGAGCGTCGCGACGCAGCTGCCCTTGTTCGTCGCGAGCAGCAGGCGCGCGTCGCTGCCGGCGCGGACCGTCGCGAGTTCGGTCGGCGCGCCCCCCGCGTCGAGGGAACTTCGGGCACGGGTTTGCTAGCGCTGCGCCGGTGAGGCGTTATCGCCTGCGGTGGGCCGTATCGATTCCATCGGCGGTCGTGTCGTCGCAGCCGCGGTGGTCGGTGGTGCGACGTCGGTTATCGCGGGCCGCAAGTTCGCGAATGGAGCTATCACGGGATTGGGCGCATCACCCTGCTGAGATAGGATGCCCGCTCGTTCTCGGAGCAACTCATGAGGGAATATTGGAGTATCGACTATGCCGGCTGGAAATAGTCTGCATCGAATGGCGTTAGCTCTGATCCTTGCGATGCTGGCTGGTACGACATCTGCTACGCCGCAGGCACAAGAGATTGAATCCAAGATTAAGCGCTCGGACCTCGTCGTAAAGGGGAGAGTCGTCGAGTACTACGGAAAGTGCTCGGCTATCGCATGCGAGGAGCGAACGTACCGAATCGAATCGTTCGGTGTGTTAGACAGCAAGCGTCCCGTCGAGGATGTCGATATCGCTGTGCTTGTCGTGTGCGGCGACCTCGATCTTGGTCTTGGGAAGGAGTATGTGCTGTTCTTGAGTGGGAATCTGAAGCGCGCGAAGCCTTCTGTTGAACCCGATGCGGAGGCGACAATCGAGAAGCTTTCCTGCACATACAGCTTCAAGCAGGGGGACGTCTACTCGTCTGTAGGTGATGGGCGGTACAGCGAGATGCCAGATCTGCAGGGCAGCCAGTCGAACGCGGGGATGGCGAATATGCTGTCTGAGGGAGAAATCCGGCGTATCGCTGGAGTGCTGCGCCAACGAGAATCGGGCGCTCGTTGAACCCGTCATAGCGCGGCGCCGAAGCGCCGCACCCCGGGGAATCACTCGAAGCCGTCGGCGAAGATCGCGTCACCGACGACGAGCGTCGCGACATAGCTGCCCTTGTTCGTCGCGAGCAGCAGGCGCGCGTCGTCGCCGGCGCGGACCGTCGCGAGTTCGGTCGGCGCGCCGCCCGCGTCGAGGCCGCTCGCGAACGGCGCGAACGTGGCGCCGGCGTCGGTCGAGCGCGCGACGCGCGCGCCGGAGCCTTGCGCGACGTAGAGCGTGTCGCCGTCGGTCGTGTCGCAGGCGATGTCGACGATCGACGCGCCACTCCACGCCGGCGTCCAGCTCGCGCCGGCGTCGTCGCTGCGCAGCACGCTGCCGTTGCTCCAGCCGGTCGCGATGCCGAGGTAGAACACGCGCGGGTCGGCGATCGAGCCGCACAGGTGCGGGCGCTGCACGTAGGTCGACTGCTCGAGCACCGGCGCCCAGCTCGCGCCGCCGTCGTCCGAACGCAGCAGGCCGCCTTGGTCGGGCGACTGGTAGCCCGTGTACGGCGCGAGCATGACCTGGTCGCTGCCGTCGCCGGCGATTTCGATGTCGCCGATGAAGAGCCCGTCGTCGCCGATGTACTGCTTGTCCCAGGTCTGGCCCGCGTCGGCCGAACGCCAGACCGTGCCGGCGCTGCCGGCGACGCCGAAGTCGGAACCGCCGAGCAGGATGAGGTCGGGGTCGACCTCGCTGAAGCGCAGCGCGGCGAGATCGGATTCGTAGAGCGGCCCCTGGTCCGGGCCGAGGCCGGTCCAGCTCGCATCGGCTTCGCGCCGGTACAGGCCTTCGGGGGCGATCGACGACGGCCCGCTCGAGATCGCGTAGAGCACGCCGGACGGCGACCATCCGACCTTGCTGTAGCGCGTCGGCGGCAGCGCCTCGATCGTCCAGTGCGCGCCGCCGTCGGTCGAACGCATGACGCCGCCGTTGTTGTTGCCCTGGAACGCGACCGCGACCTCGGCGGGATCGAGCGGGTTGCCGGCGATCGAGACGAGGTTGAATTCGGAGATGCCGTCCGACGACGCGACGAGCGGCGCGTCGGCATCGGCCGAGCGGTACACACCGAGCGCACTCACGCCGACGAGCAGGGCCTGCGAACCTGCGGCGGCCCAATGCACCGATTGCGCGGCGAGCGCGCCGCTGCCGCCGATGCCGAGCTCCCAGTGCGCGCCGCCGTCGCGCGTGCGGTGCACGCCGGTGCCGTCGGTCGCGACGACGATCGTCTGCGCGTCGGCGGGATCGACCGCGATCGCGGTCACGATCGGCAGCGGCCAGCTCGCGTCGTGCAGCGGCGTCCAGCTCTGGCCGAGGTCGGTCGAGGCGTACAGGCCGAAATACTGCGAACCGAAGTTCATGCCGCCGCCCGCGAGCAGGTGCGTGCCGTCGTAGTGGAGTGCGTTGACCGGCGTGCCGGGCAGGCCGCCGCTTCGGTCCTGCCAGTGGTCGCCGCCGTCGACGCTCGTCCACACTTCGCCGGTGCCGAAGTCGCCGCGAAAGCCGGCGATCACGGTGGCCGACTGCTGCGGATCGATCGCGATCGCGGTGCCGTTCAGCGGGGCCGCGTGCGGCGGCGTGCGATCGGACCAGCTCATGCCGCGATCGAGCGAGCGCATGAGGTTCACGCTTTGGAAGCCCGCCGCCGCGGTGACGCCGACCCACACCGTCGCCGGCGTCGACGGATCGACCGCGAGCGAGAAGGTCGCGTCGTTGAGCGGGTCGATGCCGAGGTTGCGCTGCGTCCACGTGGAACCGGCATCGTCGCTGGTC
>NZ_DATDMY010000004.1:0-10089 GCF_036518555.1 Dokdonella sp. | reverse complement strand
CCGCCGCGGCCGCGCAGGCCGCTCTTCTTCACCTCGTCGACGATCGAGACCGGGTCGGGCTTCTCGGCGAGGATCTTCTTCCACGCCTTGTAGCCGTCGACCTTCAGGTAATTGTCGAGCGTCCACGGCTGCTCGAAATGCAGCGTCGTGTAGACGACCTGGTGTTCCTGCGGTGCGGGACCGTATGCCATGAGATATACCTTTTGCGATCGTCCTGATCGCTGAGCCAAAGCGGCCATCCTGGCCGCACTCTTCATGAAAGCCCTTGTCGGAGCGGTGCAAGCCGCGATGCGCTTTGCAGCAGAGGCATCGCGGCTCACGCCGCTCCCACAGTCGTCTTATTTCAGTTCGTCGAGAATCCTGTCGACTTTCTCGATCGTCAGGTTCTCGTGATAGTGGCCATTCACGACCATCATCGGCGCGCCGCAGCACGCGGCGAGGCATTCCTCTTCCTTCTTGAGGTAGATGCGCCCGTCCGCGCTGCTCTCGCCGAGCTTGATACCGTACTTCGATTCGCAGTGGCGGACGATGTCCTCGGCGCCGTTGAGCCAGCACGAGATGTTGGTACAGATCGCCACGTTGTGGCGTCCGACCGGATTCGTCTCGAACATCGAATAGAACGTCGCCACCTCGTAGCCCCACACCGGCGGCAGGCCCAGATACTGTGTCACCGCCGTGATGAGCGCGTCGGTGAGATGGCCACCGTTCTGCTCCTGCGCGGCCCAAAGACCCTGGATCAGTGCCGAGCGCTTGCGGTCGGGCGGGAACTTCGCGACCCAGTGGTCGATGTGCTCGCGCGTATGCGCGTTCAACGCGACCAGCGGATCGACGTCCTTGACCGCCTCGTAGGTACCGGTCGCCTTCATCGGTCGACTTCTCCAAAAACGACGTCGTAGGTGCCGATCATCGCGACCACGTCCGGCAACATGTGGCCGCGCACGATCGCGTCCATCGACGACAGGTGCACGAAACTCGGTGCGCGACACTTCAGGCGGAACGGCTTGTTCGCGCCGTCCGAGACGAGATAGATGCCGAACTCGCCCTTCGGCGCCTCGACCGCGCTGTAGGTTTCGCCGGCCGGCACCGTGTAGCCCTCGGTGAACAGCTTGAAGTGGTGGATGAGCGCTTCCATGTCGTCCTTCATCTCGACACGCGAAGGCGGCGCGACCTTGTAGTTGCGCACCATCACCGGCCCCGGGTTCGCGCGCAGCCAGCTGACGCACTGCTGGATGATGCGGTTCGACTGGCGCATCTCCTCGACGCGGACGAGGTAGCGGTCGTAGCAGTCGCCCTTCACGCCGACCGGGATGTCGAAATCGACTTCGGCGTACTTCGCGTACGGCTGCTTCTTGCGCAGGTCCCATTCGACGCCGGAACCGCGCAGCATCGGGCCGCTCATGCCCCACGCGAGCGCCTGGTCCGGCGGGATGATGCCGATGTCGACGGTGCGCTGCTTCCAGATGCGGTTGTCCGTGAGCAGTTCTTCGTACTCGTCGACGCGGCGCGGGAAGTCGGCGCAGAACGCATCGAGGAAGTCGAGCATCGAACCGCCGCGCCACTGATTGAGTCGCTCGAGGTCCTTGCCCTTGTGCCACTTCGACTCGCCGTACTTCGGCATCACCTCGGGCAGGTCGCGATAGACGCCGCCGGGCCGGTAGTAGGTCGCGTGCATGCGCGCGCCGCTGACCGCCTCGTAGCAGTCCATGAGCTCTTCGCGTTCGCGGAACGCATACAGGAATACCGCCATCGCGCCGAGATCGAGCGCATTGGACCCGATCCACATGAGGTGGTTCAGGATGCGCGTGATCTCGTCGAACATCGTGCGGATCCACTGCGCGCGCTCCGGTGCCTCCACGCCGAGCAGGTTCTCGATCGCGCGCACGTAGGCGTGCTCGTTGCACATCATCGAGACGTAGTCGAGCCGGTCCATGTAGCCGATCGACTGGTTGAACGGCTTCGATTCGGCCAGCTTCTCCGTCGCGCGGTGCAACAGTCCGATGTGCGGATCGGCGCGCACGATCGTCTCGCCGTCCATCTCCAGCACCAGGCGCAGCACGCCGTGCGCGGCCGGATGCTGCGGGCCGAAGTTCATCGTGTAGTTCTTGATTTCCTGCATGTCGAAGTGACCCGAACTACATCAAGAAAGATTGAAACACGAAGGACACGAAGGACACGAAGGCATCAAGAAAAAGCCCTTCTCACGCTTTTCCTTCGTGTCCTTCGTGTCGAAGGCTTCTGCCTTTGCCATCGTCGCGCTCACTTCTTGCGCTCCGCGGCGGTCTCGGCTTGCGCCTGCTCGTAACGCGAGTCGTCGCGGATCGTGCGCGGCACGAGCACGCGCGGCTCGACCGAGGTCACCGGTTCGTACACGACGCGCTTCTTCTCGGGGTCGTAACGCACCTCGACGTTGCCGATCAGCGGGAAGTCCTTGCGGAACGGATGGCCGACGAAGCCGTAGTCGGTAAGGATGCGACGCAGGTCCGGATGGCCTTCAAAGACGATGCCGTAAAGGTCGAACGCCTCGCGCTCGAACCAGTCCGAACTCGGCCACACGCCGATCAGCGACGGCAGGGCCGGCAGGTCGTCGTCGGTGCAGTGCGCGCGCACGCGCAGGCGGCGGTTGTGGCGGATCGACAGGAGGTGTGCGACGACGGCGAAGCGGTGCGGGATGTGCGCCGGGCGCGGGCGGTTCGCCCACGCGAAACGACCCGGCCCCTCGCCTTCGACGCCGCGCGAGAAACCGGTCCACGACACGTCGGTCGTGTCCCATTCGTCCTGGCCGTAGGACAGGTAGTCGACGCCGCAGAGGTCGACGAGCTGCTCGAAATGCAGCTCGGCGTCGTCGCGCAGGAGCGCCGCAACGGCGAGCCAGTTCTCCGGCAGCACCTCGATCGTGGTTTCGCCGCGCGATTCGGCGAGGCGAACGAGCTTCTGGCCGAGCTTCGCTTCGAGCTGCTGCACGAAGGCCGAGCGGCCGCTGACTGCCGTTGTTTCGCTCATGTCCGGAATTCCGCTAGCGCGCGATCGTGTTGGTACGACGGATCTTCTTCTGCAGTTGCAGGATGCCGTGGATGAGCGCTTCGGCCGTCGGCGGGCAGCCGGGCACGTACACATCCACCGGCACGATCCGGTCGCAGCCGCGCACGACGGCATACGAATAGTGGTAGTAGCCGCCGCCGTTCGCACAGCTGCCCATCGAGATGACCCACTTCGGATCGGGCATCTGGTCGTAGACCTTGCGCAGCGCGGGCGCCATCTTGTTGACGAGCGTGCCGGCGACGATCATCACGTCCGACTGGCGCGGGCTCGGGCGGAAGATCACGCCGTAGCGATCGAGGTCGAGGCGCGCGGCGCCCGCGTGCATCATCTCGACCGCACAGCAGGCGAGGCCGAACGTCATCGGCCACATCGAGCCGGTGCGCGCCCAGTTGATCAATTCGTCGAGGCGCGCGGTCGCGAAGCCGCGCTGGATCAGCGGGTTGTCGTCACCCGGCCGCAGGATGTCGTCGACGACGTTGACCGGCTCGGGATTGTGCATCGACTCGCCGATGCGCGATACGAGACTCATGCGTCGATCCTCGAAGGGCCGGGTGTGCGAGACAGCATCGTCGCGCGGAACGTCATTCCCATTCCAGCGCCCCCTTCTTCCACACGTAGACGAAGCCGATCACGAGCAGGAGCAGGAACATGCCCATCTCGACGAGCCCGACGGCGCCGAGCTTTCCGAACACGGTCGCCCACGGAAACACGAAGGCGATTTCCAGATCGAAGATGATGAACAGGATCGCGATGAGGTAATAGCGCACGTCGAAACGCATGCGTGCGTCTTCGAAGGCCTCGAAGCCGCATTCGTACGGCGAGGCTTTCTCCGCAGTGGGTTTGCGCGGGCCGAGCAGGTTGCCGATGACGATCAGCGCGATGCCGATCACGGCGGAGACCGCGAGGAACAACAGGACCGGGAAGTACTCGGTCAGCACAGACACCTCCGCGCCAGGGCGCATCAGCGGTCGCGACGGCCCTGCCGGCGCGACGACGGTAAAGAAGATCCGGCTCGGCGGCTGTGGACATTGCATCCACAGCCGCCGGTCGAATCGAGTGGTGCCCAAGAGAGGACTCGAACCTCCACGGGTTTCCCCGCTACCACCTCAAGGTAGTGCGTCTACCAATTCCGCCACCTGGGCACTGCTTACTTTCCGTCCTTCCCCTCTTGCTTGGTCGCCGGCGCGGCCGGCTTGTCGGCAGCCGCGGCAGGCTTGTCCGGCGTCGCGGCGGTCGGCGTCGGCGTGTCGGCCGAGGCCGCCGGAGCGGTCGGAGCCGGCACGTCGCTGCCCGCGGCCGGAGCCGGAGCGGCTTCCGGCTTCGCCGGGGCGGCGACTCCGGACATGACGCCGAGATCGTCGGCGGCACTGGTCACCGTGCCGGTACGACCCAGATAAATGCCCATGCCGAGGCTGAGCAGGAAGAACAAACCCGCGAGAACCGCCGTGCTGCGCGAAAGGAAGTTCGCCGAACCGCGCGCACCGAAAACGGTCGCCGACGCGCCGCCACCGAAGCCCGACCCCGCAGCGGCGCCAGCGCCGCGCTGCAAGAGGATCAGGACGATCATGGCGATCGCGATCAGCACATAGAATACGTTGGCAACAATCGACAGCATCAGTCGCTCTTCACGTTCGCGGCGGAAGCGCAGATGGCGAGGAAATCCGCCGCCACCAGCGAGGCACCGCCGATCAATCCGCCATCCACATCGGGCAGGCCGAACAACTCGGCCGCATTGGCGGGTTTGACGCTGCCGCCATACAGGAGCCGCAGCGAGTTGGCGATTGTAGCATCCTGTTTGCGGAATGTGCCACGTATGAATGCATGGACCGCCTGCGCCTGCTCCGGCGTAGCCGTACGTCCCGTGCCGATCGCCCAGACCGGCTCGTACGCGACCACCGCGCGGGCGAACGCGGCGATGCCCGCGGCCGCGATCACGGCATCGAGCTGGCGCGCGACCACCGTTTCCGTGACGCCGCCCTCGCGCTCGGCGAGCGTCTCGCCGACGCAAAGGACCGGCACGAGACCCGCGGCCTGCGCCGCGACGAACTTCGCGGCGACACGCGCGTCGCTCTCGGCATGGTATTGGCGACGCTCGGAATGGCCCGCCAGCACGTACGTACAGCCGATCTCGTGCAGCATCGCGCCCGACACTTCGCCCGTATAGGCGCCCTGCGCATGCTCGCTGAGATCCTGTGCGCCGAACGCGATGCCGCTGCCGCGCTGCGCGGCGATCAGGCCCTCGATGTACGGGAACGGCGGCAGCACGGCGACGTCGACGTTCGCCGGCGACGCTGCCGCGATGCGGCCGACGAGGTCGTCCGCCATCGCGCGCGAGCCGTGCATCTTCCAGTTTCCGGCGACGAGCGGGCGGCGCATGGGGAGTCCGGGCTATCCGAGAGCGCGCAAGGATAGCCACCGCGTTCGACAGCGACAACTGCACTCGCGTCGTGAGGACCCCGCCTCGATTCGAAGCGGCCGTGGCGGCCATTCGACTCGCGCCTGCACGCCGAGCGCAGGGCGACCGACAGGAACTCTGCCGACGCAGTTGCGGTTGCGGTCGGAGTACCGGACGCCCTACCCGTTCCGCGCGCGTCGAGCGCAGCTCGCACAGCGAGTCGAAACGCGCGTGCGCCCTGCCCTTCTACGTCGCGTCTGCGACACCCCCATCCGGCCGGCAGCGACGCCGAACACGCTGGGCGCCGCACCCGGAGCGGAACGACCTCGACGCCGCGCGGAACCGCGCCTGCGGCTTCACGGCTGCGCACCGGACGGCGGACGGCGACCGCCGCGCGCCCATTCGACGAGGCTGTCGAACGCCTTGCCGATCTGCGCGGGCGTGAATGCGCAATGGCCTTCTTGCTTGACGTACTGCTGCACGAAGCGGTCCGCGTGTCCCGCGCGCTGCACGGTGAGCGCGTACTCGAACGCGCTCGATGCGATCACGAGCGGATCGCGCGTGTCGTGCAACGCGAGCAGCGGCCGGGTCAGCTCGCCGCTCGGTGTGTACCAGCGCGCCATGTACGCAGCCGCCTTCGATTCGGCGCGGTAGCGGCGGACACCGTCGTTGAGCGCGTCGTCGTCGGCGGAACCGGTGTAGACGAGGTCGGCGTTGCCGAACGGGTTGCCGTGCGTGCGCTGCTGCATCTCCTTCACGTCGTAGGTGATCGCTGCGATCACGCCGGGCAGGCTGTCGAGGTCGCCGGCACCATAGACCGCGCGCAGCGACGCTGTCGCCTTCGGGTTCGCGCGCATCGCGGCAGCGATGCGCGTTACGGTCGCGCCGTCGGCGACGTAGTCGGACGGGACCGGCACGAGCTCGCCGAGCACGCGCGGGAAGTAATAGTCGAACGCCGCACGCACGGCGAAATCGCGCTGCATCATGCGGTCGGACGGCTCGATCGCGCCGCACAACGATAGGCCGCCGTCGTACGCGCGCGCATTCGTCTCGAGCGCGTGCACGGTGAGCGCGCCGCCCATCGACATGCCCATCGCGAACGTGCGGCTGGGCTTGCCGTGCCGGGCGACGAACCACTCGCGCAGCCGTTCGCTGTCGGCGCTGCCCTGCTCGATCGCCCACCCCGGGCGCGAGTAGCCGGACTGCAGCACTGCAAAGCCCTCGCGCAATATCGGATCGAACATCGGCGAGAGCGGCTCGTTCTCCGCATATCCGATCGGCTGGTCCGAGTAGCCGTGGAAGAACACGACGAGGCCGCTGCCGCTTGTCCAACCGGGCGGGAGGTCGACACGGTATGCCGCCCCGCCGAGCATCCCGGTTTCGGTCTTCGCAGACGCCGCGTGCGCACCGCCGAGGACGAACAGCCCGTGCAGGATGAGGATCGGAATGCAGCGCATTGGAAAGCGTCCCGCGGACCGATCGCGGCAGGTCAACCGTCGCCGACGCGCGCGCGGAACGCCTCGAATGCATCGCGCAGCGACGAAAGGTCCGCTTCGAGGCGCTCGACGCGTTCGGCAAGGTCCGCACGTGACGCCGACGACGCGGGCGACGCCGGCGCCGCGGCAGCGAGCTCGCCGACGTCGACGGGGCCGCCGAGCAGGTGCATGTAACGGTCCTCGCGCTGCCCGTGCGCGCGCGGAACACGCACGACGAGCGCGGGTTCGCGCTGGATCAGCCGCTCCACCGTGTCGCGCACGTCGTCGAGGCTCGGAAACTCGGCGAGGCGGTCCGTACGCGCGTGCAGTTCGGCGAGGGTCTGCGGCCCGCGCAAGAGCATCACGCAGAGCACCGCGCGCTGGCGAGCGGTCGTGCCCCAGGTCGCGTCGAAGCGATGTTCGTAGCGCAATGCGCGCTGCGACGAGGATGCGACCTTGATCAGGCCCTTGCCTTCGAGCGCGCGCAGCGCGTGCGCGACCGTACCCGGCTCGAGCTGCATGACCGGCTCGCGACTGGTCTTCTGGTTGCAAGCGACGACGATCGCGTTTTCGGTGAGGGGGTACGCTTCGGGCGTCGCCGCGGCCTTCTCGACGAGGCAACCGATGATGCGCGCCTCGATCGGATCGAGTTCGACGGGTGGACGCGGGTTCGGGGCGACGTTCTCTTCCACGGGCGACTCGGCGATCGGATGACCCGGTCGAGTCTAGCAGGATGCGCGCGGCGCCCCGCTCGCGCGGCCGACGGTCAGTCCTCGTCCTCGCTCGCGCGCTCGCGACCGTGCTCGTCCACGGGCGCGCCGAACCCCCAGGTGTCGAACACTGCGTCGGCGGCAGCGATCGCGATGCCGCCGTACCCGGCGTCGCCGACGAGCATGCACACCGGCTCGAGGTCCTCCGGCATGTAACGCATCGCGCGATGCTCGTCGTTGTCGTACCACGAGCAGATCCATTCGTCGGCCGTGCCGCCGAGCTTCATCACGTGCAGGCTGCCGATCGGTCGCACCGCCATGCCGGAAACGAATTCGCCCTTGTGCATGGTCGCCGCGCTCAAGCCCGCCGCGTGCCGCGCGTTGCGACGAAGCGCTCGAGCGCGAGCTGCAGCTCCTCGGCCTTGTCGCGGATCATGCGCAGCTTGGTACGGGTTTCGATGATCTTGGCGACGAGTTCGGCGCGCAGCTGCAGTTGGGCGTCGCTCATCGGCTCGTCGAGCGAACACAGCTGGGCGGAATCGTCGCGCGCGCGTTCGAGCGCGTCGAGCGGCAGGTGCGATTCGTGGCCATCGGGAATCTTGTGGAACATGGAATGCTCCCGGAAATGTGGAATGCGGTTGGCCGCGGGCCGGATCCGATCCCTGGATCCGGCCGTGGGTCGAGCGAACCGGGCCGATGCGCGAGGCCCCGCTCCGCTCAAGGACAAGCCAGGCCGGCTTCGGAATGGGCGATGACGACGTCGGCCGTCACGAGGCTGGCCACGTTCATCGTCAGGTGGATCGCATTCGACGCGGTCGACAGGGAATGGACGCCGTCGCCGCTCGTGCTCTGTTCGTTGAGGATGAGGGTGGCGCCGACGATGCCGAGCTGGCCGAGATCGACCGCGGTATTCGGCGGCGGATCGAGCGGCAGTCCCGGCACTGGAACGCCGAGAAGGGACACGACCGGATCGACGAGGTCGGTGCCACCGGGAGGAAGACCACCGAGCCCGCCGCCATCCGCACCGCCACCGCCACCGCCATTGAGATTGCCGAAATCGAAACCGGTGCCGAATACGAAATCGCCGAGGAGCGACGATCTCGGCCCGATCGGCGCCACGTCGGGGCAGTAGCCCGACATCGAGGAGGTCGAGCGCACCAGGCCGGCGCCGAGGCCGAGCACGTCGACGATCGCGGTGCCTGCGCCCAGGTCGAGGTTGGCCACGGTCGACCGCGCGGCGATCGCCGACATCGGGCCGCCGACGTACTCGGTTTCGGAACTCAGCACTCCGGTACTCAGGGAAATGAGCGCGAGAGGATCGGTGATGCCGAACGACGGCAGCGTCTCGGAATCATTGGCACTGGCGACGACGTCGACGAGGGCCGAACTCGTCTGCGCGCCGACGTCGAGCTGGGTGATGCCGACGAGGTTGATGTGGACCGAGAGGTCGTAGGCCGCCGCATTGCCGACCGGAGGGGCCGCATGGGCTGCGGCGGAGCCGATGGACAGCGCAAGCGCGAGGCCGGCCTTGCGGACGTTTCCCTGGTACAGAGTCATTGCCTTCTCCTTGGGTGCTGCGACATTCGAACGGCGCGGGGGCACCGTCTTCCTTGCGATCGCGCCGGATCGCATACTGCGCACCGGCAAGCCGGGCGTATCCGAGTCGAGGGGCTTTCCGGGTCATGCAGGCGCCGCGCCGCCCCATTGCAGCGCATGCGGCCAGGTTCTTGAGAGCGACCTCGGTGGTTCCCGCGTGTACAGGTTTAAACTTAGATTTGTTGGAGGAATCATTCTTCGGATCGACGAAGTGCAACAAGCTGGAAATTCCCTCGGTCGGATCCAGCCTTGCTGCTCTCTGCTGCGAGAAACCGATGGAAACTGCCGCGCACGAGGACAGTGGAAAGGCCGCCTGAGGAAATACGGTCAAAATCACTGAACAAGCAGCATCGCTGAGGACGCCGAAGTGAAGGAACGCGACATACGCGAGCACGCGTTTACGGGACCGCGCCCGAATCGGATAAGGCATGCGCGACGGCTGGCACGACTTACGCAAGCGAAACTCGCCGAGGCGATCGGTGTCGGCGCCAGTGCGGTCGCGCAATGGGAATTGCCGAACGGCACGGCGCCGACGGCGGAACACCTCGAACGGATCGCGACCGTCTGCGCCGTGTCGTTCGAATGGCTCGCAACCGGCCGCGGTGCTGCCGTGCAGGGCGTGACCGAGGCGCCCGCGATCGAGACGAGCGAACTCGCGGCGGACGAGGTCGAAGATCGACTGCTGATCGCTTTCCGGCGCATCCCGCGTCGCAAGCGCGACGCGTTCGTGCGGTGGATGGAAGATTTCTTCTAGCTGCAGACTGTTCGCACGGAGCGCGAACCGGGGGCGCGACGGACGCGCACGACCGTGATGCTGCGTCGCCCGGCAGGCCGGTGGCTCGCGCGCGGCGCGAATCCAGCCGCGGCGACGCGG
>NZ_DATDMY010000003.1:0-71764 GCF_036518555.1 Dokdonella sp. | reverse complement strand
GGCGCCCTCAGCGTGTCGTCGAGATGCTCCAGCAGCAATGCGAGCATGACGCCGAGCATCGTGCCGAGCAGCAGGCCGAGCGCGGTATTCCTCGAGACACTCGGCGAGTAGCGCGATTGCGGCACCTCGGCGCGATCGACGACCGAGATGCTGCTCGACTTGACGCCGCCGGCGACGCCGACCTCCTTGTAACGCTGCAGCAAGGCGTTGTAGAGCTGGCGGTTCGTGTCGACGTCGCGCTTGAGGATGTTGTACTGGATGCTGCGGCCGTCGACCTCGAGCGTCTGCGAGCGCAGGCTTTCGAGCTCGGCCTCGAGCATCTGCTGCTGCGATACCGCGGCCTGGTATTCGGCCTTGACCGACGCGCGGATGTTGGCGAGTTCCTTCGAGATTTGCGCCTGCAATTCGTCGATCTGTCCCTTGAGCGCGAGCATCACGGGATAGTCCGGCTTGAACGTCTGCGACTTGTCGCGGTACTGGCCCTGCAGTTGGGCGAGCTGCTCCTGCAGCGTGCGCAGGATCGAGCCATCGAGCATGTCGGCCGGCAGCGCGGCACCGCTGGCCGATTGCGCGCTCTTCCAGCGTGCCTCGGCGCGGATGCGCTGGTCCTGCGCCTTCGCGAGCGATTCGTTGAGGTCGGCGAGGTTCTTGCCGACGAGCGACTCGCCGTCGGAGGTCGGGACGATGTTCTCCCGCTGCGCGAAATCGACCAGCGCGCGCTCGGAGTCCTCGAGGCGCGACCTCAGTTGCGCAAGCTGGTCCTCGAGGTATTTGCGCGCATACGAGGACGCGCCGAACTGGCGGTCCATGGTCAAGGCGATGAAGCCGTCGGCGAGTCCGTTGGCGACGCGCGCGGCCAGGGCCGGTGCCCCGGCGTCGTAATGCACGCGCACGAGATGCGAATTGCGCACCGGTTCGACCACGAGCCCCTCGCGGATGACGCGCGCCGCGGTGCGCAGCTCGGCCGCGCTCGAGCGCGACGGCGCCGCGCCGTCGTCCGCGCTGGCGACGACCGCCGCCTCTTCGTCGCTGTCGCGCGGCCCGCCGTCACGCGCGAGCGCCGGCGTGCCCGGACTCAGCAGCCGACGCAGGCGCTCGTACCAGCCGGGCGCCTGCGCGCGCGCGAGCGCGTCGCTACCCGGAAGATCGAGGTCCTGCGCGACCCGCTCCGCCAGCGCGCGGCTGCGCAGCAATTCGTACTGGGTCTGGTTGAATTCCGGATCGTAGCTGCCTGGCGGCGGCGAGAAGCCCTGCACCTGCATCACCTGCAGGCTGTCCGAATCGATCTGCAGGACGGCGGTCGCGCGATACGTCGGCGGCGTCAGCAGCGTCCACACGAGCGACAGCGCGACCGCCGTCGAGATCACGCCGAGGATCAGCCAACGGCGCTTCAGCAGCAGGCGCCAGTACGCGAGGAGGTCGACGTCCTCCTCGTCCTCGATCGCGGGCTCGACGAGATGCGCCGCGATCGCCTGCGGGCGGTGCGGGACGGGCGCGCGACGATGGCCGGAAGTCGCCGCGCTCGGCAGTTTCGAGCGGCGATGCCTCATCGGATCGATCGGAAGCTTGTCGTCCGGCATGGGGTCCGTGTCCTTTCGCGACGGCAGGGCTTCGTTCCGCCGCCGGCTACAGCAGCAGGAACAATCCGAGCGCCGGTGCGGCCTTGATGAAGTTCTGCAGCGCGCTCTTGCTGCCGGATTGTTCGACGACCACGAGGTCGTCGCCATAGACTTGCGGGTCCTCCGCAGCACCGGTGCGGATCTTGCGCAGGTCGAACACGGCGGCCATCTTCTTGCCGTCGACCTGCCGGAAGACGACGACGCCGTCGAGTTGCGCGAGCGGGTCGAGGCCGCCCGCCATCGCCACGGCCTGCAGCAACGTGGTCTTGCCGGTCAGCGGGTAGATGCCGGGCTTGCTCAGCGCGCCTTCCATCGTGACGCGCTGGCTCGTGAACTCCTTGACGAACACGCTTACCTGCGGGTTCTGCAGGTACGACTGCGCGAGCCGCGCGCCGATGTCGCGCTCGAGTTCGGGAATCGTGCGCCCGCCTGCCTGGACACCGCCGATGAGCGGCAGCGAAATCTGTCCGTTCGAGTTCACGCGCACCGTGCGTCCAAGCTCCGCGACGCCGAAGACGGTGATCTCCAGCAGGTCCTGCGGGCCGACGCGGTAGTCGCTGGCGCCCTCGTAGACCCCCGACGCCGTCGTCGTGTCCGGCGGCGGCAATGCCGAACCCTTCGCGACTGCCTTGACGCCCGGCGATGCCGAACACGCCGCGAGCGCGAACGCGAGCGAGAGCAGCAACACCGCGCCGATGCGACGAACCGCGGTGCTCATGGGCGTCTGCCGATCAGGAAGTCGTGACATGTCTTGAGCCCTCTCCAGAGTGCGGCCGGCTCGCGAAGCGTACTGCGTTCCGCGATCGCGGGCAGTCGTTCAGGAGCGACGTCGTCGACGATACCCTGCGGGCGCGTGACCACGAGATGCTGCGCCGCCTCGTCGCCGATCCGCCGCGCTGCGCTCGCGCACGCGGCGGCAAGCCGCGGAGGCCTCCGTTCCGGATCGTGCGCGTCGCTCGCGACGATGTGCACGATCCCCTCGTCGAGCATGCGCTCGCTCCAGTACTTCGCCTCGCGGCCGAACTGCCCCTCGATGCTGCCGGCCGTGAGCTGGATCCATGCGCCGCCCTGCGCGAGTCGGCGGAACACCGCGTAGTGGTCGCGCACCCAGGTCAACCGTTCCGGGTGCGTGATGACGGGTACGTAGCCCGCGACGAGCAGGTCGAACACCGACTGCTCGAAGCGCGGCGGCGCTACGTGATGCGGCGGTTCGAGCAGCAGGTAGCGCGAGCCGGCCACGGTCGGCACGCGCCCGGTCCGGATGCCCGTGGCGAGGTCGGGCACCAGATGGACGTCGGCGCCCGTGAGCAGGCGCAGCGGGATGCCGCTTCGATCGAGTTCGGCCTGCAGGGATGCGACCGCGGCACGGATGCCGCGTGCGGTGTTCTCGTACAGGCCCGGGTAGATGTGCGGCGTGCAGGCCACGGCGTGGACGCCGTCGGCCACCGCGATGCGCGCCATCGCGAGCGCGGCCGCAAGATCGATCGCACCGTCGTCGATGCCGGGCAGCATGTGGTTGTGCAGGTCGATCATCGTCCCATCCGGCGCGACGGCACGTTCATCGATTCGCCGAGCCGGCGCCGCCCGCGAGCGGAGCCGCCGCGGGTGCGATGTCACCCGCACGCGCCCCGCGTACGCCGCGGAAGAACTCGACGGCACGCGCACGCTGCGACGTCAGCCAGTACCACGCCGCGCACAACAGCACGAACGCGACCAGCAACACCGGGTGCGGGACGTGCGCGAGCATCGCGAGGCCGGCGACGAGGCCGAGAATGCCGCTCGCGAATGCGAGCAGGATCGCGACGCCCGTCGGGCGGAAGCCGGCTTCGAGCATCAGGTGATGGATATGGCCATGGTCGGCCGAGAACGGAGAGCGTCCGGCGCGCGTGCGGCGGATCATGAGCACCAGGCAATCCATCAGCGGAATCGCGACGAGCCACGGCATGAGCACCGGCGCGACCGGATGCGCCGTATGCTCGGTCAAGCGAATGGCGATCCACGCGACGACGAGCCCGAGGAATCCGCTGCCGGCGTTGCCCATGAATGCGCGCGCCCGCCGCCGCCAGGGGAAGCGCAGGTTGCAGGCGAGGAAGGCCGACACCGCACCGATGAGGATCAGGATACGCTCGGCGAGCACGGGATCGCCGACGTAGGTCGCCGCCGCCTCGAACATCACGAGCGTGCTCAAGACGAGCATGCCCGCCACGCCGTCGGCACCGTCGATCATGTTCACCGCGTTGACGACGCCGACGATGCCGATCACCGTGAATGGAACAGCGAGGGCACCGAGGAAGACCGTTTCTGAACCGAACAGCGGGCCGAGCTGGTCGACATAGAGGCCGCCGAAGAAAATCATGATGAGGGCCGCCGTGGCTTGCGCCAACAGGCGCACGGCCCAGGGCAAATCGTAGCGGTCGTCGGCGAACCCCACGATCACCAGCAGCATCGACGCGAGCGCGAATCCGCGCCACCCGGGCCCGATCGATTCGTGCATGAGCGTGCCGACGAGAAGCACGCCGACGAGCATCGCGATGCCGCCGGTCACCGGCGTCGTACACGCGTGGTCCTTGCGTCCGCCAGGATGGTCGAGCAGGCGATAACGCCACGCGACCGGTTCGAGCAGTCGATGCGCCACAAACGTGAGCAAGAATGATGCCACCGCACCCGCCGTTCCGTCGAGCATGAGCCGCTCCCGCCGCAGGCGAACGTCACGGAGGACGCGCACCTTGGATAACGGAACAACGTATACTCCTTCCATTGCGCGACACGCAACCCGTGATACTACCTATTGCGAAGCGCGCATCGGGCACGCACGCTCGAGCTTCCGGCGCCGACGGCCTGGACGGGCAACGCGAGCGGCAACATGGAGTACTTCCGCTTCCCGGATCATCGCGCGCGACTGGAAGGCTGGGTGATCGTGCTGGCGATCGGCGCGGCTGCAGCCGCCGCGATCGGCGCGGCGAGGCTCGCCGTGCGCAGCGCCGTGAGCCTCTCGCCCGCGGAAGCGATGCGGCCCGCGTCCCCTGCCCGGTTCCGGCCGCTGCTGCTCGAACGCATCGGATTGCGCAACCGTCTGCCGCCGGCGATGAGCATGGTGCTGCGCCAGCTCGAACGCCGGCCGCTGCGAGCGCTGTCCACCGTGCTCGGCATCGCCGCGGCGCTCGCGATCGTCGTGGTCGGGATGTTCTGGCGCGATGCGCTCGACTACATGATCGCGGTGCAGTTCGACATGGCGCAGCGCGCCGACGTCGAGGTGACGCTGGTCGAGCCTGCCGCGTCGAGGATGCGCCACGAGATCGCGGCGCTGCCCGGCGCCCTGCGCGTCGAGGCCGCCCGCTCGGCCGCGGTGCGCCTCGTGGTCGGGCATCGATCCTACCGCACGGCGCTGCAGGGGATTCCCGAACGCGGCGAGTTGCGACGGCTTCTCGACGCGGACCTGCGCATCGTTGCGCTCCCGTCGGAAGGGTTGCTCATGACGCAGCGACTGGCGCGCCGGCTCGGCGTGCGCGTCGGCGAGAAGGTCGTCGTCGAGCTGCTCGAGGGCGATCGCGCGATGCGCCAGGTCCAGGTGGCCGGCACCGTGCAGGACCCCATCGGCATGTCCGCCTACATGAACGTCGGCGCATTGAACCGCCTCCTGCGCGAGGGCGATTCGTCCAACCTCGCCTCGGTCAGCGTCGACCGGGCCCGTGCGGACGCGTTCTTCGCCGCCTTGAGGGGCTTGCCGCGGGTGGCTACGGCAGCGAGCAAGCGCTCCATGCTCGACAACTTCCGCGCAACCATGGCGCGTAACGTGCTCGTGTTCACGGGAATCCTCACCGCATTCGCGCTCGTCATCGCCCTCGGCGTCGTCTACAACAGCGCGCGCATCGCGCTGGCCGAACGCGCGTGGGAACTCGCGAGCCTGCGCGTGCTCGGCTTCACGAGCATGGAGGTGTCGGGATTGCTGCTGTGGGAACTCGCGATCGAGCTTGCACTCGCCCTTCCCGTGGGCTGCACGCTCGGCTACGGTCTGTCCTGGCTCGTGGTCCAGCTGACCCATTCCGATCTGATCGAAATCCCCGTGATCGTGTCGGCGCGCACGTACGCGTTCGCGGCCGTCGCGGTCGTCGCGGCCGGTGTCGCGAGCGCGTCGATCGTGCGACGGCGCGTCGAGCGACTCGATCTCGTGGGCGTACTGAAGACGAGGGAATGAGCATGTCCCTGAAGCGCCTCGCCATCGCCGGCGCGTTCGTCGCCGCTGCGGCCGGCCTGCTGGCCTGGGCATTCATGCTCGCGGCCGTCCGGGTCGACACCGCGCGCGTCGCGCGCGGTACGTTCCAGCGCACCGTCGAAGAGGACGGCAAGACGCGCGTGCGCAACCGATTCACGATTTCGTCCCCGCTTGCCGGGACGCTGGAACGCATCGTTCTCAGGGAAGGCGATCGCGTCGCTCCCGGCGACGTACTCGCGAACATCGTGCCCGCGATTCCGGCCTTGCTCGATGCGCGCACCGAACGGGAACTGACCGCACGCCTGGAAGCGGCCGACGCCGAGGTCCTCAGTGCCGCGGCGAACATCGGACGCGCGGAGGCGGCGGTCGATCTGGCCCGCGCGGACGCGACCCGCATCGGCAACCTCGCCGCGAAGGGCTTCGTCACCGCCGCCGAACGCGACAGCGCGACCTTGCTGCTGAGCGCTCGCGAAAAGGAACTCGAGGCGGCGCGCGAGGCGCGTCATGCGGCGTCCCATGCACTCGACGCGGCGCGCGCCGCGCTGTCGCAGGCGATGTCGGGCGCGAAGGGCGCGGCGGCGAAGCCCTGGCCGGTCAAGGCGCCCGCTGCCGGCGTCGTGCTCCGCGTGCTGCAGGAAAGCGAGCGTGGCGTACTCACGGGTACGCCGTTGCTCGAGCTCGGCGATCCCGCCGATCTCGAGGTGATCGTGGATGTCCTGAGTTCCGACGCGGTGTCGATCCAGCCGGGCGACCGCGTGCAGTTCGAGCACTGGGGCGAGGACGGCACGGCGGAAGGTCGGGTCCGACGCGTCGAGCCGTCGGCGTTCACGAAGATTTCGGCGCTGGGCGTCGAGGAGCAGCGCGTCAACGTCGTGATCGATCCCACGTCCGTCGGCGAGCGATGGCGCGCGGTCGGCGACGGCTACCGGGTGGATGCCCGCATCATCGTCGACGAGCGCAAGGGCGTGCTGACGGTACCCGTCAGCGCCCTGTTCCGGGAAGGATCGCAATGGACGACGTTCGTCGCGACCGACGGCCGGGCGCGCAAACGCGCGGTGGAGTTGGAAGCGCGAGGGTCGCAGGATGCGCTGGTCGGAAGCGGCCTGCGGGAAGGCGAGCTCGTCGTCGTGTATCCGGGCTCGAACCTCAGCGAAGGGGCTCGCGTGGAGGCGAATCCGCGGTGACGTCGCCCCCCGCGTGCGCCCACTGCCGGCCGAGATCGATCGCGACCGCGAGCAGCGCGGGTCCGATGAAGATGCCCGCGACCCCGAACGCGAGCATTCCGCCGACGACGCCCATGAGGGTCATCGCGAATGGAAGCCGGCTCGATCGGCTGATCAGCAGCGGCTTGATGACGTTGTCGATGAGGCTGATCCCGAGCACGCCGTAGGCCAACATGAAGATCGACCACCCTGGCTGTCCTTCCCGCATCAGCCAGAGCGCGGCGCCGCCCCAGACGAGGGGTGGACCGACCGGTGCCATCGAAAGCACGAACGTGAGTGCGCCGAGAAGGAAGGCATTGGGCACGCCCGCGAGCGCGAAGCCGCCGATTGCGACGACCGCCTGCGCCAACGCGGTACCGAGCACGCCGAGCATCACGGCGACGATCGTGCGGTGCACGGTCTGCAGGGATTCGCGCCCCCACTCGCCGCCGACGTCGGCGACGAACGCGGCGAGTCGCCGGCCGACGCGATCTCCGTCCTTGTACAATGCGAACAGGAGCAGCGCGGCCAGCGCGATCTGCCCGATCCCGCTCCCGAACGCCCTCACGGTTGCCACGAGGATCCTGCGTGTCCCGTCGCCGAACGACGTCACCCACGCGGCGAGGCCGGCGGAGGAAGCATTGCCCCACGACTCGAGGTGGCCGCCGATCCAGGGAATGGCCTGCAGCCAGGCCGGCCAGCGCGCGTGTGAACCTGCATTCCACTCGTCCAACCATGCGAGCAGCCATGCGGCAGCGTCGCGGAACGCGACGAACAGCATCCCGATCGGGACGATGACCGCGATCGCGACGAGGCTGCAGGACAGGAGGCTGCCGATCGTGCGCCGTTGCCCTATCCGCGACAGCAGCCACGCGTGCACGGGCCAGGTGGAGACGACGATCGCGATCGCGAAGAAGATCGCCGGTGCGAACGGTGCCAGCACGAGCCAGCAACCGTACACGAGCAGCAAGGCGAACGTCGTGCGCAGGATGATCCGGCTTGGCGGCAGCGGGGACTGCATGGTCGGACCCATCGGCATGGCGGGCGCGGATTACACGGGTCGCATCGCGTCTCGACGACCTCCGCGCGGATCGTAGCCGGCCGGCGTGCCATGCCCAATTGATCGACATCAATTGGCCCCGCGTCGTCAGGGCGAGAATTCCGCTGCGGTGGTCGTACCTACGGCGTCCCAGAGGAGATCGATCATGACTTCGCCCACGCATTGGCTGCTCGTCGCGCTCGCGCTCATCGCATCGCTCGCGCCGACCGGCGCGACGGCTGCCGACTGGCAGGCATTGCCGAACCAAGCACCGGCGCCCGCGGACAATCCGACGACGCCGGCGAAGATCGAGCTCGGCAAGATGCTGTACTTCGATCCGCGCCTGTCGTCGACCGGCACGGTGTCGTGCTTCTCGTGCCACAACGTGATGGAAGGCGGCGACGATCATCGGCCGACCTCGATCGGCGTGCACGGCCAGCTCGGCGGCCGCAACTCGCCGACGGTATGGAACGCGGCGTTCCATTCCGTGCAGTTCTGGGACGGCCGTGCACCGAGTCTCGAGGCGCAGGCGAAGGGACCGATCGTGAACCCGATCGAGATGGGCATGCCGAAACTCGATCTCGCCGTCGACCGTATCCGGCGGATCTCCGGGTACGCGCCCGCCTTCGAGCGTGCGTTCGGCAAGGGGGTGAAGATCGACGAGGACTCGATCGCGAAGGCGATTGCCGCGTACGAACGCACGCTGATCACGCCGAACAGCCCGTACGACCGCTTCGTCAAGGGCGACAAGGCCGCGCTGACCGCGCAGCAGCAACGCGGGATGCAGGCCTTCGCCTCGATCGGCTGTACGGCGTGTCACTCCGGCGCGAACTTCAGCGGCCCCGCCCTCCCGCCGGGCACCGGATTCTTCATGAAGTTCCCGACGTATCTCGACAATCCCTATGTCGCGCGCTACCACCTGCTCGACGACGGCGGCAAGGCCGTGCAGACGGGCAAGAGCGAGGACCAGAACCTCTGGCGCGTGCCGACCCTGCGCAATCTCGCCTTCACCGCGCCGTACTTCCACAACGGCCTGGTCAAGTCCCTGCCCGAGGCCGTGCGCGTGATGGCGAAGACGCAGTTGGACAAGTCGCCGACGGACGCCGACGTCGCGGACATCGTCGCGTTCCTCGACGCCTTGAGCGGCGAGTTCCCGCAGCAGACGATGCCGCGCCTGCCGCCGACGCCGGGCGACATGCTCGAGTGATGCACGAGGTTCCCAACGAGGTGATGCCCATGTCGGTGCTTGAGGTCAGGGTCTGGGACGGATTCGTTCGACTGTTCCATTGGTCGCTCGTGATCGCCTTCTTCGTCGCGTATTTCACCGAACCCGAAGATGCCACGCTGTCGGTGCACGTCTGGGCCGGATATTTCGTCGGCGGGCTGATCGTCCTGCGCGTGATCTGGGGCTTCATCGGCTCCCGGCACGCGCGCTTCAGCGACTTCGCGTTCGGCCCATTCCGCGCCCTGGCCTACCTCGGCAACCTCGTGCGCGGCCGATCGAAACGCCATCTCGGCCACAGCCCGGCGGGTGCCTGGATGGTCTACCTGCTGCTGGCGGCGCTCACCGCAACGGTGCTGACCGGCCTGGTGACGCTCGCGACGGAAGAGAACCAGGGTCCGCTGGCGCCCTTCTTCGGCGGCACATCGGCGTCGGCGATGGCGGAGCACCGCGACGGCGACGACGACGAGGACCGTGCGCGGCCCGCCCCGGCGAGCGCAACCGGCGAACACCGCGAAAGTTCGATGGAGGAACTCCACGAGATCCTCGCGAACATCGTGCTCGTGCTCGTCGCGCTGCACATCGCCGGCGTCATCGTCGCGAGCGTCGCGCACCGGGAGAACCTCGTGCGGGCGATGATCACCGGGGACAAGCGCGCGGACGAGGTCCGGGCCGAATCGTGATGCTGCGCGCCCGCGGTTCCGCGGCGGCGACGGTGCTGCGGGTGGGCGCGCGCATCCGGCATGGACTCCAGCGAAGCCGTGGAATCCGGCGTGACTAGTGCGCGGCAGACTTCGGTACGGCTGCCGAATCCGTCGCGCGCACGCGAAAGCGCGGTTCCAGCGCGGCGAGCATGCTCGTGATGCCGGTGTATTCGAGCTCGTTCATCGGCAGCATCGCTGCGCCGAAAAATCCCTGGCGGCGCAGCTCGATCGCCTTGTCGGCCGCATGGTGGCGCACCCGCTGCCAGAACGGGTGGGCGAACACGTCCTCGGCTTCGGTGAGCGAGCCGTCGTGCACGCAGTACGCCGCACACGTGATGATCGGCGGGCCGTCGAAGTAGCTGATCCCGCTCTCGAGCGGCACCGGCATCAGCGGCATGTTGTGCGAGCCGCGCATGCCGCCGGCGACGAGCGGGTCCATCGCGAACGGAGCCACGACTTCGCCGGTCGCCGGGAAATCCTTCTGCACGCGCACGAGCATCACCGGATCGTCCTTGCCGGTGTACTTGCCCGCGATGTTGTGCAGTCGCGTCGTGCACGCCGCGACCGCCTGCTCGCCGCTCGCGCGCGAGTACACCGATTCGACCACGTACCGCTCCGTGTCCCGCAGCAGCGCGGCGATCGCGTAAAGGTCCGCCGGCGCCTCCAGTTCGATCACGCGGTCGCCCTCGCTGTGTCCGACGTCCATGATCACGAACCGGAAGCCTTTCGCCAGTTCCGGCGAAAGCAGCAAGCCCGGCGTGTTCATCGGGTCGGCGAACGCGAGGTAGAGCGGCAGATTGAACGCGCCGGGGTCGGTCTTGTCGGCGGCGAAGAACAGGAACGGCTCCGCAGGCCGCTCCTCGATCTCCATCTCGGCGGCGGCCGGTCCCATGCCGCGCACGTTGCCCGAGAACGCGTCCTTGAGCAGATCCTGGCCGGCGCCGTAGAGCCCCTGCTTGCGCGCGGTTTCGGTGCCGGCGACGAACGCGTCCCAGGCGAGCCGATGGATGGCTTCGGCGCCGATGCCCTGCCGGTGCGTCATGAGGATCGCGATGTCGTCGCCGGTCGCGCTCACGCGCGCATCGATCAGGAGTCGGCCACGCCAGCGCTCGATGCGCTCGCGCACGCGATCGAGCAGTGCCGCGGACGGGCGGATGTGGCCGCCGACCGAACCGATGTCAGCCTTGATCACGCTGAGCGTGAGTTTCATGGGAACCTCCGGCGTGCGCGCTGGCGCGTTGGATGGGGGACGGAAGGCGCCGACTCCATTCGTAAGCGCTGCGGCCGTGGACGAGCGACCGGGCGCCGTCGCGAAGGTGCGCGCGAGTGCCCCGCTCCGCCGCCGCGCGGCCGTCCGACACGGGCGCGCAGGCCTGCAGCGCCTGCGCGTACAGGTCGAGGTACGCTTGCGCGGATCGCGTCCAGCCGAAGTCCGAAGCCATCGCGCGCAGGCGCATCGCGCGCCACGCTTCGCCACGCGTCGCGTACAGATCGAGGCAGCGCTGCACGGCGTCCTCGAGCGCGTCGCCGGTCGCCGCTTCGAACACGAAACCGGTCGCCCGGCCTCCGCTCCCGCTGCCGGCGTCGACGACGCTGTCGGCAAGCCCGCCGACGCGACGCACGATCGGATCGCGCCGTAGCGCATCGCATAGAGCTGGGCGAGTCCGCACGGTTCGAAGCGCGAGCCGTGCAGCAGGAAATCGGCCCCCGCATGCAGGCGGTGCGCGCTCGATTCCCGGTAGCCGATGTCCACCGCGGCGCGCCCCGCGTGCGCGCGCGCGAACTCCGCATAGGCGGATTCGAGCGAGCGGTCGCCGTGGCCGAGCATTGCGAACTGCAAGCGGGGGTTGCGCTCCATGAGCACGGGCAACCTGCCGAGCAGCACGTCCGCCATCTTCTGCGTCGTCACGCGACTCGCGAAGATCGCGACGGGGGCCTCGGCGTCCCTGCGCAAGCCGAGTTCGTCCTGCAGCGCGGCCTTGCACGCGAACTTGCCGGAAGGGTCGCCGGCGGAGTAGCGGTCGACGAGGAACGGATCGGTGGCCGGATTCCAGACCTCGGTGTCGATGCCGTTCATGATGCCGACGAAATCGGCGCCACGACTCGCGAACAGGCCTTCGAGTCCGCAGCCGAATTCCGCCGTGGCGAGCTCGCGGGCATAGGTGGGGCTGACCGTGGTCACCTTGTCGGCGAAGGCGAGGCCGCACTTGAGGAACGAGAGCTGGCCGTAGAACTCGAAACCCTCGAACGCGGCGCCGTCGCGCGGCAACTCGAGCAGCGCGGCCGTCGCCAACGGGAAATTGCCCTGGAATGCCGCATTGTGCACCGTGAACACGCTGCGCGGACGCGCGTGCGCGCGCCGAAGCAGGAGCGGCACGAGACCCGTGTGCCAGTCATGGCAATGCACGACGTCCGGGGTCCACGCGCTGCCCGTGCAGCCGAGCGCGACGCGGCTCGCGACGTGGCAGAGCACGCCGTAGCGGATCGCGTTGTCCGGCCACTCGTCGCCGTTCGCATCGAGGTAGGGCGTGCCGGGTCGCTGGTACAGCGTCGGGCAGTCGACCAGCCAGACCACGATCCCGGAGCCGTGCAGGGTCGCGCGCAGGAGGCGCACCGGATGCGCGCCGAGCACCTCGCCGAACTCGACCTCGAGTCGAAGATCGGCCACGCCATCGAGCGTCGACGGATATGCGGGCATGATCACGCGCACGTCGGCACCGGCCGCGACGAGCGCCTTCGGCAGCGCGCCGCAGACGTCGGCGAGCCCACCGGTCTTGGTCGGCGAGCGTGCGTTCGTGTTGCTGGGCGAGGCGAGCCACGGCATCCACGAGTTCTACGAGATGCGCGCGCGCATCACGCGACGCCTGATCGAGGAGCATGGCTTCGATGCCATCGCGATCGAGGGCGACTGGCCCGACACGCTTCGCCTGAACCGCTACGCGTGCAACGGCGGCTCGGTGACGCTCGATGCGGCATTCGACGAGTTCCGGCGATTCCCGACCTGGATGTGGCGCAACCGCGTCGTCCGCGATTTCATGCAATGGCTGCACGCCCACAACGCCGCACTGCCGGAGGCCGCGAGGATCGGCATCCATGGACTCGACCTCTACAGCCTCTATCGGTCCGCCGAGGCCGTGATCGCCTACCTCGAACAGGTCGACCCCGGCCAGGTGGAAGCAGCGAAGCGCCTCTACGCCTGCCTCGACCACGTGCGCGATCCGCAGGATTACGGCTACGCGGCCGCGGCCGGGCTGCGCCCACCGTGCCGCGATGCCGCGGCGAGGCTCCTCGTCGACCTCGTGCGCAAGGCGCCCGAGTATCGCGCCGACGACGGCCGCGCGAAGTCGGACGAGCAGTTCGTCGCCGAACGCAACGCATACGTCGTGCTGAATGCCGAACACTACTACCGCGCGATGTTCGCCGGCCGGGCCAACACCTGGAACCTGCGCGACGCCCACATGGTGAACACCCTGCTCGCACTGCGCCGCCACGTGCGCGACAACGGACGCAATGGGCGCATCGTCGTGTGGGCGCACAACTCCCATATGGGCGACGCGCGCGCGACGGCCATGAGCAAGCGCGGCGAGTGGAACGTCGGCCAGCTCGTGCGCGAGGAGGTCGGTCGCGAGAACGCGCTGCTCGTCGGCTTCACGACCTACACCGGCCATGTCACCGCCGCGCGCGACTGGGACCAGCCCGCCGAACGGCGCTGGGTGCGTCCGGCTCGCCGCGACAGCTACGAGCATGCGTTCTACGCGACGAACCTCGATCGCTTCTTCCTGCCCTTGCGCGACGACGTCGTCGCCACGATCGACAGCCCCGCGCTCGAGCGCGCGATCGGCGTGGTCTACCGGCCGGAAACCGAACTCGAGAGCCACTATTTCTCCGCGCTGCTCGGCGCGCAGTTCGATGCGGTGTTCCATCTCGAGGAAACCAGCGCGGTCGAACCGATCGACGTCGGCGAGCACTGGGTGCGCCACGAACCGCCGGACACGTATCCGTTCGGCGTCTGAACGATGGGCGCGGCGATGGACGACGCGTGCCGCGTGATGCAGTTCGCCGCGCCGCGTACGCCACTGGTGGCGGCGCTGCGGCCGCTGCCGTGCCCCGCCGAGGGCCAGGTGCGCGTCCGCGTCGAGGCGTGCGGCGTCTGTCGCACCGACCTCCACGTCGCCGACGGCGACCTGCCGCAGGCGCACTACCCGATCGTCCCCGGGCACGAAGTGGTCGGCGTCGTCGACGCGCTCGGCGCGAACGTGCAGGCGCCGGCCGTCGGCGAACGCGTCGGCGTTCCGTGGCTCGGTCGATCGTGCGGCCACTGCGATTTCTGCCGCGCCGGACGGGAGAATCTCTGCGATGCGCCGGAGTTCGTGGGCTGCACGATGGACGGCGGATTCGCGACCCACATGCTCGCGCATGCCGCCTGGTGCATCCGGCTGGAAGGCTTGCGCGCCGAGCCCGCGTCGCTGGCGCCGTTGCTGTGCGCCGGGCTCATTGGCTGGCGCGCGTTGCGCGCGGCAGGACCATGCCGGCAGCTCGGCCTGTACGGCTTCGGTGCCGCAGCGCACATCCTTTGCCCGATGGCAGTGGCACGCGGCGTGGCGGTGCATGCGTTCACGCGCCCGAACGACGTGCCCACGCAGGCGTTCGCGCGCTCGCTCGGCGCGTGCTGGGCCGGCGGATCCGACCAGGCGCCGCCGCGCCCGCTCGACGCGGCGATCCTGTTCGCACCCGACGGTGCTCTCGTACCCGTCGCGCTCGGTCGCGTACGCAAGGGCGGTCGCGTCGTCTGCGCGGGCATCCACATGAGCGACATCCCGTCGTTCGCCTACGAGCGGCTTTGGGGCGAACGCGACGTCGTGTCGGTCGCGAACCTCACGCGCGAGGATGCGCGCACGTACTTCGACGCCGGCGGCGATCGCATCGAGACGTGCGTGCGAACGTTCGCGCTGCAGGACGCCAACCGCGCACTGCAGGCACTCAGGGACGGCGGATTGCACGGAGCAGCGGTGATCGTGCCCGGATGACCGGCGCCGGCTCGCGCTTGATCCAGATCAGCACCCGCAAGCATTCCCGGCGGTAGTGTGCACCCCGACATCCGCGGAGCATCGTCGTGAAAGACATCCTGGCCTACGCCGACAACTACTCGTCCTGGACCCCGAGCATGGAGTACGCCGCGAGCATGGCGGCCGCTTTCTCCGGACACCTCACGGGCGTGCACGTGGTCGCCTCGCCGTACATGATGGTGTCGCCCTACGATGCGCCGCTGCTGCTGTCGCGGATCGTCGAAGACCTGCGCCAGATCAAGGATGAAGCCTGCGCCCGGCGCAGCGCGTTCGAGACGCGCGCGCGCGAACTCGGCACGCATTCCGCGCTTTGGCAGGTCGCCGAAGGCGAAGTCCCCGAGGTGCTCGCGCAGATGGGCAACTGGCACGACGTCGTCGTGCTCGGTCGCGACGCCCGGAGCAACTGGGGCGCACCGCAAGCGCTGGGCGGCCTCGTGCTGCGCAGCCACCTGCCCTGCATCGTGACTCCGCCTGCATGCTCGACCGCACGCGCGCAGTGCGTGGCGATCGGCTGGAACCATTCGCCGGAGGCGATCCGTGCGGTCCATGCGGCGCTTCCGATCCTCGCCGCGGCCGGACGCATCGTCGTCCTCTCGGGCAAGCGTCGCGAGCAACCCCTCACGACCGGCTGGAAGCCCGAGTTCGATCTCGGCACCTACCTGCGCGGGCACGGGCTCACCGTCGAGGATCGCGAACTCGACGCGAGCGACGAACAGGCCGGCGCCTCGCTGCTCGAAGCCGCCGCGGAGTGTCGCGCCGACCTGCTCGTGATGGGTGCGTACGGCCGCACGCGCTTCAGCGAGTGGATCTTCGGTGGCGCGACGCGGCACGTGCTCGCCGAAGCGCGCATCCCGGTGTTCCTGCGGCACTGATCCGGCTCGTCAGCGGACGTCGTCGCGCGCCGCATGCGCGACCACGAGCCAACCGACTGCGAGCAGGAGTACGTCGAGCACGACGAGGTCCCACCAAGGCCAGGCCGTGGCCGCCGCCTCGTACGCGGTCACCGTGACGATGATCGGCAGGCCGGCGGGCACTGCGAACGCGATCGGGTGGCCCGCGTTCGACCCGCTCACGCCAGCCTCGACGGGGACACGCGCGGCGCCCGCCACGCCTTGCGGAACGTCGACGATCTCGCCGCCCTCGCCCGCTTCCGCGTCGGCGAGCAGACGGCCCGAGAGCGAGCTCAGCACCACGCGTCCCGCTCCCGGGTAGGACGTCGCGTCGGCGAGCGCGGAGATCGGCATCGACGCCTCGAGCTCGCCGATCGCGACGCCTCCGCGCATCACGGCGCGGTGGAAGCGCACGGTCGCCCCGCCGCCCGGCTTCGACGCCGCGCCGTCCTTCGCGATGCCGAGGACCTCGTGGCCCGCGACGTCGTGCAACGCGAGCCGCTGGATGCCGGCCGCCTCCATTGCGCCCTCGAAGCGCGCGTGCAGGCCGGCGTAGTCGCCGCCGCCGAGCGCTTCGATCGTCGCGTCGTCCACCGCGAGCATCGCGAGAACGGCCTCGGTCGAGGCGGCCGAGCGGGCCATGCCGCTCGCGACCGCCTGCGCGAAGAGCATGCGCGAGGTATCGCCTTCCGCCTCGTCGCGCACCGCTGCATCGCGCATGACGGCGACGCCGACCAGCGACGGCGCGATCACGGCGACGCACAGGTACAACATCGCGACGACGCGTCCACTCACGTGCAGGCGGGCCAACTTCATGCGCGCCGCCGCCGTCCGCAGCGCACCGCGCCCTGCACGCGGCGATCCGGGTTCACGGCCCGCGCCCCGGATCCGAGCGCAGGATCGATTCTCGGGCTTCGCCGCCCTGCGCGGGTTGATCGGTCACGAGCACGCTCGTGCCCGCGGCGACCACGGCGCGCACGCGGGCCGCGAAGTCGTCGGACACGTGCAGGTTGCGCGCGAGTTCATCCATCGACAGGCGTCCGAGCTCGCCGCCGAGCGGATAAGCGAGCCATCGTCGCGGGCGACCGGCGCCCCTCCCTTCCTCCTCCTGCGCGACGTAGACGACGGCACCGCGACCATCGAACCCTTCGGCGACGTCGATCGCGCCTGCACCGATGCGCACTCCATTGCGCATCACGTAGGCGCGGCGATCGGCGAGGCTCACGAGGATGCTCACGGGTCCGTCCGCGGTAGCTTCGTCGTCCCACCAGGACGACGAGGCGCCTTCGAGCGTCGTCGTCCCGCTCGCGACCCCGCCCGGTGTCACGGGTGCGAGCACGGACGGATGGACGATCCGCGGATCGACCGCATCCTGGTCGGACACGACGACGGTGTCGCCGCCATGCGTCACCTCGAACAGGCGCTCGGCGAACGCATGCGGCAGACGGATGCATCCGTGCGACGCGGGATATCCCGGCAGGGAACCCGCGTGGATCGCGATCCCGTCCCACGTCAGCCGTTCCATGAACGGCATCGGCGCGTCGTCGTAGAGATTGGAACGGTGTTCGCGCTCCTTCTGCAGGATCGTGAACACGCCGGCCGGCGTCGAATGCCCGCGCTTGCCCGAGCTGATCGCGCTGGTGCCGATCGCGATGCCGTTGCGGTAGACGTAGGCGCGTTGTTCGACGAGGCTCACGACGATCACGACCGGGCCGTCCGGCGCCGCCTGCGGGTGCCACGAGGCATTCGGGTGCGACGTCGCGTCGTCGACGCCCGTCGCGACCCGCACGGCGACAACGGCGGCGAACGCGGCCGCAGCCCAGCTGCCGGCCATCACGCGTTCCCGGGCCCGCCGGGCGTGCCGGCGGGCTCGCTCCTGCGCACGCGCGGCGGCGCGTTCCTCACGGCGCGACGATGATGCGGTCGACCACTTGGTGCACGCCCGGCGCGTTCCATGCCGCCGCCTCGATCGTGTCGCGTTCGAGGTAGGAATGGGCCGTTCCGCTCAGCGTGACGGTGCCGTCCTTGACGGCGACCGTCACGTCCTTCGTGTCCTCGTGCGCGAGTCGCTGCAGCGCCGCCTCGATCTTGCCCTTGACGTCCTTGACCGCGGCGTGCGGACGCAATGTCAACGCGTTGTTCACGCCCTTGACGCCGAGCAGCGGGCGCACCGACGACGCCGCTGCATCGCGCTGGTATTCCCAGTCGACTTCGCCGGTCAACGTCACGAAGCCGTCGTCCACCTTCACTTGCACCGCGCCCATCGGTACCGACACGTTCCACTCGAGCGCGGTGACGGCGGCTTTCGCGATGTCCGAGTCCGTGCGCTTGCTGCTGCCCGGCAGCCTTACTTCGAGGTCCATCGCGACGCCCTTGACGCCGGCGACCCGCTTCGCCGCGTCGGCCGCGGCGAACTTCTCCGCGTAGCTGTCGACCTGGCCGGACAGCGTGACTACGCCGTCGCGAACCTCGACGCCGATGTGCGCCGACTGTATCGACGCGTCCCAGCGCAATTCCTCGATCACGTCCTGCTGCAATTGCCGATCGGTTTTCATGCTTGCCTCCGGGTTGGTCACGCAAGGCGAACATAGGCGCGCACGCGGGCCGGCGAGTTGATGCAGGTCAATGCTCCGTTCGCCCCCAACGCATTTGATCCACGTCAATGCCGCCGCCCGGGGCGCGCGGGACCATGGCTTCACCGATCCCCGAAGGAGCATGCCATGGCGGTCACCTGGATCCTCGTAGCCGACAGCGCACGCGCGCGCGTGTTCGAGAGCACTCGCCGCGACGAGCCGTTGCGGCAGATCGAGAGCTTCGCCAATCCCGACGCGCGCGAGAGCGGGCAGGCCTTCACCACCGACCATGCGCCGACCGTGAACGAAAGCATGGGCTTCGCCCGCCATTCGATCGAGCCGCACACGACGCTACGGACCAAGCAGGCCACGCGCTTCGCGAAGACGCTGGCCGCCGCGCTCGAGCACGGCCGCACCCAGCAGCGTTTCGAACGGCTCGTCGTGTGCGCGCCGGCCAGGTTCGTCGGGCTCCTGCACGGTCAATGCGGCAAGCCGCTGAGCGACAGCATCGTGGCGGAGATCCATCGCGACCTCACCGCACTGACGGCGACCGGCATCCACGAACGCGTCGTGCACCTGCTCGAGCCGAGCGTACCGCGCTCGGTCCTCGCCTAGCGGGCCGACGAAGCGTCGCGATCAGCGGTACCGCCGCAGGTAGGCGCGCTCGAACGCGGCCTTGGCCCAGTGCATCGCACGCAGCGGCGGCAGCGAGAATCCGCCGCGCTCGCCGCGCGTGACGAGCAGTCCGCGATCGAGCGCGTCGATGATGCAGACGAGTTCGCTGCGGAACGTTTCGTCGGGCGCATCGCCGCGGAGCTCGCGCACGAGGTTGCGCGCGGCGACAGTCGCCTGCAGGTCGGCCTGGTGCGCCTGTTTCGGCAACCACTCCGGTCCCGGATAGCTGCCGCCGTCGCCGGCGACGTAGGTGCGCGACACGCCAGCGACGCGGCAGCCGGCGTCGCCCTCGACGAAGCCGCCGGGGGAGCGCGGCAGCGACGCCCCGTCGAGCCACGCCGCCCCGGTCAGGCCCGGCATGAAGAGGGTCATGTCGCTGGCGATGCGCGTGCGTTCGAGCTGCACCGCGTCCGCCTCGAAGCGCAACGGCTTCTCGCCGAGGATGGCCTCGATGCCGCGCGCGCGCATCTCGCGCAAGAGACGGTCCACGGCATGTTGCCCGAGGCGCTGCCCCGGCCGCTCCGACGCGCTGAAGAACACGAGGCGGAAGCGATCGCGACGGCGTTGCCTGCGCAGGAGCGCGTCGATGCCGAGCGCGAACTCGAAGATCGGCCCCCCGCGCATCGCGACCGGTTCGGCGGGATTGGATCCGAAGCCGAAGCAGATCGTTCCCTGCGCGATCGCCGCGAGCCGCTCACGGATCGCCTCGGCGGCCGCGATCCCCTCGCACGGTACGATCACATGCTCGAGACCGGCTACGCCGCGGCCGAAACGCGCACCGGTCGCGATGACGAGGCCGTCGTTCGCGACGTCGCCCGCACTCGTGTGCAGCGTGCGTGCGTCCGGCGAAAGGCCGATCGCCCGCGCGCCGTGGAATCGCACGCGCTGGCGCCGCAGGAAATTGCCGAGCGGGACGACGAGTTGTTCGCGCGTGCGCTTGCCCGACGGGAGCCAGATCGTCCCGGGCAGGTAATGCAGCTCCGCCGCGGGCGCGACCAGCGTGAGCTCGGCCTCGGGCGCCGACGCCCGCACGGTGCGCAGCGCGGTGAGGCCGGCGAAGCCGGCGCCGACCACGGTGATCCTCGCGTTCGTCCTGGGGTTGGTCATGTCGCTGCTCCTCGAAGCGCGTGCGCCTATGCGCCCGCCTGCAGCGCGCCACCGTGCGCTCTGCGGCGCCTGATCGCGTAGTACAGCACCGGAATCACGACCAGCGTCAGGATCGTGCTGACGAGAATGCCGAACACGAGCGAGATCGCGAGGCCGTTGAATATCGGGTCGTCGAGGATGAAGAACGCGCCCAGCATCGCCGCGACGCCGGTGAGCACGATCGGCTTGGCGCGCACCGCGCAGGCGTCGATCACCGCGTCCTGCAGCGCCACTCCGCGGCCGACTTCGTGGTCGATGAAATCCACCAGCAGGATCGAGTTGCGCACGATGATGCCCGCGAGCGCGATCATGCCGATCATGCTCGTCGCGGTGAACTGCGCACCGAGCAACGCGTGCCCCGGCAGGACGCCCACGACCGTGAGCGGGATCGGTGCCATGATCACGAGCGGCACGACGTAGCTGCGGAACTGCGCGACCACGAGCAGGTAGATGAGCACCATGCCCGCGGCATAGGCGATGCCCATGTCGCGGAACGTTTCGTACGTGATCTGCCATTCGCCGTCCCATTTGATCGCGTACCGGCTCGCGTCGTCGGGCTGGGTGATGAAGGTCTGCTCGAGCAGCTGGCCGTCGACCGGCGCACGGCGCAGATCGCCGACCACGGCGAACATCCCGTACAGCGGGCTGTCGAGTCTGCCGGCCTCGTCGCCGGTGACGTACGCGACCGCAAGGCCGTCCTTGTGGTGGATCGCGCCATCCCACGCGTCGCGATGCACGGTCACGAGTTCCGACAGAGGCACGAGCCGACCGTCCTCGCCGCGGACGCGCGTCGCGAGCAGCGACGATGAAGCGGATTGTTCGCTGGCCGGCAGACGCAGGCGGACAGGGCGCGGGTACTTCGACCGGCCGTCCTGGATGAACGTCGCATCCTTGCCCGCGACCGCGAGCGCGAGCGCGTCCGACGCGGCCGCTTGCGTCACGCCGAGGCGCGCGGCCCGTTCGCGGTCGAGCACGTAGACCTCGCGCGGCGCGTCGCTCTCGACGCTCGTGTCGATGTCGACGAGGCCTTCGGTGCGTGCGAACCGTTCCGACGCGAGCGCGCGCGCGATGCGCCGCTGGCCGGCGTAGTCCGGCCCGTACACTTCGGCGACCAGCGGCGCGAGCACCGGCGGGCCCGGCGGCACCTCGACCACCTTCACCGACGCGCCGTAGCGCTCGCCGATCGCGGCGAGCGCGGGACGCATTGCGCGCGCGATCGCGTGGCTCTGGCGCGACCGAAGGTGCTTGTCGACGAGGTCGACCTGCAGGTCCCCGACGTTGCTGCCGCTGCGCAGGTAATACTGCCGCACGAGTCCGTTGAAGTTGATCGGCGCCGCGGTGCCCGCGTAGCCCTGGTAGTCGAGCACTTCCGGGATCGTGTCGACCTCGGCGGCGAGTTCCTTCAGCAGCGCATCGGTTCGTTCGAGCGAGCTCCCCTCGGGCATGTCGACGACGACCTGCACTTCCGACTTGTTGTCGAACGGAAGCATCTTCAGCACGACCCACTCGACCGCGACGAGCGATGCCGCCAGCACCACGAGAGCGACCATCGAGCCGAGCAGCGCGACGCGCTTGCGACCGGCATGCTCTCCGGCGAGGAACGGCAGCATCACGCGCGAGAACACCCGATGCAGCCTCCCCCGCCGCGGCGCATCGTCGGGCCACTCCGTGTCGGCATCGCCGTGGCGCCGCAGCAGCTTCAGCGACAGCCACGGCGTGACCGTCAATGCGATCGCGAGCGACAGCAGCATGCCCGCGGATGCATTGACCGGGATCGGCCGCATGTACGGCCCCATCAGCCCGGAGACGAACGCCATCGGCATCAACGCCGCGATCACGGTGAACGTCGCCAGGATGGTCGGTCCGCCGACCTCGTCGACGGCCCGCGGAATCACGTCGAGGAGCCGGCGAGGTCGCCCGTCGTCACCCGGCATGGCGAGATGCCGATGGATGTTCTCGACGACGACGACGGCGTCGTCGACGAGGATGCCGATCGAAAAGATCAGCGCGAACAGCGACACGCGGTTGAGCGTGAAGCCCATCGCATGCGAGGCGAACAACGTGACTGCGAGCGTCAGCACCACGGCGCTGCCGACGACGATCGCTTCGCGCCAGCCGAGGGAGAACAGGATCAGCGCGACCACCGACGCGGTCGCGAAGAGCAGCTTCTGGATCAGCTTCCGCGCCTTGTCCGCGGCGGTGCGCCCGTAGTCGCGCGTCACCGCGACATGGACGCCGTCCGGGATCATCTCGCCGCGGAGTTCACCGATGCGCGCGGCGATCGCGGTCGTGATGTCGGACGCGTTGCTGCCGGGCTTCTTCGCCACGGCGATGGTCACGGCCGGCGCGATGCCCGCCGCCGGACCGGCTCGCCCGGGCGGCGCGCCGTACCACGCGTAACGCGTGGGCAGGTCGCCCTTCGCTTCCACGGTCGCGACGTCCGAAAGCAGCAGCGGCTTGCCGCCCGCGCTACCGATCACGAGCGATGCGACGTCGTCGTACGAGGCGAGGAAACGGCCGGCCGTCACCGGCACCGCGCCCGCCGCGTCGACGCGTTCGCCGGGCTGGTGCACGACATTCGCGGCTTGCAGAGCCGCCACCAGGTCGCCCGGCGCGAGGCGATACGCGGCGAGCTTCGCGACGTCGAGGGTCACGAGCACGGTGCGGTCCGGCGCGCCGATCGTGTACACGTCGCGCGTGCCCGGGACGCGCTTGAGTTCCGCTTCGAGCGTATGCGCGACGTCCGCGAGCCGGCCCGCGTCCGTCGACGCATCGTCGCTCCACAGCGTGAGCGCCATGATCGGCACGTCGTCGATGCCTTTCGGCTTGACCAGCGGCGTGCCGACGCCGGCATCGCGCGGCAACCCGTCCTGGTTCGAGAACACCTGGTTGTACAGGCGCACGAGCGCCGCCTGGCGATCCACGCCGACTTCGAACTCGACCGTCACCACCGCCGCGCCCGGGCGGCTGATCGAGTAGACGTGCTTGACGCCCTCGATCTCCGACAGCTTCTGCTCCAGCGGCGTCGACACCAGTTGTTCGACGTCGCGCGACGCCGCGCCCTCGAACGGCACGATCACGTTCGCCATCGTCACGTCGATCTGCGGCTCTTCCTCCCGCGGCGTGATCGCGACCGCGAGCAGGCCGAGCAGGAGCCCCGTGATCGCGAGGATCGGCGTGAGCGGATTGGACTGGAATGCCGCGGCGAGCCGGCCCGCGAGGCCGAAGCGCGTATGCACGACCTCACTCATGCGCCGCACCCACCGCGCGTCGCTGGGCAGCGAGGGCCTGCACGGCAGCGACGGGATCGCGCACGATCGCGTCGCCCGCGCGCAACCCGCTGATCACGTCGACGTCGTCGCCGTGGTGCGCTCCGAGGCGCACCTGGCGAAGCAGGATCCGATCGCCCTGCCTGACGTAGACAGCGCTGAGCTCTCCGCGCTGGGCGACGGACGCACGCGGAATGCTCACCGGCTGCGCCTCCGCTTCACCTTCCGGGGCCGCGGCATCGAACACGACCTTGGCGGTCGTGCCGGGTGCAGGCGGCGCCGCCGTCGCGGGCAACGCGAGTCGCACGACCACGCTATGGCTGAGGTCGTCGGCGGCCGGGAACACGACGACCTGCGTCGGCGCCAGTTCGCGCCCGTCGGGCAATCGAACGCGCGCGCGCGGATCGCGCCGGATCGCCTCCGCGCGCGTCTGCGGCACCGACACCTCGATGCGGAGATCGTGCGGTGCGTAGACCGAGAGCAGCGGCTGACCGGGCGCCACCGTTTCACCGGGCTCGACGTCGCGGCGCGCGACCACGCCCGCGAACGGCGCGCGCACGACGGTGTACCCGGCCTGCTGCGCCGCCTGCGCCAGGCGTGCGCGTGCCGCGTCGCGCGCGGCGACCGCGGCGTCGCGCTCGGCGCGGGCCTGGTCGAGTTGCGCGCGCGACCCGTACCGGGCATCGGACAGCGTCGAGAAGCGGCGAAAGTTCTGCTCGGCCACGACGGCCGACGCTTCGGCCGCGCGCAGCTGCGCGCGCGCCGTGTTCGCGACGGCATCCTGCTCGACTGCGCTGATGCGCACCAGCACCGCTGCGGCGTCGACGCGATCGTTCACGTCGACCTCGACCGCGTCGACGGTGCCGGCGGTCTGCGCGCTGAGGTCGGCGCGCCGCATCGCTTCGACGACGCCATCCCAGCCCTGCCCCCGCGAAGCGCCCGCAGGCGTCACTTCGAGGATCGGCAGATCGGGCAACGGCGGCAGCTGACTGGTCGCCCGCTCGCCGCTGCACGCGGCGAGTGCCGCCGCGGCCGCGAGCGGCAGCCATCGACTACTTGAACGCACAACCGCCTCCGCGCACGCCGAATTTCCGGAACACGATCGCGGCCGGGCAGAAGCCCGTGATGCTCGCCTGGATGAGGTTGAGCCCGACGAACACCGTCAGCAGCAGCCACCAGGGGGAGACGTAATACGCAAGCAGCACGCTGACGAGGACCATCACGCCCGCGAATGCCATCACCGCACGGTCGAGGTTCATGGTGAAGACTCCTTCGAAAGAGGGGAAAATCCGCGCCCCGCGCCGCCGGCGCGGGACGTTCGACGCCTACTCGTGAGCGCGGCGCTCCTTCAGGCGCTCGATGCCGAGCGCGGAGAGGATGTACTTCTCGTAGATCGGCTCGGAGACGCCGCTGCGCATCTTGTGCAGGAAGTACTTCTCGAAGCCGACCTTGGCCAGGTGCACCCACTTGCCGCTCGCCGTCCAGGTCACGTTGCGCGGCGGGATCTGCGGCAGCGCGACGAACGCGACGCCGGTGTCGCCCATGTCGGCGAGGCAGACGGCGTTCCACGTGCCCTCGTATTCGGGCGCCTCGCCCTTGAGCTCGGCATCGATGTTGCGCACGATCGTGCTGACCATCGATTCGATCATGAAGCCCGTCTTCGGCGCGCCGGTCGGCACCGCGGTCGCCTCCACGGGCGGTATGGCGACGCAGACGCCCGCGGCGAAGATGCGCGGATAGGCCGGGCTGCGCTGGTGTGCATCGACGATGACGAAGCCGCGCGGGTTGCACAGCGATTCCACGGCCGCGACCGCGGGTACGCCGCGGAACGACGGCAGCACCATCGCATAGCGGAACGGCAGCACGGTCGTCGCCGCGACGCGCCCGTGCGCGTCGAGCTGCTCGACGTCGAGCCCTGCTTCGCGGGCGCCCGTGATGCGCGCGTTCTCGATCCATTTGATGTGGCGCTTGCGGAACTCCGATTCCATCAGCGACTTGGAGTCGCCGACGCCGCCGAGGCCGAGATGGCCGAGGTAGGGCTCGGAGGTCACGAACGTCATCGGGACGCGGTCGCGCAGGCGGCGCTTGCGCAGGTCCGCATCGAGGATCATCGCGAACTCGTAGGCGGGGCCGAAGCAGCTCGCGCCCTGCGCGGCGCCGACGACCACCGGCCCGGGATCGGCGAGGAAGGCCTCATAGGCTTGCCAGGCCCCTTGCGCGTGCGCGGCCGTGCAGACCGACTGCGTCCGCCCGTCGGGGCCGAGGCCCGGTATCTCGTCGAACGCGAGCTGAGGCCCGGTGCACAGGACGAGGTAGTCGTACGGAAGGCGCGTCCCGTCGCCGGTCACGACGACGTGCTCCTGCGCGAGGATCCGTGCGACGCCGTCGCCGCGGAACGCGATGCCGCGCCGCGCGACGTGCGGTGCGACCGGGAGCGTGATGTCCTCCGGCCTGCGCCAGCCGATCGCCAGCCACGGGTTGGACGGCGTGAACGCGAAGGTGTCTCCTTGCCCGACGAGCGTGACCTCGTGCGAGGACCCGAGCACCTCGCGCAGTTCGTAGGCGGCGCTCATGCCCGCCAAACCCGCGCCGACGACGATGATCCTGGCCATGTTCCACCTCACCCGCTTTCGTGGCAATATATTAGGTGTTCTTTATATGCACGTCAACTTATATTGTAGCGCGGGTGCGCATCGGCGGACGCACGCCGCCGGCCTGCCGCATCGGTACCCACGCTTTGGTGCAAGGAGATTTCGATGAGCCGCCCACGAACGCCGAGATCCGTGCTCGACCCTGAACGCATGCGCGCCCACGCCGGTGACGCCAGCCGGCTGCTCAGGGCGCTCGGCAACGAGAGCCGCCTGATGATCCTTTGCCTGCTCGCCGGCGGGGAACGTTCCGTGTCGCAGATCAATGCGAACCTCGACCTCAGCCAGCCCGCGCTGTCGCAACATCTCGCGGTGCTGCGCGAGGAGGAACTCGTCGTCACGCGGCGCGATGCGCAGACGATCTACTACGCTCTCGCGCCCGGCCCGGCGAAACGCATCGTGCGCGTGCTGCACGACATCTACTGCGGCGGTGGGCGCGATTGCACCTGACGCAACCGCGACAGCGGCGCACGCTCGTTCGTGCTCGGGCGCGGTGAGATCGGGCGGCATGTGCTACCTCCGCCCTTGGGCCGACTTGCGGACTTCGAAGCGGCCGATGCACAGGCCGATGTCGAAGCCCGCGCCCTGCCCGGCAAGCGCGAGCGAGATCCCGCCCTTGGCCAAAACATGCACGGTGGCGGCCTTGATCAGGCCGACGTTCGCACTCACCGCGACGTATTCGCCGACGACTTCGTCGATGCCTTGGACGCCGGAGAAGGCACCCCTCCCATCCGTGATCGCCCACCGTCCGGCCGCGAGGCCGAGCCCGCCCTCGACGATGTCCACGCGCATCGCCGAGCCGTCGTCGCAGAACACGATGCCTTCGCCCTGCGCGCTCGAGTACAGCGCGGACCATGCCGTGGTCGTGAAGCTGAGGTGGCAACCGAGATCGGCGCAATGCGCCGTCATCGGCGCGCAGGACGCGAGCGCGAATGCGAGCTGCATCGAACCTGTCGCCTTCATGCACGTCTCCGGGCCGGCAAGTCGACTCTACGCGCGACGCTCGACCGCGCCTTGATGCACGTCAATTGACCCGACCGCGCGCAGCACGTGCGTCGCACGTGGCGTGATGCATGCCGGCTTCGAATCGATCGTGCGGATGACGCAGATCAATCCGGCGCGAACGGGATTGCGGGATGCTCCGTCGAGGCCACCGTACGCGTCCCGGATGCGCATGAAGCGACCGCTCCGATTCTCGATCTGGTATGGCGTCTTCGCATTGGCCGTGCTCGTCGCGGTGGAGCGTTACGCGGTATCGCTCGTCGACGTCGAGACGATTCCCTACAGCCGCTTCGAAACCGCGCTGAAGGCCGGCGAGATCGAAGACGTCGTCGTCGGCGACGACGCGATCCACGGCACCTTCAAGGCGAAGGATGCCTCGGCGCGGCCGCGTCGCTTCGAAACCGTCCGCGTCGACCCGGCCGTCGCCGCGCAGCTCGCCGCGGCCGGCGTCAGCTACGGCGGACAGGCGTCCTCCGGCTGGCTCGAAGGCATCGTCGGCTGGCTGCTGCCACCGCTGGTGTTCGTCGGCATCTGGCTGCTGCTCGCGAGTCGGCTCGGAAGCGGGCGCGGTTCCGGACTCATGACGATCGGCAAGAGCAACGCGAAGGTCTACGTCGAGAAGTCGATCCCGACGACGTTCGCCGACGTCGCCGGCGTCGACGAGGCGAAGGTCGAACTGCAGGAAGTCATCGCGTTCCTGCGCGACCCCGAGGGCCACGGGCGCCTCGGCGCGCACGTGCCCAAGGGCGTGTTGCTCGTCGGGCCTCCGGGTACGGGCAAGACGCTGCTCGCGCGCGCGGTCGCGGGCGAAGCCGGCGTGCCGTTCCTCTCGATCAACGGTTCGGAGTTCGTCGAACTGTTCGTCGGCGTCGGCGCCTCGCGCGTACGCGACCTGTTCGAGCGCGCGAGGGAGCAGGCCCCGTGCATCATCTTCATCGACGAACTCGACGCGCTCGGCCGCGCCCGCGGCGCCATGCCGATCAGTGGCGGCCAGGACGAGAAGGAGCAGACGCTCAACCAGTTGCTTTCCGAGCTCGACGGGTTCGACACGCGCAGCGGTGTCGTGCTCCTCGCGGCGACGAACCGTCCGGAGATCCTCGATCCGGCGCTGCTGCGGGCCGGCCGCTTCGATCGCCAGATCCTCGTCGACCGACCGGACAAGACGGGCCGCCTCGCGATCCTGCACGTGCACGCACGCAAGGTCGTGCTCGGCGGCGACGTCTCGCTGGAAGACGTCGCCGCGCTCACGACCGGCTTCACCGGCGCCGACCTCGCCAATCTCGTCAACGAGGCGGCGCTGCTCGCGACGCGCCGCCATGCGGTCGCAGTGGAGCAGAGGGACCTGGCCGAGGCGATCGAACGCATCGTCGCCGGGCTCGAGAAGAAGACGCGCATCCTGTCCGCGAGCGAGCGGCGCACGATCGCGTATCACGAGATCGGCCATGCGCTCGTGGCCCTCGCGCTGCCCGGCTCCGACCGCGTGCAAAAAGTCTCGATCATCCCGCGCGGCATCGCGGCGCTCGGTTACACGATCCAGCGCCCGACCGAAGACCGCTTCCTGATGTCGTGCCGCGAACTCGGCGACCGCCTCGCCGTCCTGTTCGGGGGGCGCGCGGCGGAATCGCTCGTCTTCGGCGACACCTCGACCGGCGCCGCCGACGACCTCGCGAAGGCAACCGGCATCGCCCGCAGCATGGTCCTGCGCTACGGCATGGTGCCGCAGATCGGCCACGTGAGCTACGAGCCGACCGCGAGCCCGCTGCTCGACCAGCCGGCCGACGCATGGCGACCGCGCCTGTACGGCGAAGCGACGGCGACGACCGTCGACGACGCGGTGCGCGAGCTGCTCGACGCTGCGTTCGAGCGCGCGCGAGCGATCCTGGCCGCCGAGCGGGCGGTACTCGACCGCGCGGCCGCGGCCCTGCTCGAACGCGAAACCCTATCGGGCGACGAGCTCGTCGACATGCTCGCCGCGCGGGCGCAGCCGGCGGCGGCCTTGCCCGTCGAAACCTGAGCCCTCCGGAGGCGACATGCGAGTTCGGGACCTGTGCACGAGCGACGCGATCTGCGTGTTCGAGGACGTCTCGGTGCGCGAAGCCGCACGCGAGATGCGTCGCCGCCACGTCGGCATGCTCGTGGTGATGGAGCGCACGAACGGTCCTCGAGCATCGCCTTGCGCCGATCGCCGAATGCGGGCGACTTCACCGCGATGCTCTTGAGCACGCCGCGCAGGTGGTTGACGATCAGGGTCGCGAGCGCCTCGCCTTCGACGTCCTCGGCCACGATGAGGATCGGATGGCCCGACTTCGCCGCCTGCTCGAGGATCGGCACGATGTCGTGGAGCGCGCCGATGCGCTGGTCGCACAGGAGCACGAGCGCGTCCTCGAGCACGGCCTCCATCTTGTCCGGATGGGTCACGAAGTACGGCGACGTGTAGCCGCGGTCGAACTGCAACCCCTCCACGACGTCCAGCACGGTATCGGTCGTCTTCGATTCCTCGACCGTGATGACGCCGGAGTCGCCGATCCGCTCCATCGCGGCGGCGACGAGTTCGCCGATGGCCGCGTCGTTGTGCGCGGACATCGACGCGACCTGCGCCCTCGCCTTGCGCGTCCCCACCGGTCGCGCCATCGCCTTCAGTGCGACCACCGCTGCGGCGGTCGCCCGGTCGAGGCCACGCTTGATGTCGACTGCGGCCGCGCCGGCGACCACGTTGCGCAGGCCGTCCGCGAAGATCGCATGGGCGAGCAAGGTGGACGTGCTGGTACCGTCGCCGACCGATTCGCCGGTCTTCTCCGCCGCCTGCCTGAGCATCTGCGCGCCGAGGCGCTCCTCGGCATCGGCAAGGTCGAGTTCGCGCGCGATCGTGACGCCGTCGTTGCAGACGATCGGCGCGCCCCATTTCTGCTGGATCAGCACCGACTTCGACTTCGGCCCGAGGGTGACCCGAACCGCGTCGGCGAGCTGGCTGGTCCCGCGCAGGATCTTCTCGCGTGCGGCGAGGTGGAACAGTACGCGCGACGGCACGGCCGCTACTCGACCACGAACGTCACGCGCATGCAGACGCGCCATTCCTCGATGTCGCCGTCGGGCGTCGTGACCACCTTGGTGTCGCTGATCCAGGCGCCACGGACATTGCCGATCGTTTCGGCGACCTTCGACAGACCGGTGCGCACCGCGTCGTCGAAGCTCTTCTTCGAACCCGCGTTGATCTCGATGACCTTCGCCACGTTGCTCATGGCATCCTCCTGCTGGTGGGCGGCGATCAGGCGACCGCGAGCGCGCTCCCCGCGATGTCCGGGTCGAACTCGCCGAACACCTTGCGCTGGAGTTCGAACCAGTCGGCGAGCGCCTCCTGCGCGAGCGCGGCCTGCGCGGACGCGAGTTCGATCGGCGTCGCGCACGTCGCCAGGCGCGCGACCGCGCGCGCGTCCTTGAGCCAGACCGAAGTGGCGAAACGCAGCCACTCGGCCTGCATGCCGGTCGCGTTGACGTACCACGCCGACCAGAGGTCGAAGGGCGTCTGCATCGCCGCCGCCGCGGCGTCGGATGGGTCTGTCATGGCGCTCGGGCCCGATGGAATGCGTGCACGAGGCTAGTCGCGGGTCCGGCAACACGCATTGATCGATGTCAATTCGCTTCCGTCGTGAAGCGAGGCCCGGTTGACGTGGGTCAATCGCCTTGCCGATGCCGGCGCTAGCGTGGCGGCACCGGCGATGCAAGGGATCGGCCATGGCGTTTCGCGGAACGCGGCCCGGCGGTCGCACGAGCACGACGGCGGCGCGGAACGCGCGCAGTCCACTGGGCTGGCTGGATCGCGCCCGCACGGCGCAGCGGGCGCCGCAAATCGCGGCGCGGCGGGCCGCGCAGTCGACGGCGGACGAACTGCGTCGCCGCCTCGAAGCGGATGCGGGCGGACTGTCCGCCGCGGAAGCCGCGAGGCGCGGCGGACGCTACGGCCCGAACGAGCCGGTGTCGACCTCGCGCGACGGCGTGTGGTCGTCGCTGATCGCGCAGGCGAGCAACCCGCTCGTGCTCATCCTGCTCGCTGCCGCGGCCGTCTCCGGTTACCTGCGCGACCTCGTCGGGGCATCCTTGATCGCACTGATGGTCGCGCTCGGCATCCTGCTCAACACGGCGATCGGCGCCCGCTCGCAGCGCGCCGCCGCGCGACTGCGCGAACGGGTGACGCCGTCGGCCACCGCGTTGCGCGACGGCGCCTGGATCGACGTGCCGCGCTCCTCGCTCGTACCCGGCGACACGATCCGCCTGTGCGCCGGCGACCGCGTGCCGGCTGACGCCCGCATCGTGTCGGGCCGCGTGCACGTCCAGCAGGCCGCGCTCACCGGCGAGTCGATGCCGGCGGAAAAACGCGCCGTCGATGGAGCATCCGGCTGCACGCACGACGCGAACGCGCCGCAACTCGTGTTCCTCGGCACGTCGGTCGTCGCCGGCTCGGCGGAGGCGCTCGTCTTCGCCACCGGTCGCGCCACCGCATTCGGCGACGTCGCCGACGCGCTCACGCAACGGCCGCCACCGACCGAGTTCGAACTCGGGCTGGCGGCCTTTGCGCGCATGATCATGCAGACCGTGTTGTTCCTGCTGCTGTTCGTGCTGCTCGTCACGCTCGCGCTGGGGCGGCCGCCGCTGCAGTCGCTGATGTTCGCGCTCGCGCTCGCGGTCGGCCTCACGCCGGAGTTCATGCCCGTGATCACGACCGTGACGCTCGCGCGGGGCGCCGTACGCATGGCCTCGCGCAACGTGATCGTCAAGCACCTCGCTGCGATCGAGGACTTCGGCAGCATGACGGTGCTGCTCAGCGACAAGACCGGCACGCTCACGACCGGCGAGATGTCGGTGGTGGCGAGCACCGATCCGTTCGGGCGGGCTTCGGACGCGACGATACGCCTCGCCGCGGTCAACAGCCTGTTCGAAACCGGGATCCGCAGCGCGCTCGATGCGGCGCTCTTGCGCGATCCGCGCTGTGCGCCAGCCGGGCATCGCAAGGTCGACGAAGTTCCGTTCGACTTCGAGCGCCGCCGCTCGAGCGTCATCGTCGAATCGGCCGGCGAACGCGTCATCGTCGTCAAGGGCGCGCCGGAGGCGGTCGTGCTCCAATGCAGCCGCATCGACGACGATGCGCGCGATCGCGCGCTCGACGACGAATCGCGCGCGCGCTGCACGCGCGCCTACGAATCCTTCGGCGAGCGCGGCGAGCGCGTGCTGGCCGTCGCGCGTCGACGGGTGGAGGTGCAGGAGCGCTATTCGCCCGCCGATGAAACCGGGCTCGTCCTCGTCGGATTCGTCGCGTTCGCCGACCCGCTCGTCGAAGGCGTGGCGGAATCGCTGCGTTCGCTCGCCGCGGACGGCGTCGTGGTGAAGATCCTCACCGGCGACAACGCGAGCGTCGCCCGCAGCGTCTGCACGCAGGCGGGCATCGACGTCGCCAGCGCAGCCAGCGGCGACGCCCTCGACGATACCAGCGACGTCGCACTCGGCCCCCTCGCGGAGCATGCCAACCTGTTCACGCGCGTGTCGCCGGCGCAGAAGCTGCGCATCGTGCTCGCATTGAAGGCCCGCGGGCACGTCGTCGGATTCCTCGGCGACGGCGTCAACGACGCGCCTTCGCTGCACGCGGCCGACGTCGGCATCTCGGTCATGAACGCCGTCGACGTCGCACGCGATGCGGCCGACATCGTGCTCGGCAGCCGCGACCTCGCGCTGCTGCACGAGGGCGTCCTGCAGGGGCGGCAAGCATTCGCCAACGTCATGAAGTACCTCATGATGGAAACGAGCTCGAACTTCGGCAACATGCTCAGCATGGCGGCGGCCGCGGCGTTCCTGCCGTTCCTGCCGATGCTGCCGACGCAGATCCTGCTCAACAACCTGCTCTACGACCTGTCGCAGACGATGATCCCGAGCGACCACGTCGATGCGGACCAGATCCGCAGACCGCGACGCTGGAACGTCGCCGCGATACGCCGGTTCATGTTCGTCATCGGCCCGGTGAGCACGCTGTACGACTTCCTGACCTTCTTCGCGCTCCTGCACTGGCTCCACGCGGGCGAGGCCCTGTTCCATACCGGCTGGTTCGTCGAATCGCTGGCGACGCAGACCTTCGTGCTGTTCGTGATCCGCACCCAGCGCAATCCGCTGCGCAGCCTCCCGAGCCTGCCGCTCGCCGCCGCCGCGTTCGCGGTCGTCGCCGTCGCGCTGCTGTTGCCGCTCTCCCCGCTCGCCGACGACCTCGGCTTCGTGCCCCTGCCGGCGGCGTACTACGCGTTCCTCGCCGGCGCCACCGCGACCTACCTCGGACTGGTCGAGGGGGCCAAGCGGCTCCTCGCGCATTTCCCGGATCCGATGCCGGCCTGAGGGGCGCGCGCTCCGACGCGGGCGCAGACGCGTTCGCGCGAGGATTGATCTGCATCAATGCATCATGGGCCTTCGCGCGTATCGTGAATTGCCCCCGTGGGGGTTGATCATCCCGGATGCGAGGAGACCCATCATGAGTTCACTGACACGCTGGAATCCCTTCAAGCCGCTGGCGCGCTTCGACGCGCCGAGCGAGTTCGACGACCTGTTCCGTGCCTTTCCGCTTCGGTCCGCGTGGCGCGACTTCGAGCTGCAGCCCGACATCCGCATCGACGTCAGCGAGGATACGGGCAGCTATCGCGTGAAAGCGGAGATGCCCGGCGTCGACAAGAACGACATCGAGCTGTCGATCGACGGCAACCAGGTGACGATCGGCGCCGAGATCAAGCGCGACGTGGAACGCAAGGACGGCGAGACGGAACTGTACGCGGAGCGCTACTACGGCAAGGCGCGCCGCATGTTCTCGCTGCCAGGCGAGGTGGACGGATCGAAGGCCGAAGCGCGCTACGACAAGGGCGTGCTGTCGATCACGCTGCCGAAGAAGGCGAACGGCCAGAGCCGCAAGATCGCGATCAGCTGACGCCACGCACGACGGGGCGCCCATCCGGCGACAGGCGCCCCGCCGCAGGCCGCGATATGGAGACATCCCCGTGTTCAAGCGCATCCTTGTGCCCGTAGACGGTTCGCCGCTGTCGACGAAAGCGGCGCGGGCGGCGATCGGACTGGCGGCCGAAACCGGTGCCCGCCTCGTCGCCTTCCATGCCGCGCCGACATTCCGCACGTTCGCGTTCGAGGCGCCGATGCTTGCGGACACGGCGAGAAGCTATCGCGCCGCGTGCATCGTGCGAGCGCGCAAGCTGCTCGGCGACGTGGCCGCCGACGCGCGACTCGCCGGCGTCGACTGCGACGAAGTCTACGTGTCGAGCGACCATCCCTACCTCGCCATCCTGCGCACGGCCAAGCGCAAGCATTGCGATCTCGTGTTGATGGCGTCGCACGGTCGCCGCGGGTTGCGCGGACTGCTGCTGGGCAGCGAGACGCAGAAGGTTCTCGCGCACGGTACCGTGCCGGTGCTCGTGTATCGCTGATCCGGCATCGCGCAGGCGACCCTCTACCTGCACGGCTTGTCGGCCGACGGTTCGGCGCCATTCCTTCGCTCGCGGCGCGACGCGCGCGATGCCCGCACAACCGACCGCATCCGTCCGGCGCCGACCCGCGTAAGCATCGTCGTGGATGCCCGGAGCCCCTGCCATTGAACGTCCGTCGATGCGTACTGCTGGTCGCCTTGGCCGTTGCGAACCCCGCGTTCGCCGTCGAACGCTATGAAGGGTACGCGTACACGCCCGACGGCACCCGCCTGCTCTACCGCGAGACGCACTGGATCTACGCGGACGAGGAGCCTGAACGGCTGGTCCTTTATCGATGCCCTGACGGAACGCCGTTCGCGCGCAAGCGGGTCACCGAAATCGGTGTCGCGCACGCGCCCGATTTCGAGTTCACGGACGCACGCGACGGACACCGCGAGGGTGTTCGGTCGATGGCCGGGCGGCGCGACGTCTACTGGCAGGACCGGGAGGGCACCGACCGCGCCGAACGGCCGCTGTCCGTCGCGCCGGATACCGTGATCGACGCGGGTTTCGACGCCTATGTCCGCGCGCACTGGGACGCCCTTGCGGCCGGCGCGCCGCTGTCGGCCCGACTGCTGCTGCCGAGCCGCCTGGGGACAATCGGCGTGCGCATCTCGGACGTCACGAGCCCGTCCGATCGGCGCATGGACCTGCGCCGCATGAGCGTCCAGCTCGATGCGTGGTACGCCTTCGCGCTGCCCGCGCTGTCGCTCGTCTACGACGCCCAGCGGACGCTGCGCGAGTTCCGCGGCATCGGCCCTGTCCGCGACCGCCACGGGCGCAACCTCGGCGTCGTCATACGGTTCCCCGCCGATCCCCTGTTGCAGCCGGCGAGCCGCGACGAGGTCGAAGCCGCCGAACGCGCGCCGCTCGACGGCACCTGCCGGCTGTGACACGGTTCGGTCGCGTTGCATCCAGCGGACGCCATCGCGCGTACTGAAGGCATCCAATGCAAGATCGTCGATCCATGAGCGACACCGAAGCGCGCATCCCGAATACTCCTAAGATTCGCTCCGTGCGCGCGTGGGTGGATTCCGGCAGCCGGCCGCTCGAGCCGGGCGCGGACGAGGGCCGGGTCGACTGGGTCCGCGCCGTTCCCTTCCTTGCCATGCACGCCGCATGCATCGGCGTCCTCTTCGTCGGCGTCTCCCCGGTCGCGCTGTGGACTGCGCTCGCGCTGTACGTGGTGCGCATGTTCGCGATCACCGCGTTCTATCACCGCTACTTCGCGCATCGGACGTTCCGGGCGTCGCGCGCGGTCCAGTTCGGATTCGCGCTGCTCGGCGCGTCGAGCGCGCAGCGCGGTCCGCTGTGGTGGGCCGCGCACCACCGCGACCATCATCGGCACGCCGATACGGCGCTCGATCCGCACTCCCCCGGCCTGCGTGGCTTCCTCTGGAGCCACATGGGCTGGTTCCTCACGCCGAAGGCGTTCCGCACCGACTTCGCGCGCATCGGCGACTTCGGCCGCTTTCCCGAACTGCGCTGGCTCGACCGCTACGACGTCGTGGCGCCGGCGCTGCTCGCGCTGTGCCTGTACGTCGCCGGTGCCCTGCTGCACGCATTCGCGCCGGCTTCGGGCACCAGCGGTGCGCAGATGCTCGTCTGGGGCTTCTTCGTCTCGACCACCGTGCTGTTCCATGCGACCGTGACGATCAACTCGCTCGCGCACCGCTTCGGCACGCGCCGGTACGCGACCCGCGACGATTCGCGCAACAACGCGTGGCTCGCGCTGCTCACCTTCGGCGAGGGCTGGCACAACAACCATCATTTCTTCCCCGGCTCGGCGCGCCAGGGTTTCCGCTGGTGGGAGATCGACCTGACGTGGTACGGCCTGCGCCTCCTCGCCGCACTCGGCCTCGTGCACGACCTCAAGCCCGTGCCCGCATGGGTGCTCGCGCGGGCGGAGCGCTGACGTGCGCATCGCCGTCGTCGGATCGGGCATCTCGGGCCTCGCGTCGGCATGGCTGCTCTCGCGCGAGCACGACGTCGTTCTGTACGAAGCGGACACGCGCCTCGGCGGCCATACGCACACGCACGACGTCGGCGTCGGCGGGCGCCACTACCGCGTCGATACCGGCTTCATCGTGCACAACCGCGCCAACTACCCGCTGCTCACGCAGTTGTTCGCCGAGCTCGGCGTGGCCACCCAGCCGACGACGATGAGCTTCTCGGTTCGCAACGAGCGCAGCGGACTCGAGTACAACCCGGCGAGCTTCGACACGTTGTTCTGCCAGCGGCGCAACCTCGTTTCGCCGCGCTTCCTCGGCATGCTGCGCGACCTCGTCCGCTTCTATCGCCTCGCGCCGCAGCTGCTCGCCGACGAGGCCGAGGGTCCGACGCTCGAGGAATTCCTGCGCCGGCACCGCTTCGGCAGCGCGTTCCGCGACGACCACATCCTGCCGATGACGTCGGCGCTCTGGTCGGCCCCGGCGGCTCACGCACTCGCGTTCCCGGCCCGCCACCTGGCCGAGTTCATGGCCAATCACGCGATGTTCGAACTGTCCAACAGGCCCGAATGGCGGGTCGTGTGCGGCGGATCGCGCAGCTACATCGACGCGATGTCCGCGCGCTGGCGCGTGAGCGTGCGCACCGGTGCGCCCGTGCAAGGCGTCCGCCGCCACGACGCCGGCGTCGAACTGCGCCTGCACGGGGAGCGGCAGCATCACGACGCGCTCGTCCTCGCGTGCCACAGCGACCAGGCGCTCGGCCTGCTCGACGACGCCAGCGAACGCGAGCGCGACATCCTCGATTCGATCCGCTACCAGCCCAACGACGTCGTGCTGCACACCGACGCGCGCCTGCTGCCGCGCAACCGCAAGGCCTGGGCGGCTTGGAACGCGCAGGTGCGGCCCGAGGAACGCGCGCCGTGCACGGTGAGCTACTGCATGAACCTGCTGCAGCGGATCGATGCGCCGATGCCGCTGGTCGTGAGCCTCAACCGTGCCGCCGAGATCGATCCGGCGCGGGTGCTCAGGCGCATGCGCTACCACCATCCGGTGTTCACGCATGCCGCGGTCGCGGCGCAGAGGCGCAAGGCGGAGATCCAGGGCCAGCGGCGCACCTGGTTCGCGGGCGCGTACTGGGGCTGGGGCTTCCACGAAGACGGCATGCGCAGCGCGGTCGAGGTCGCCGACGCACTCGGCGTGCGCTGGGGAGTCGGTTCGCGCGCGGCCGCGAATGCGCCGGCGGCGTTCGCGCACGCGGGCAGCGTGCCGACGTGAGCGCGGCGCTCGCGAGCTGCGTCTACGAAGGCGTCGTGCGCCATCGCCGGCACGCGCCCTCGCCGTACGCGTTCCGCCATCGAATGGCCCAGCTCTTCCTCGACCTCGACGAGCTCGACCGCGTATTCGACGATCGCTGGTTCTGGTCCACGCGGCACGCCAATCTGGCGCAGTTCCGACGCAGCGACTACCTCGCGCCGACGGACATCCCGCTCGCGGAAGCGGTGCGCCGGCGCATCGCGGCGCACGGCTTCGCGCCGCCGCAGGGTGCAATCCGCGTGCTCACCCACCTGCGCTACTTCGGCCACGTCTTCAACCCCGTGAGCCTCTACTACTGCCACGACGACGCCGGTGCGCTCGAGGTCGTGCTCGCGGAGATCACCAACACGCCGTGGCGCGAGCGGCACGCCTACGTGCTCCCCGTCGCCGACGCCGAGCGCCGCGGCCGCGCGCTGCGCTGGGAGTTCGACAAGCGCTTCCACGTTTCGCCGTTCCTGCCGCTCGACCGCCGCTATCACTGGACGTTCACGCCGCCGGACGCGGACCTGCGCGTGCGCATGGACGTCGTGCGCGACGGCCAGCGCGAGTTCGACGCCGATCTGGCGCTTCGACGCAGGTCGCTCGACGGGCGCTCGCTCGCGCGCGTGCTCGTGCGCTACCCGGCGATGACGGTCCAGGTGCTCGGCGCGATCCACTGGCACGCGTTGCGCCTCTGGCTCAAGCGCAATCCGGTCTACGACCATCCGACGCAGTCTCGAGGAGCATCATGAGCGAAGCGACCCACCCCGTCACGCGCGCCGACTGGGGCGCATTCGATCGCTTCCTGCGCGAGCGGCTGCTCGCGCGCCTGGCAGCGCTCCGCCACGGCGTGCTCGCGATCCGCGATGCCTGCGGCGACGTCGACCTCGGCAGCGCCGACGGCGGTTTCGGCGTCGTCGAGGTGCACGTCGACGACCCCGCGTTCTATCGCGCCGTTGCCGCGAACGGCACGGTCGGCGCGGCCGAAGCGTACATGGACGGCCATTGGCGCTGCAGTGATCTCGTCGGGCTCGTGCGGCTGCTGCTGCGCAATCGCGCGCTGCTCGACGGCGTCGACGGCGGCGCCGCGCGTATCGGCGGATGGGCCATGCGCGCGATGCACCGGCTGCGCGACAACACGCGTCGCGGCGCGCGGCGCAACATCGCGGCGCATTACGACCTCGGTAATCCGTTCTTCAGCCTGTTCCTGTCCGACGACCTCATGTACTCGTCGGCCTTGTTCGCGCGCGCCGACGAAGCCCTGGAACTCGCCTCGAGACGCAAGCTCGACCGCATCTGCGACAAGCTGCGCCTTGCCCCGGGCGACCGCGTCGTGGAGATCGGCTCCGGCTGGGGCGGCTTCGCGCTGCACGCGGCCGCGCGCCACGGTTGCCATGTGACGACGACGACGATATCGCGCGAGCAGTACGATCTCGCGCGCGAGCGCGTCGCGCGCGCGGGCCTCGGCGACCGCGTGACCGTCCTGTTCGAGGATTATCGCGACCTGCGCGGGCGCTACGACAAGCTCGTCTCGATCGAGATGGTCGAGGCGATCGGCGCCCGCTGGCTCGACACCTATTTCCGCACCCTCGGCAACCTGCTCGCCGCGCACGGGCTCGGCGTCGTCCAGGCGATCACGATCGAAGACCATCGCTACGAACAGGCGCTGCACTCGGTCGATTTCATCAAGCGGCACGTGTTTCCGGGCTCGTTCATTCCCTCGATCGCGGCGCTCGTCGCCGCCAAGGCGCGCGCGTGCGACCTCGCGCTGACCCACCTCGAGGATTTCGGTGCCTCGTACGCGGCCACGCTCGAGGCCTGGCGACGCCGCTTCCTCGCGCGCCTCGGCGACGTGCGAGCGCTCGGCTATGACGAGCGCTTCATTCGCCTGTGGGAGTTCTACCTCGCCTACTGCGAAGGCGGCTTCCGCGAACGTTCGATCGGCGTCTCCCAACTGCTGCTCGCCAAGCCGGGGTGCCGCGACGTCGGCTACTTCGCGGGCCTCGATCGCGTCGAGGCGTGAATGGGCAACCTCGCCAACATCATCGGTTACCAGTGCGTATGGTTCGCCGCCGTGCTCGGCGCCTCATGCGGCCTCGCCTGGGCCGGCCCTGCGGCAGCCGCGGTGTTCGCGGCGATCGAGCTGCGGCGATCGCCGCACCTGCGTCTCGACGCCAAGCTGATCGCGACGTGCCTCGCGGTCGGCGTCGTCGTCGACGGGACGATGGCGCTCGGCGGCATCGTGCGATACGCCTCGCCCGGCCCGGCGCTCGCGGCGCCGGTGTGGATCCTCTCGATCTGGGTCGCCTTCGGACTCACGCTCGCGCATTCGCTCGCGTTCCTCCAGCGGCGGCCGTGGCTCGCGGCGGTCGCCGGCGCCGCGGGCGGTCCGCTCGCCTACCTCGGGGCCGCGCGTCTCGGCGCCGTCGCATTCGAGCGCCCGGGGCTCATCGCGGTCGCGTTCGCGTGGACGCTCGCGATGCCCCTGCTCGCGACGTGCGCGCGCGATCGCCGCGCCGTACGGGAGCGCGCGGCATGAGCGCGCTCGCTTCGCTCGCGATCGTGTGGTCGTTGGCGGCGATCGCGCAGACCGCGGCGTGGTGGTGGCAGCGCAGCCATCGCAACGCAGGCATCGTCGACGTGACCTGGGCTGCAGGCCTTGGTGCCGCAAGCGTCGTGATCGCGGCCCTCGGCCCCGGGGCGATCGCGCCGCGCATCGCGCTCGCCGTGCTCGGCGCGGCATGGGGAGCGCGCCTCGCGCTGCACCTGTGGTCGCGCGTGCGGCACGAGGGCGAAGACGGTCGTTACGCGTACCTCAGGGGCCGCTGGGGCGACGACCAGCGACGGTGGTTCGCGTTCTTCCAGTTCCAGGCGTTCCTCGTCGCGTTGTTCGCGCTGCCGTTCGCGGCGGTCGCAGCCAACGCGCGCACGGTCCCCGGCTGGATCGCCGCCGGCGTCGGCACGTGGCTCGTCGCGACGCTCGGCGAGTGGATCGCCGACGCGCAGCTCGCGCGCTTTCGCGCCGACCCTGCGAACCGCGGCAGGACATGCCGCGTGGGCCTGTGGCGCTACTCGCGCCATCCGAACTACTTCTTCGAGTGGCTGCAGTGGTTCGCGTACGTCTTCCTCGCCGTCGGTTCCCCGCTCGCGTGGATGGCGTGGTCGGGTCCGCTGCTCATGTACGTGTTCCTGCGCTGGCTGAGCGGCATTCCGTTTACCGAAGCGCAGGCGCTGCGCACGCGCGGCGAGGACTACCGAGCCTATCAACGCAGCACGCCGATGCTGTTCCCGTGGTTTCCGAGGAGAGAACGATGAATGCACCAGCGCTATCCGGCGGCTTCGAACTGCCCGCCGATCGACCGGCACCGGGCCTGCTCGGCCTGGCCGAGCGCGGGCTGCTGCCCGACGCGGTCATCCGCGCAGGCATCCGACGGTTGTGTGCGACGCGCTTGAAGGAAGAACGCGATCGGGGTGTCGAAGCGACGGCCTACGCGTTCCAGCAGGGCATCGCGCAACTGCGCGCCAGCCCGCTCGCGATCCATACCGACGCGGCCAATCGGCAACACTACGAGTTGCCTGCCGAGTTCTTCCAGCGCTGCCTCGGCCCGCGCCTCAAGTACTCGGCCTGCTGGTACGCGCGCGGGGACGAGACGCTCGCCCAGGCGGAATCGGCGATGCTCGAGCTGTACGGCGAACGCGCCGAACTCGCGGACGGCCAGGACATCCTCGAACTCGGTTGCGGCTGGGGCTCGCTCACGCTCTGGATGGCCGAGCGCTATCCGCATGCGCGCATCACCGCGGTGTCCAACTCGCGCACCCAGCGCGCCTGGATCGAGGAGCGGTGCCGCGAACGCGGCTTCGGCCACGTGAACGTGATCACCTGCGACGTCAACCGCCTCGAGCTCGCTCCGTCGGCCTACGATCGTTGCGTATCGATCGAAATGTTCGAACACATGCGCAACTACGAAGTCCTGCTCGCGCGCATCGCTTCGTGGCTGCGCCCCGGCGGTGCGCTGTTCGTGCACATCTTCTGTCACCGCACGGCGATGTATCCGTTCGAGACGGAGGGCGAGGACAACTGGATGGGCCGTCACTTCTTCACGGGCGGCCTCATGCCGGCGGCGGACACCTTGCTGTGGTTCCAGGATGCGCTCCGGCTCGAGCGCCGCTGGCTCGTCGACGGGCGGCATTACCAGCGCACGGCCGAACACTGGCTCGCCAACCAGGACCACCACCGGGACGAGATCGAGCCACTGATGCAGGCGACCTACGGTCCGGCGGCCAGGCTCTGGACCCAGCGCTGGCGCATGTTCTGGATGGCGTGCGCGGAGCTGTTCGGCCATGCGGGCGGCAGAGAATGGATGGTCGCCCACTACCGCATGCGGAGGCCCGCATGAGCATGCGCCCGTTGCTCGTCGCGGCCATCGCCGGCGCCAGCGTGTTCACGCTCACGGCCGCCAGTTGCAGTCGCGGCACGCCGATGCCTTCAGTGGGCCACGTGGACCTGTCGCGCTTCATGGGCGACTGGTACGTGATCGCGCACATCCCGAGCCGACCGGAGCGCAATGCGTGGAATGCGGTGGAGAGCTATCGCCTCGCGGACGACGGCACGGTCGGGACGACGTTCCGCTATCGCAGCGGCCGCGCGGACGCGCCGCTGGAAACGATGCATGCGCGCGGCTACGTGCGGCCCGGCACGGGTAACGCCGTATGGGGTATGCAGTTCATCTGGCCGATCCGCGCGGAATACGTGGTCGCCTACCTCGATGCGGACTACCGCGAAACGATCATCGCGCGCAGCGCGCGCGACTACGCATGGATCATGGCCCGAACGCCGACCATTCCGGAGTCCGATTATCGTCGGCTCGTTTCGCAGCTGCAGTCGCTCGGATACGCGACCGATGCACTGCGCCGGGTACCGCAGCAGTGGCCCGAGGCCGTCTCGACGTCGTCGGCCCCGGCGGCGGGCGACTGATGTATCCCAGTGGCGTCGCCGGCGACGTGCGCCCGGCCTGATGCGACAACGGTCGAGGTCCGCGATGCGCGGACCTCGACCGAACGATGAACTTACGAGCGGACGCGCTGGATACGACGCATGCGCGAAGCGACGACCATCGCGAGCGCCGCGCCGAGCAACAGGATTGCCCACGTCGACAGCGTCGGTGCCGGATGCGGCGCCGCGCCACCCGTAGGCTGGAGCGGAAGCGAGCTGGCAGTTCCGTCGGCGAACACCGCGGTGACGCCGAGCGGCTGCTGCGAACCATCGCCGACGGCGAACAACGTCGCCACCGTGCCGGCTGCAAGCGCCACCGGCGCGGGATCGATCAGCCGCGTCGTGCCGTCGGGCGTGTCGATCTCGAGATCGACGGTGCCGGCCGGAATTTCGAAGTAGCTCGACGCCTGCCCGAACTGCACGTTCGAGAGGCCCGCCACCACGGTGCCGTCCTGGGTGCGGATCGAGACCGCGGTCGCGGCGAGGCTCGCCGCGAACGGCGCCGCATGAACGACGCGAAGCTTGACGTTGCCCGCGGCCGGCGCACTGTTGTCGTCGACGAGCGGCAGCAACGCGAGCGGTTGGTTGACGACGTCGCCGATCGCCGCGAGGGTGTAGTCGGTATCGGCCGCGAGGTCGGCGGTGAGCGAGATCGCGGGCGGCGGTGTCGCAGGCGGCGCGTAGACGTCGACCTGCGTGCTGCCAGGCGCGACACCGGGCCCGCTCAGCGTGAGATATCCCGATACCTGATTGTACTGCACGCCAGTCAGCACTTCGCCGCCGTTGACGTTGATCGAGACGGCCGTGCCGGGCAGCGTCGGCGCGAACGGCGCGAAATGTGCCGCGAGTACGCGGGTATCGGCGTGGCTTGCGGACGTCGCCGCGAGCAGGGCCACGGCGAGCGCCGTCGAAAGAACGGTCTTCATTGAAACCTCCGGAGTCGAGGGGACAGGAGCAACCCTGCCTTGACGATGGGCTGCCCACGCTCTACGCGCGAAGGACGCGTCCGGATGCAGATGCGTGCGTTGCCGCCATCGACGTACGCGATCGCGCATTCGCCTGCATCCGGTCGCCTCGCTCGCGCGTAAAGCCCCGGCTCGGGTTGGCCCCGGATCGGGAGGATCTTCGCGGATGACGACGCTCAGGCTGCTGCTCGGCGACCAGCTCAACGACGGGCACTCGTGGTTCTCCACGGTCGACGATCGCGTCGTCTACGTGATGATCGAGATGAGGCAGGAGACGGACTACGTCCTGCACCACGCACAGAAGGTGATCGCGGTGTTCGCCGCGATGCGCGCGTTTGCCGACCGCTTGCGCGGGCGCGGACATCGCGTCCACTACCTGCGCATCGGCGATCCTCGCAACACGCAGGATCTGGCGGGCAACCTCGAGGCGCTGCTCGCGTTCCACGTCGCGTTCGCGTTCGAATACCAGGCGCCCGACGAATGGCGCCTCGACGACCAGCTCGCGCGATTCGCGGGCACGCTGCGGATCCCGGTCCATCGCGCCGATACCGAGCATTTCCTCGGCGGCCGCGACGACGCGACGACGTTCTTCGGCGAAGGACGCTGGCTGCTCGAACGCTTCTACCGCTGGATGCGCGTGCGCCATCGCGTCCTCGTCGACGCGAACGGGCGACCCGTCGGCGGGCGCTGGAACTACGACAGCGAGAACCGCTCGGCGTGGAAGGGCAGCCCGCCCGAGCCTGCCGACGCACGCACCCGCCATGACCACTCGGCGTTGTGGCAGGAGATCCAGGCGGCCGGCGTGCGCACGTTCGGCGAGCCGTGCGCCGCACGGTTCCCGTGGCCGCTCGATCGCGAGGAGGCGCTCGCGGACCTGCGCGATTTCGTGAGCCACCGCCTCGCGAACTTCGGCAGGTACCAGGACGCGATGCACGCCGATGCGACGCGGCTGTTCCATTCCCTGCTTTCGTTCGCGCTCAACGTGAAGCTGCTGTCGCCACGCGAAGTCGTCGATGCGGCCGTGCAGGCCTTCGCCGCGGGTCGCGTCGACATCGCCGCCTGCGAAGGCTTCGTGCGGCAGATCCTCGGCTGGCGCGAGTACGTGCGCGGCTACTACTGGAGCGTCATGCCCGGTTACGAGGACCGCAACGCGTTCGGGCACGCCGCCGCGTTGCCGGCCTGGTTCTGGACCGGCGCCACGCGCATGGAGTGCCTGCGCTCGTCGCTGCGGCAGTCGCTCGACCACGCACATGCTCATCACATCCAGCGACTCATGGTCATCGGCAACTTCGCCTTGCTTGCCGGGATCGATCCGCACGCGCTGCACCGGTGGTACCTCGGCGTCTATATCGATGCGTTCGAATGGGTGGAACTTCCCAACACGCTCGGCTTGAGCCAGTACGCGGACGGCGGACGGCTCGCCTCCAAGCCGTACGTGAGCACGTCCGGTTACATGCACCGGATGAGCAACTACTGCAGCCGGTGTCCCTATGACCGGCGCAGCCACTCCTCGGTCGATGCGTGCCCCTTCAACGCGCTGTACTGGGATTTCTTCGCGCGCCATCGCGACGCACTCGAGGGCAATCCGCGCCTGCAGCCGACGTACCGCCAGCTCGACCACAAGCAGCCCGACATGGCTGCGATCCGCGCGCGCGCGGCCGACCTCGTCGCGCGACTCGAGGATCTGTAGGCACGCCGCGCGGACCGGCGCGACATGCGCAGGCGCCTTCCGGCGCGCAGATGCATCCGATCGGCACCGCGTCCCGTAAAGGCTGCTCATGAGGCCCACTTCGGCCCGCCTTTGCACTAGCATGACGATGACGCCGCGCGTGACGCCGATTCGGCCGACGCAGACCCGATCGAAACCGGAGCCCGCCATGAGCGAGGATGCTCGCTATTGGTCCTGGCAGATGACGGCGGTCGCGCGTACGGGCGACCGCGAGGGCTTCCTGCGCATCTACGACCACTTCGCGCCCCGGGTGCGGCTCTACCTCAAGGGGCTGGGGTCGCCCGAGGCGGTCGCGGAGGAGCTGACCCAGGAAGCGTTCCTTCGCCTGTGGCAGAACGCCGCCGGCTTCGACGCGGCACGCGGCAGCGTCTCGACCTGGCTGTTCCGGATCGCGCGCAACCTTCACATCGATCGCATCCGTCGCGAACCGGAGTGGTACCTCATGCCGGAAGACCAGCCGGAGGAGCGCGAAGGTTATGGTACGTCCGCCGAAAGCCATGCCGATTGCGTCGACCTCGGTGCGCGCATCGAAAGCCTGCCGGCGGTTCAGGGCCGCCTCATCCGCATGTCGTACTTCGAGGCGAAATCCCATCAGGAGATCGCCGACGAACTCGGCATGCCGCTCGGCACGGTCAAATCCTACCTGCGGCGTGCGTTCCTGAAGCTGCAGTCGCGAATGCAGGACTCGGTATGACACCACGCCACCACCTCGATGAAGCCACCGTCGTGAGCTATGCGACGGGCGCACTCTCTCCGGAAATGGCCGCGGTAGCCGCCACCCACCTGGAGCTGTGCCACCATTGCCGCGCCGTGCTCGCATCCGCCGAGCGCGTCGGCGGCGCGCTGCTGGGGCAGCAGAAGCCGCGACCGGTGGACGTGGATCGCGAGCGGCGGCTGCGCGATGCGATGGCCGAGCGCCTCGACGCCACGCCGGCACGCGGCGGATTCGTGCGCGACGCTCCCGATCTCCCCGCCGATCCCGACGGCCTTCCAAAGCCGCTGCATGCGTACTTCGGTCGCTCATGGCGCGCGCTGAAATGGCGCTGGATGGGTCCGGGCGTGGAGATGATTCGCGCTGCCAGGACCAGCGGCGATACGCTGATCCTGCTCAGGATCGGTCCCGGCAAAGGCATGCCGGTGCACGGCCACGGAAGCACGGAACTCACCCACATCCTGCGCGGCGCGTACGAGGACGAGCTCGGGCACTTCAGTGCAGGCGATGTCGCCGACCTCGGGCCGGACGTGACCCATCGCCCCGTCACGTCGCCGGGTGGCCCGTGCATCTGCGTCGCCGCCCTCGACGCGCCGCTGCGCTTCCCGGGCTGGTTCGCGCGCGCGGTGCAGCCGCTGGTCGGGCTCTAGCCGCCGTCGGCCTGGGCCCGCATCGCGCACGGGGAGGTGACCGCGGCCGATGTCGACGCCTTGCGCCGGGCAGCACCTCGATTCGCGTCCGCGCAGTGGTCGCGCGGCCGCGCCGGCGATGTGCGCGCGACCATTACCCGATCGGGCAAGTCGGCGACCCCCCGATCGGGATTGGCGCGCGGTCATGCATGCGGCACGATCGCGGCTCACGGCAGGCATCGGGGACGTGCGGCAAGATCCGAGGTGTCGATCGGTCGCGTCACCCTGTCGTGCGAAGACGATGTCGCCATTCCCCGCCACCCTGGGTCGAGAGGAGGCCCTCGCATGAAAGATCCCGTCGATGATGTTGGCACGCCCGACGCCTCGCGGCGACGCATGCTCGCGGCCGGCGCCGCGATCGGCGCAGGCATCGCGCTGACGCCTCTGCTCGGCAGCGCGTCGCCGCGAACGCACTCACCTTCCCCTCCCGCAGGAGCATTCCCGATGAACTCGACCATCACGACCAAGGGCGGCGTGCAGATCTTCTACAAGGACTGGGGCCCGAAGGACGCCACGCCGATCGTGTTCCACCACGGCTGGCCGCTGAGCGCAGACGACTGGGACAACCAGATGCTGTTCTTCCTGTCGAAGGGTTTCCGCGTCATCGCGCACGACCGTCGCGGGCACGGCCGTTCGACGCAGACGGACGACGGCAATGAAATGGACACCTACGCGGCCGACGTGCAGGAGCTCGCCGATCATCTCGATCTCAAGCGTGCGATCCATGTCGGCCATTCGACCGGTGGTGGCGAAGTCGCGCGCTACGTCGCGCGCGCGAAGCCGGGTCGCGTCGCCAAGGCGGTCCTGATCGGTGCGGTGCCGCCGATCATGCTGAAGACGGCCGCCAATCCGGGCGGCTTGCCGCTCGAGGTCTTCGACGGATTCCGCAATGCGCTCGTCGCCAATCGCGCGCAGTTCTACCTCGACGTGCCGAGCGGCCCCTTCTACGGCTACAACCGCGCTGGCGCGAAGGCCGACCAGGGCGTGATCTGGAACTGGTGGCGCCAGGGGATGATGGGCGGTGCGAAGGCCCATTACGACTGCATCAAGGCCTTCAGCGAAACCGACTTCACCGAGGACCTCAAGAAGATCGCCGTACCGACGCTCGTCATGCACGGCGAGGACGACCAGATCGTGCCGATCGCGGACTCCGCCCTGCTCTCGGCCAAGCTGCTCCGGGCCGGCACGCTGAAAACGTACAAGGGCCTGCCGCACGGCATGTGCACGACGCATCCACAGGTGGTCAACCCGGACCTGCTCGCCTTCGCGACGTCCTGAAGACCATGCCGGTCCGCCGCGCGGCCGCCCTCCCGGCGACCGCGCGGCGCGTTCCCGTGTTCCGGAGCATCCACCCTGGTGGATGCCGGGCCCGTGGGCCCGGATGCTTGACCGTCGCCGGCCGCAAGCGTCGCTCCCGCGTCGGCGCCGTGGACCGCTGGCCCCGCCCGGCGGTTGCGCCGCGTCGATGCGATCGACTTCCGCCGGCGGGCACGCCGCCGGCGGATCAGAAGGTCCAGACGACGGAGCCGACCCAACGCGCCTGCGACGGCAACGTCGCGATGAACTCCTGGCCGAGGTAGGCGTACGACCAGGCCACCGAGTCGGTCCAGATGCGACTCGCGTAGAGATAGACATCGCCGATGCCGTAACTTGCGCCGATGCTGCCGTAGCGATAGCTGCGCTCGCCGCGGCCTCCCGGCCGTGCGATGCCGAGGCCGACGTCGAGCGACAGCCGGTCGACGAGCGCGCGGTGGAACGTGGTCTCGGCCCACGCGGTTCGATGCGTCTTCCCGGAGCCGCCGAAGTACATGTCGGTCGCGTTGGGCGACCAGGCGATCGTCGCGCGCCACGAGCCGCGGTAGCCGAGCACGGCGTTGACCTCGTCGTAGCGCAGCCCGTCCTCGCGGCCGTGGCGGAAGGCGTCGTAGTGGACGATGCCGAGCTTCGCGCTCCAGTCGTCGTCGATCTGCCAGCGTCGATCGAGGTAGGCGCCGAGCTGCGCATTGCGCGAACGGCCTGCAAGATGGACCGAGGCGAACCCGGCGCCGGCGACCCAGCCGTCGCCGAAGGAGCAGTGGGCGTCCGCGAGCGCGGACGGGCGACCATCGGTCAGGCTGATGCCGCGATAGACGTTGTCGGAGGAGAAGCCCACGGCGCCGCCGCACGCAGGTGACGCGTGCGCGCCGGCATGCGCGTCGAGCAGGACCGCGCCCACCGCGACCAGGCACGCGCGGGCCACGAACGCATTCGATTTTCGGCGAAAGTGCCGCAAGCGCTGTCACTCCCGGGCAGTGGCGGCCTGCGATCCAACCCTCCGATCGCGTCCGTGGTCCATCGGCGGCCGCCACCATTGCACCTGGACGGCTCGTGGCGCAACCTTTTGGCACGCAGCGGGTACCCACGATCGAGTACGGCCACCGGCGGAGCCTGGATCGCGTGGAACAGACAAGGACAGACGACGACCCTGCCTCGGGTTCCGCGACGGAGCTCGATTGGCTGCGCGCGATCGCGCGCCAGGATCGCGCCGCGTTCGAGCAGCTGTATCGGCGCTACCACGGCCTGCTTTCGCGTTTCCTCTCGCGCTTCACCGCCCGCCGCGACGTCATCGAGGAGATGGTCAACGAGACGCTCTGGGTCGTCTGGCGCACCGCGGGCAGCTTCCGCGGCGAGTCGAAGGTGCGGACGTGGATCATCGGCATCGCCTACCGCTGTCTCATGAAGCATCTGCGCGATCACCCGCTCGAGCCGACGTACGGCGCCGGCGAGCGCGACCAGGAGGCGCTGCACGATCCGGCGCCCGACGAGTCCGACGCGCGCCAGGCCGAATTGCGCGACTGGTTGCGGCACGGCCTCGCGCTGCTCCCCGACGAGCAACGCATGACGATCGAGCTCGCGTACTTCCTCGGCCAGTCGTGCGAGGAAATCGCCGCGATCATGAACTGCGCGGTCGGCACGGTGAAGGCGCGCATGTTCCATGCGCGCCTGCGCCTGCGCAACACCCTGCCCGCACTCGGCGGCGACGCTCCACTCCCCTCCCATATCGCACGGGCTTGACCATGCCGTCTCCACAGCATCGCCGGACCTGGGACCTCATCCCGTGGCTCATCAACGGCACCGCCTCCGCTGCCGACCGCTCGCTCGCGGAAGCACACCTTGCCGCGTGCACGGACTGCCGCGACGAATACGCGTTCCAGTCGCGCGTGCATGCGGGACTCGACGTCGACACCCGCGTCGTCGGCGAGGTGCGGCCCGCGTTCGATCGGCTTCTCGCACGCATCGACGCCGAACAGGCGATCGACGCCGGCCCCGCGCGACCGCGGCACCTGCTGCGCGCACTCGCCGCCACGGTCGCGATCCAGGCGATCGGACTCGTCGCGCTCGCGACGTGGGCGATCGAGCGCCATCGCGCCGACGATGCACCCGCCTACCGTACGCTGAGCGCTCCCGAAACGCTGCCCGCGCGCGCGAGCCTTCGCTTCGTTCCGTCGCCCGAACTCAGCGTCGGCCAACTGCAGCGTCTGCTCGGTGAGCGGGGCCTGCGCATCGTCGGCACGAACGACGGCGGCACCATCTACACGCTCGCGCCGGTCGCGCCGGGGCGCGCCGATCCGGACGTCGTCGCACGGTTGCGCGCGGCGCCGGGAGTGCTGCTCGTCGAACCGATCGCGAATGCCTCGGACAGGTGACCGCACGATGCGCGCGCGCACCCGCGGTTCGATCCATGCGCTGCGATGCGCGGTCGTCGCGTTCGCGTGCGGGAGTGCGCTCGCGCCGGCGCCGGTGCGCGCGATCGAACAGCCGGACGCGGACGTCGCCGCCGCGCCGCGCATGATCGTCGTCGCGATCGCCGACAGGGCCGACCCCGCGGCACAGGCCGCCGGGACCCCGCGCGGTTACGCGGGCCTGCCCGATTACGCGGGCGGCAGCGAACGGACGCGCGCGCTCGCGCGTCGCATCGCGAGCGACTACTCGCTGCGCGAAGTGTCCGCGTGGACGATCCAGGCGCTTCGCCTGCGCTGCATGCTCTACGAACTCCCGGCAGGCATCGATCGCGACGACACGCTCGCGCGCCTGCACCGCGACCGGCGCGTGAGCCTGGCGCAGCCGCTGCAGGAATTCCGCACCTACGCGCAGTCGGGCGACGCAGCGGCCCCGATGGGGCCGGCCACAGCCCCCGAGGGCCACGACGCGTCCGGTTACAACGATCCGTATGTCGGCTTGCAGCAGGGATTCTCCCGTATCGGCGCCGCCGCCGCACAGCGTTGGGCGAGCGGCGCGCGGGTCGAGGTCGCGGTCGTCGACGCCGGCATCGACGCGTCGCACCCGGACCTCGCCGGCCGCATCGTCGCGCAGCGCGACTTCACGACCGCAGCGACCGCGCCCGCCGCGCGCGACCGCCATGGCACCGAAGTCGCCGGCGTGATCGCCGCGGTCGCGAACAACGGGGTCGGCATCGTCGGGGTCGCGCCGGCCACGCGTATCCGCGCGCTGCGCGCATGCTGGCCCGTGCAAGCGGACGGCGGCGCCGCGCGCTGCGATACGTTCACGCTCGCGCAGGCACTCGCCGACGCGATCGCCTCCGGCGCCCGCGTGATCAACCTCAGCCTCGGCGGCCCGTCCGACCCGCTGCTCGAACAGCTGCTCGCGAATGCGGTGGAGCGCGGCGTCATCGTCGTGGGCGCGGTCCCTCCGGACGGGAACACGGACGGCTTCCCGGTCGACGTCGCGGGGGTGATCGGCGTGCGCAGCAGTGATGCGCCCGCGACGACGCGGCCGACGCTCGCCGCGCCCGGGCGCGACATCCTCACGCTCGAGCCCGGCGGGCACTACGACTACGCATCCGGCAGCTCGCTCGCGACCGCGCACGTGACCGGCGCGATCGCGTTGCTGCTCGAACTGGACCCGCGACTCGACGCGAAGGCGCTGTTCGCCTTGCTCGACCGCACGAGCCACCGTCCGGACGCGTCGATCGACGCGTGCGCGGCGGCACGCACGCTCGCGCGCACGAACGAAGTCTGCGACCCCACCATCGTGGCGACGAGGCCTGCCCATGCGAGGCACTGACGCGCTTCGACCCGTGCTCGCGTTCCTGCTCGGGTGCGCGATGCTCGCACCGGTGCTGGCGCAGCAGACCCGCGAGGAACTGTCCAGATCGCTGCCGTCGACGGGCCTGGCCGGCAGCGACGTGCAGCCCGGCACGGCCATGACGGGCGTCGCACCGGGGTTCGCGAAGGCACGCGTCGCGGACAATCCCGCTGCCCACGAGGCGACTGCGGTCGGCGAACGTACCTGCATCGCCTGCCATCAGCTCGAGAGCGAGCACTTCACGCACACCTTCCACGCACTCGGCCTGCACGCCGCGAACAAGGCCGATGCGTCGATCCCCGTCTGCGAGACCTGCCATGGCCCGGGATCGGCGCACGCGAAGGATCCGGGCGCGAAGGGCCTCATCATCGGCTACACGAAGGATTCGGGCACGTCGATCGAGACGCAGGCGAAGACGTGCCTCGCCTGCCACGAGGGCGGCGCACGCGACCACTGGCTCGGGTCCGTCCATCAGCGCAACGGGCTCTCCTGCAGCGACTGCCACAACCCGATGGCGAAGTTCTCGGCCGAAGGCCTGATGGCGAAGGCGTCGATCAACGATACCTGCGCCCAATGCCATCGCGACGTGCGACTGCAGTTCGACCGGCGCTCGCACATGCCGTTGCCCGAAGGCCAGATGAGCTGCGACGACTGCCACAACCCGCACGGCTCGATCACCTCTCCGCTGCTCAAGACGAACACCGTCAACGAGACGTGCTACCAGTGCCACGCCGACAAGCGCGGCCCGTTCCTGTTCGAGCACGCGCCCGTTCGCGAAAGCTGCCTCAACTGCCATACGCCGCACGGGTCCAACCAGCAGACGTTGCTGGTGACGCCGCTGCCGTTCCTGTGCCAGCAATGCCATTCGGGCCTGCGCCATCCGAACGACCTGCACACGCCCGGTTCGCTCGGCAACGGTGCGCATCCGGACGAACGCGCGATGGGGCGCGCATGCGTGACATGCCACGCGAACATCCACGGCTCGAACGCGCCGTCGGGTCCGAAGTTCCACGAATAGGCCGGAGGAACGATGTCCACGTCTCGCCTGTTCCGCCGGCTGCCGCTCGCCGTCGCGATCGCGGCCGTCGCGGCCAACGCACACGCCGACAGCGGCGTCGGCGTCGATACCTGGCGCGCGAACGAACTCGACCCGAATGCGGGGGCGACCATCGGCGGGTGCGACGATCGCGGCACGAGCTGGCTGGAAGCCGGCGTACACCGCAGCCCGACCGGCCACCTTTACGCGTGCCCGCCGCCGTCGCCTGCAGTCACCCCGCACGGGAACTGGCAAACGTCCGGCGTGCTCAGCATCGGCGCCGTCGCGACGGGCGGCGACGACGACAACGCGCTGTGGAACCGCTACGCCGACTGGGACAGCGGCATCGTCCTCGCGCTGCTCGCGTTCGATGCCGAACGCCCCGTCGACGGCAGCTACGCGAGCGTGCGCGCGAGCCGCGTCAGCGACGACGACGAGTACTACCAGGCCGTGTTCGGGCGCGCCGGCAGCTACAAGGTGCAGGCATTCCTGCGCACCATGCCGAACCTCGTCACGAATACGGCGAAGCCGATCTGGAACGGCGTCGGTACCGATCGCCTGACGCTGCCCGCGGGTTACGTCGCCGGCGCGAGTTCGCCCGCCGCGATCTCGGCGCTGTCGGCCGCGACCCCCGCGCGCACGCTCGGGGTCACGCGCGAGAAGCAGGGACTCGGCTTCAGCGTCTTCCTCACGCCGCAATGGACCGCCTACGCGAACGCGACCGACGAACGGCGCCACGGCGCCCGGCCGTTCGGCGGCCCGTTCTTCTTCAACTTCCCGTTCCCCGACGACGGCGGCGTGCTCGAGACGGTCAAGCCGATCGACGATTCGACGATCAACCTCGACGGCGGCTTCCGTTATGCGGGCAACGTCTGGCGCATGGATTTCGGCTACAGCGGCTCGTTCTACCGCGACCGCTACACGCATTACACCTACGCGATGCCGTTCGCGCTGAGTCCGCTCGTCGCCGGTGCGGTATCGGCGCCGCTGACGACCGGCCAGTTCGCGACCGAGCCCGACAACGACTACCACAACCTCAAGGCCGCGTTCACGCGCAAGCTGCCGCTCAACGGCGAACTCTCGCTCACCGCCTCCGGCGGCCGCATGACGCAGGACGACACGCTGATCGCCCCGATCGCATGCGAGGGCGTGTTCGGCATCGGCCTCGGCGGCAGCCTGCAGACCGGTCCGCAGAACCCGTTCCTGTACGACTGTGCGAACTGGAACACGCCGGCGGCGCTGTCGCGGCGCACCGCCGACATGCGCATCGACACGAGCCTGCTCGACGCGCGCATGGTGCTGCAGCCGGGCGCCGATCTCACCGTGCGTGGCGGCGTGCGCCACGAGCGCGAGGACTATCGCAGCGTCTATCTCGCCTACAACCCGCTCACCGGCCAGTACGGCTACGTCAGCGAGAACGGTGCGCAAGGCAGCGTCGTGCCCGGCGAGTCGGGCATCTGGGACGCGTCCGACCCGTCCGCGATCACGCGCGTGCGCAGCCTGCCGCTCGACATGCAGACGACCGAGGCGAACGTCGGTGCCGACTGGAGGGCCGGCGCGCACGACACGCTCGGCGCCACGCTCGCGTTCAGCCGCTACGAACCGACGCACCGCGAACGCCGCAGCGTCGACGACCGCAGCGTGAAACTGACCTGGACGAACCGCGCGCTCGACTGGCTGACCTTGCGCGCGAACTACACCTGGCTGCGCCAGGATGGCGACCGCTACGACTACGATCCGTACGATTTCACCTACTCGATCGACCTGCCCGGCTTCATCGCTCCGCCGAACGGCGTGCCTGCCCACACCGTCGATGCGCTGCGCAAGTACGACGTCGCGAGCCGCAGCGAGAACAAGCTCGACCTCATGGCGACCTTCATGCCTCGCGAGGACATGACGATCACGGCTTCGCTCCGTGGCGACGACAACGACTACGACGCCGTGCTCGGCCGTCGCGGCTACGACACGCTCGGGGCGACCGTGCAATGGGAATGGCAGCCCGCGCCCGGCAGCAATGCGAGCATCTACTACGCCTACGACCGCTCCCGGCTCCGCCTGGCCAACATCAATGAGATCCTCGACAGCGGCTCGGACCCGCGCCTCGGCGGCGGCACCTACCCCGACATCGGCCGCTGGTGGGCCGACGACACGCAACGCAACCACACCGCGGGCGCCATGATCGGGCATGCGTTCGGCCGCGTGCGAGTCGACGCGAGCTGGAACTACCTGTACGCGCGCGGCATGACCGCCTACCGCTTCGCATCGCCGCTCGCGCTCGCCTGGGCAGACACCGTGAGCGGCGACGGCCCAGGCTCGGGGGCGTTCCCGCCGATGACCTGGCGGGTCCATTCGCTCGGCATCGGCGTGCGCGTACCGCTGCATGAGCGGATCGCGCTGCGCGTATTCGACAGGTACGAGCGCGGCCGCATCAGCGACTGGCATTACCTGGGTTTCGGCGCGACCCGCACATTCGATCACCGCGTGTACACCGACGGCGGACCCGAGGGCTACGACGCCCATCTCGTCGGCATCCTGCTCGACATCCGCCTGTGACGGAGACGGACATGACCGCGATCGAAACCCTGCGCCGGATCCTGTTCGCGGCCATGCTGGCCGGCTGCCCGCTCGCCTGCGCGAGCGGAGACGTCATCGACCTGCGTTCGGTCGGGCGCGTGCACGGCGATGCGACCGCGGGCAAGGCGAAGGCGACCGTCTGCAGCGCCTGCCACGGCCCGGCGGGCGTCGCGCTCGTGCCGACGTTCCCGAACCTCGCCGGCCAGAACGCCCAGTACGTCTATTGGCGCCTGGTCGCGTTCAAGCGCGGGGTCGATCCCGATTCGCCGATGACCGCGCAGGCGGCGAGCCTCGACGACGTCGCGATGCGCGACCTCGCGGCCTATTTCGCGAGCCTGCCGCCCGCGGCCGGGCATGCGACGGACGACGCCACGATGGCGGGCGCGACGATCTACCGCGACGGCGATCCCGCGCGTGGCATACCTCCGTGCCAGGGTTGTCACGGCTCCGATGCGCGCGGCCGCACCGACGTCGATCGCAACGGGCACGCGCGCCTCTATCCCGCGCTGCGTGGCCAGCACGCGCCGTACGTCGCGAACCGACTGGCCGACCTCGCCCGCGACGCCGCGCCACGCACGAGCACGCAGCACGTGATGGCTCCGATCGCGCGCACCCTCGATGCCGCGTCCGCCGACGCGATCGGCCGCTGGCTCGAAGCCGGCGCGCCGTGAGCGCGACCGCGGGCCGGCGCCACGGCGGTCCCGCGCGCAGCACCGCGACACCCGTCCATCGTCCACTCACTGAAGGAGTTGCCCCCATGCGCACCGCATTCTCGTCGCTCGTCCTGGCCGTCCTCGCCACCGCCGCAGGTCCGGCATGCGCGATGGACCATACGATCCACGTCGGTGGCGCCGGCCTCGTGTTCACGCCGTCGAACATCGAAGCGCTGGTCGGCGATACGGTCACGTTCGTCAACGACGGTGGCTTCCACAACGTCGCGTCCGACGCGGGCTCGCCGCTTTCGTTCCGCTGCGCGAACGGATGCGACGGCAGCGGCGGCAACGGCAATGTCAGCAACGCCTCGTGGAATGCGACGATCACGATTACCGCTGCCGCCGCGCACGGCTCGATCGGGTTCCATTGCGAAGCCCACGAAGCGTCGGGCATGGTCGGCTCGATCAGCGTCACGAACCCGGTCGACCTGCAGTCGTTCTCGATCGACTGAGCGGGGCGCCGCGACGCGAGCGGCGGGCGCGATCGGGCGCACGAGGGAGGGCGATCACGCGCGGTTTCGTGGCCTGCGCCGTCCGCGCCGCGGACCCGCTTCCAATCCCGCGAAAATCCCTTTACAATTCCGCGCTTTCCGCGTTCAGAAACCGTTGCGAGGCGTTCCCATGAAAGTGCTGTCGTCCCTCAAGTCCGCCAAGGCGCGCCATCGCGACTGCAAGGTCGTGCGTCGTCGTGGCAAGGTGTTCGTGATCTGCAAGAGCAACCCGCGTTTCAAGGCGCGTCAGCGCTGAGCGGAGCGTCGCTCCCGGATTCGAGGAAAAGGGCCGCTCTGCGGCCCTTTTTCATTGCGCGACACGTGCCGCGCACGCATCTGCCGGGGCGGTCATGGAACCGCCGGCAGGGTTCTGCTAAAAAGGCGGCTGCGGGTGTGGACCTGAGGCAGTTCCTCCTTTTCCGACAAGGATTTGAGCCATGTTTGTAAAGCTTGTTCTCGCAACGGCGACCGGCCTGGCAGCGGCAGCCCTGGTCACCCCGGCCGCGCACGCCGACACCCTCGACACCAAGGCCGCGAAGCGCCACGACCGTGCGATGACCCACGCGGGCGGCAACGTTCCCGCGCGCGGGATGACGATGGGCCAGGTCGAGAAGCGTTTCGGGGCACCGGTGGAGAAGCTCGCCCCGGCGGGCGGCGATACGCCGCGCCACCCGACGATCAACCGCTGGCGCTACGACGGCTACACCGTCTACTTCGAGCGTAACCGCGTGCTCCACAGCGTCGTCGACGAGGCGCCGCCGGCGCCGAAGTCCTGATCGATGGATTCGCGTTGGCGCCTGCCTGCCGAGTGGGAACCGCAGGCCGGCGTGATCATCGCGTGGCCGCACGCGGACACCGACTGGGGCCCGCGCCTCGCGCGTGTTGAACGCGCCTACGTCGGTCTCGCCGCAGCGATCGCACGTTTCGAGCCGCTCGTCGTCTGCGTCGCCGACGCGAAGGTGCGCGAGCGCGCGCGCGCGTTGCTCGTCGAAGCCGGCGTCGCGCGCGACCGGCTGCGGTTCGTCGACGTCGAGTACGACGATACCTGGCTGCGCGACTCGGGCCCGCTCACGCTGGCGGGCGCCGACGGCTTCCAGCTGCTCGACTTCCGCTTCACGGGCTGGGGCGGCAAGTACGAAGGTGGTCGCGACGACCGCCTCGTCGAAACCTTGCGCGAACGCGGGCTGTTCGGTGCGGCCCGCCATCGACGCATCGACTGGGCGCTCGAAGGCGGCGCGATCGAAGTCGACGGCAAGGGCAGCCTGCTGACGACCTGGCGCTGCCTGCACCAGCGTCACCCGCACATGAGCCGCGACGAGATGGACGCGCGCCTGCGCGACGCATTCGCGGTCGAGCGCGTGCTATGGCTCGAACACGGCTACCTCGAGGGAGACGACACCGACGCGCACGTCGACACGCTCGCGCGCTTCGCGCCCGGCGACGCGATCGTGCTGCAGGCCTGCGACGACCCGGCCGATCCGCATCATGCCGAACTCGCGCGCATGCACGAGGAGATCGCCGCGCTGCGAACGCCCGACGGCGCGCCGTATCGCCTGCACGCGCTGCCGTGGGCGCGCGCGATCGTCGACGAAGGCCGGCGCCTCGCGGCGTCGTACGCGAATTACCTCGTCGTCGACGGCGGCGTCGTCGTGCCCGCGTACGGCGATCCGTCCGATGCGGCGGCTGCGCGCGTGATCGCCGCCGCCCACCCCGGTCGCGACGTCGTCGCGATCGACGCGCGCGAGCTGATCTGGCAGAACGGCAGCGTGCATTGCCTCACGATGCAACTGCCCGCAGGCGTGCTCGTGGCCTGAGGGCGCCTCAGGCGTTGGCCTGGTCCGGCGAGATCGGCGCGACGAGTTCGAGCCGGTAAGTGCCTCGACCGGCCTGTTTGGCCTCGTAGAGCATCGCATCGGCGCGCGCGACGAGCTGCGAAGGCGGCAGCGGGCACGCCTGGCACGCGGCCACGCCGATGCTCGTGCCGATCGCGAGGGTCAGGCCCTCGCTGCGCAGTTCGAACGGACGCGACATTGCCATCACGAGCTTGGTCGCGATCGTGCGCACGCGCTTGACGTCGGGGATGCCTTCCATCACGACGATGAACTCGTCGCCGCCGAGGCGCGCCACCGCGTCCGAGGCACGCACGTTCTCGCCGAGCCGGGTCGCGAACGCACGGATCAGCGCGTCGCCGACCGCGTGGCCGTGCGTGTCGTTGACCTGCTTGAAGCGATCGACGTCGAGGTAGAACACCGACAACAGCCATTCCTTCTCGCGCGAGCGCGCGATCGCCGCTTCGAGCCGTTCGTGGAACCCGGCGCGGTTCATGAGGCCGGTCAGCGGATCGATCCGCGCGAGGTGGATCAGGCGCCGCTCCTCGCGCTTCTTCGAGGTGATGTCCTGCACCATCGCGTGCACGCCGATCACGCTGCCGTCCTTCTCGGCCGTCTCCGGGATGAACGTGATCTCGACGCACTGGTAGTCGTCGCCGTCGCCCTCCTCGTCCTCGAACGTGACGCGCTCGCCGGCGAGCGCGCGGCCGAGATAGGGTTCCCGTCGCGCGAAACGCGCCTCCCCGAGCACGCTGCGCACGTCTTCGCCGACGATCGTGTCGGCGTCGGCCGCATACGCGCGACGGAACGCCTGGTTCGCGAACACGAAGCGCAGCTGCGCGTCCACGTAGGCGATCTTCACCGGCAAGGTGTCGGCGACCGTGCGCAGGCGCTGCTCGCTGAGCTGCAGCGCCTGCTCGACCGCGCGCATCGCGGTGATGTCCTGCGCGTAGCCCATCACGTACGCAGAACCGTCGGCGTCGGTGTAAAGGCGGTTGCGGTACTGCCAGACGAGTTCGGCGCCGTCGCGGTTCTGCACGCGCAGCAAGCCCGCGTCCTCGCCTGCGCGGGCGATGCGCTGCTGGTACTGGTCGATGAGGAACCGCAGGTGCGGCGGCGCGAGGTCGCGCAGCGGCGTGCCGAGCAGCTCGGCGACGCTGCGGCCGAGCGCGCTCGCCGCGGCCGGATTCACCGACAACAGGGTGCCGTCGAGCTCGTGGATCCAGATGAAGCCCGTGCTGTGCTGGAAGAAGTCGCGGAAGCGCCGCTCGCTCGCCTCGAGCGCGCGCATCGCGCGCCGCTCGGCGGTCACATCGCGCGCGCGCAGCAGCAGCACCTCGCGCCCGGAGAGGACGGTGCGCTCGGCGAAGCACTCCACTTCGAGCTCGCGGCCGTCGCGCGTGCGGTGCCGGCCTAACGCGGTGCGCCCCGCGGGCGGCAGGTCGGGGCCGGTACTGCCGTCGCGAGGACGCAGATCGGGCACGCTGAGATCGCCGAACTCCGCCTCCGAATAGCCGTAGGTTTCCACCGCCGCCCGGTTCGCGCCGATGAATCGCAGCGTGTTCGGGTCGCAGATCCAGACCGGATGCGCGTCGAGGTCGAACACGGTCCTGAGGCCGAGGCTCTGCGTGCGCTGCTCGCGCTCGCGCAGCACCCCTTGCACGGCGAGGCGCAGCGCATACTGCAGCACGAGCGGCTGCAGCCCGGGCAACTCGAGCGCGTCGTTCGCGCCGCGCGCGGTCGCGAGCTCGCACAGCGTGCGGTCCTGCCGCCCGACCAGCGCGACCATCGCGACATCGGGCGCGCGCGCGCGCAACTTGGCCACCGATTCGAGCTGGCGCGCGCCGGCAACGTAGAGAACGATGGCGTCGAACGACTTGTGCACGAGGCGTGCGACCGCCTCGTGCGTCCCGGGGCAGCTCGTGATCGCGACGCCGGCATCGGCGAGCAGCGCGCGCAGGCCCGCTTCGTCGGCGCTGCCGACGACGACGAGGACCTCGAGTGCGGCATCCGCCCCGCGTTGTGCGTTCATGCCGCCTTCCTACACTGCCGCGACCTCTTCCACAACTGGCGCACCGCCCCCATGCTCGTTCCCCCGTCCGCGATCCGCGCTAACATCCCCGGTTTGGATCACCGTCCCGAGATCATGCCCACGAAAATCCTCAAGGTCGCCCTGCTGCAGGAGACCGATCGCGGCAGCCGCGAGGCGAACCTCGACGCGATCGAGGCCGGCCTGCGCGAGGCCGCCGCGGGCGGTGCGCGCCTGGTCCTGCTGCAGGAGCTGCACAACGGGCCCTACTTCTGCCAGCACGAGCACGTCGGCGAATTCGATCGCGCCGAAGCGATCCCGGGCCCGAGCACCGAGCGCATCGGCGGACTCGCCGAGGAGCTCGGTCTCGTCGTCGTCGCGTCGCTATTCGAACGCCGTGCCGCCGGCCTCTACCACAATACGGCCGTGGTGTTCGATTGCGCCCGCGCGATCGCCGGCCGGTACCGCAAGATGCACATTCCGGACGATCCGGCATTCTACGAGAAGTTCTACTTCACGCCGGGCGACCTCGGCTTCGAGCCGATATCGACCTCGGTCGGGCGGCTCGGCGTGCTCGTCTGCTGGGACCAGTGGTATCCGGAGGGCGCGCGCCTGATGGCGCTCGCGGGCGCCGATCTCCTGCTCTACCCGACCGCGATCGGCTGGGACCCGGCCGACGCGCAGGACGAGAAGGACCGCCAGCGCGATGCGTGGATCACCGTGCAGCGCGGCCATGCGGTCGCCAACGGCCTTCCCCTGCTCGCCTGCAATCGCACGGGCTTCGAGCCCGCGCCGGATGGCGCGCGCGGGATCGACTTCTGGGGTTCGAGCTTCGTCGCCGGACCGCAGGGCGAGTTCCTCGCGCGGGCGCGCAGCGAAGGTCGCGAGCTGCTGTTCGCCGACATCGATCTCGCGCGCAGCGAGCACGTGCGGCGCATCTGGCCGTTCCTGCGCGACCGCCGCATCGACGCCTATGCCGATCTGACGCGACGGTATCGCGATTGAACGCCGACGCCGCGGGCCATGAGCCGATGAACACCCACCCCACCGACGCCCTCGCCGGGCAACCCGTGGCCCGCGTGCGCCGTGGCGACGTCGAGTACGTGCTGCTCGGCACCGCGCACGTGTCGCGCGTGAGCGCCGACGCGGTGCGCGAGATCCTGCAGCGCGAAGCCTTCGACGCCGTCGCGGTCGAACTGTGCGAGCCGCGCTACCAGTCGATACGCGACCCCGAGGCGTTCCGCCGCCTCGACCTGTTCCAGGTGATTCGCCAGGGCAAGGTCGGGCTCGTCGCGGCGAACCTCGCCTTGTCGGCGTTCCAGCGCCGGCTTGCCGAGCAGTTCGGCATCGAGCCCGGCGCCGAAATGAAGGCCGCGATCGACGGCGCCGACGAACGCGGGCTGCCGATCTGGCTCGTCGATCGCGAAATCGGCGTCACGCTCAAGCGCGCCTACCACAGCGTCGGCTTCCTCGACCGCCTGTCGATCGTCGGAGGGCTCGGCGCGAGCGTGCTCACGCGCGAGGACGTCAGCGAGGACGAGATCGAGAAGCTCAAGCGCGGCGACCTGCTCGGCAGCATGTTCAGCGAGTTCGCGCGCGAGTCGCCGCCGCTCTACGACGCATTGATCGGCGAGCGCGACCGTTACATGACCGCACGTTTGCGCGAGCAGGCCGCTTCGGGCGAGGCGCGTCGCGTGCTCGTCGTGATCGGCGCCGGCCACCTCGCCGGCATCCAGCGCGAGCTGTCGAACCAGACCGAGATGCCGCGCCCGCTGGTCGAGAAGCTGTCGCAGGTGCCGCCGCCCTCGCGCTGGCCTAAGTGGCTCGCGTTCGGCGTGTTCGTGGTGATCGCCGGCGCGATCGGCTTCGCATTCACGCGCGGCGCGCGCGCGGGTACCGACGCGCTGCTCGCCTGGACGCTGTTCACGGGCGGCGCCGCCGCGCTCGGCGCGATCGTCGCCGCGGCCCACCCGCTCAGCGTGATCGCGGCATTCATCGCCGCGCCGCTCAAGCCGTTCCGGCCCGGCGTGCCCGCGTCGGCCTTCAGCGCCGGCGTCGAGGCGTGGCTGCGCAAACCGCGCGTCGCCGACTTCGACAGCCTGCGCGACGATGTCGCGCACTGGACCGGCTGGTGGAAGAATCGCATCGCGCGCACGCTGCTGAACTTCATGTTCGTCACGCTCGGCACCATCGTCGGCGAGTATGTCGCCGGCTTCCACATCATCACGAACCTCCTGTGATCCACGCCCGATGAAATTGCCCGCATTCCTCAGCAAGCCGCGCTGGCAGTCCAAGGATCCCGCGCAGCGGCGCAGCGCGGTCGCGCACGACCATGACGCCGACCTCGTCGCAAGCCTCGGTCGCCTCGCGCGCGAGGATGCCGATGCCGGCGTGCGCATTGCCGCCGCGAAGCGCCTGGCCGATCCCGGGATCGCGCAGGGGCTCTCGCGCGACGATGCCGACGCCGGCGTGCGCAGCGAGGCGCGCACGCTCTGGCTGGACCTGCTCACGGGCAGCCACGCAGCCGCTCCGCCACTGGCGGAGCGCCTGCGCCTGCTCAAGGCACAGGAGGACCCCGAGCTCGCGGAGCGGATCGCCTCGCACGCGCGCGAACCCGAACTGCGGCGCGCGGCCCTCGATCAGGTCACGCGACCGGCGCTGCTGCTCGAACGCGCGCTCGCCGACCGCGATGCCGCGATCCGCCTTTCCCTCGTCGATCGCCTCTCCGACGAAGCCATGCTCGAGCGGCTCGCCGAACGCGCGCGCAAGTCCGACAAACAGGTGAGCCGTCGCGCGCGCGAGCGCATCGAGGCGCTGCGCATGGAGCGCGGCGACGAAGCCATGCTCGAGCGGCGCGTGCGCCAGCTGTGCGAGCGCGCCGAACAGCTGCTGCGCGTGCCCGACCACGCCGACGCCGAGCGCGAGCTGGTCGAGCAGTGGGCTACGATCGAACCGGCCGCGACGCCGCTGTTGCGGCAGCGCTTCCAGGCCGCGCGTGCGCTGCTCGCGGCGAGTCGCGAACCGGCGACGTCGCGCGAGCGCGCGACCGCGACCGTGAACGAGGCAAGCGCACCGGCCACCACAGCGACGCACGCGGCAACGACGGACGCGACGACGACCGCGCCGACGGAGGCGCCGGTCGGAGCCGGAGCGGCCGAGGCGACCGACGCCGATGCGGTGGTCGCACCACTGATCGCCCAGGCGCGCTTCGCGGCTTCGCTCGATGAAGCGCAAGCCGCGCGCCGGCAGCAGGCCGAACAGCAGCGCGCGCTGCTCGGCGAACTCGAAGCAGCCTTGCGCGACTGCTCGGCGGCGCTCGACGCCGGCCAAAGCGCGTCGGCGCATGCGGCGAAGGCTCGCACCGACGAGGTCCGCCGGCGCATCGAGGCGCCGCTCCCGAAGGCGCTCGCGACGCAGTTCGCCGCGATCGAGGCGCGCTACGGCGAACTGAGCCGCTGGCAGCGGTGGGCCGACAACCAGCACCGCCAGCAACTGTGCGAAGCGATCGAGGCGTTGCCCGGCAGCGGACTGCATCCGGACGCAGTCGCCAGCAAGGTGCGCGAGGCGCAAGCCGCATGGAGCCGACTCGATGCGCTCGAAGGCGGCAGCGCGCGCGCAGGCGACCTCGCACGCCGTTTCCATGCGGGCTGTCGCGCCGCGCTCGCGCCCGCGCAAGGCTACTTCAAGAAGCGCCACGAATTGCGCGAGTCGCAGGCCGTCGCCATTCGTGGCGTGCTCGATCGCGTCGCCGCGCTGGCGGACGACGGCGACGCTCCGGCCACGGTCGCGACTCTGCGGCGCGAGACGATCGATGCGCTGCGTGCGCTCGATCGCGTCGAGCCGCGCGAACGCAAGGCGCTCGCACAGGCGCTCAAGTCGGCGCTGGCCGCACTCGACGCTCGCATCGAGCGTCGCGATGCCGACGTCGAGCGCACGAAGGCGGCGCTCGTCGCGGAAGCCGAGGCGCTCGCGGACGCATTGCCGCGCGGCGCGGTCGCCGCCGCGCGCGAACTGCAGCAACGCTGGCAACGCGCCGGCCAGGGTCGTCGCGCACGCGACCAGGCCCAGTGGACCGCGTTCCGCGCGGCGATCGATCGCGTGTTCGGCAAGCTCGACGCCGAGCGCAGCGAGCGCGACGCCCGCGACCTCGATGCGCGGCGGCAGGCGGAAGACATCTGCGTCGAGCTGGAAGCGCTCGCTGCCGCCGGCGCGCCACCCGATCGCGGCGCGATCGGTCGCCTGCAGGCGGCATGGGACGCGTTGCGCCCGCGCGACGAGGCGCTGGCGCAACGGCATGCCCAGGCACGCGAGCGGCTACGCGAGCTGGCGCAGCGCGAGGATCGCGCCCGGCGTCACGCTCGCTTCCGTGCATGGCTCGACAATTATCGCGCCTGCCGTGCGCTCGAGACGGCGACGATCTCCGCCGACACCGCCCGCGATCGCTGGCAGCCCGTCCCGCCCGCCGACGTCGCGGCGCAGGCGCTGCAAGCGCGCTTCGATGCGGCGCAGTCCGGCGCGCCGCCGCGAGGCGACGCCGATCTCGATGAACAGCTTCGCGACACGCTGGTCGAACTCGAGCTGCTCGCCGGCCTCGAATCGCCGGCCCACGACCTCGAGCGCCGCCGCGCCGTGCAGATCGGCCGCCTGTCCGCGCGCATGGGCGGGGGCCCCACGATCGGGCCCGCGGAAGAACTCGCGCGGCTGCTGCAGCGCTGGAGCGATGGCGGCGCACCGGGCGACGCCAGCCTCGATGCGCGCTTCGAGCGTGCCGTGGTCGCGGCGGTGGACCTGTTGCCGTGAGCGGATGCTGCGCTGCGTGAAGCACGGCGACGACGCGCGTGCTAGATAGCGGCTTGGCCACGAGGCGCGGGTTCCACCGATGATGCAGCACGCCGATGCGGACGCGAATGCGGACGCCGTACGCAACGCGGATGCACGCTACACGCTCGCGGACATCCCGCCGAACGTGCTCGTGCACCTCACGGAGCTCGCCAAGGCGCGTGGGATCGCCTGCGATCGCTGGTTCGCCGGTCTCGGTCTCGGCGTCGCACAATTGACCGATCCCGCGCTGCGCGTGTCGTACCGCCAGGCGAGCATCGTCATCCGGCGCGCGCTCAAGGCACTCGACGAGCCCGCGCTCGGATTGCGCGTCGGCTGCAACGAAACCGTCGGCAGCTTCGGCCTGCTCGGCCTCGCGATGATGACCGCACGGACGTTCGGCGACGCGATGCGCGTGGGCATCGAACATCATCGCGTGTGCGGCAGCCTGCTCGACGTCACGTTCGAAGCGATCGACGAGCGCGAAGTCGCGCTCGCGGCCTGGCCGCGCTTCCGCGATCCCGACCTGCTGCCGTTCCTCTGCGAGGAGCTGTTCGCGAGTTCGTTCGCGGTCGCGCGCGGCCTGGTCGGTCCGTCGTTCGCCGTGCAGCGACTCGAGCTGGCGTATCCGGCGCCCGCGTACCGCGGCGACTATGCGTCGTTCTTCGGCTGCGAACTGCGCTTCGGCGCGAACGGCAACCGGGCCATCATCGACACGCGCTGGCTCTCGCATCCGCTCGCGAGCCACAACCCCCTCACGGCGACGCAGGCGCTGCTGCTGTGCCGCCAGCAGCTCGCCAATGCGGGCACGCACGGCGACGAGCTCGTCACCTCGGTCGAGCACCTGCTGCGCAACCGCCTGCGCGAGCATCCACGACTGCCGGACGTCGCCCGCACCCTGAACCTCAGCGAACGCTCGTTACGCCGACGCCTCGCCGACCGTGGCTGCGTCTTCCGCGAGATCCACGACCGCGTGCGGGCCGAGCGCGCGCTCGACCTGCTGCAACGCGGCCCCCTCAGCGTCGCGGAGATCGGCAACGAGCTCGGCTTCAGCGATCCGCGCGAGTTCCGTCGCGCGTTCAAGCGCTGGACCGGCATGCCACCGCAAGCGGCGCGCCAGGCGATCGCCTAGCCACGCACGGGTTGGCCGATTCACCCCCCATTGGCGGAAAATCCCCCCCTCGCGGATCGCGACGAGTTCACCGAGAGTGCGGCAATACGCCGCGGCATGGACGTTCCAGCCGCCGCACCCCGGGGATTCCAAGGGAGCCGACGTCATGCGCCTCAGCCTTGCCACGATCATGGTCGCGGCCGCCCTCTGCGGCTGCAGCGAAACCGCGCCGCCGCCCGCGCAGAGCGGCGCTGATGCCGCCTTCCAGAGCGACCTGCAACAGAGGCTCCTCGACGCCAGGCCGGGCAGCGTGATCGAGATCCCCGCCGGCCACTACGCGATGACCCGCGGTCTAAGCCTGCGCAGCAACGGCGTGACGATCCGCGGCGCCGGCATGGACAGGACCGTGCTCTCGTTCAGGGGCCAGGTGGTCGGTCCCGAGGGACTGCTCGTCAATGCGAGCGACTTCACGATCGAGAACCTCGCACTCGAAGACACCAAGGGCGATGCGCTGAAGATCAACGAAGGCTCGAACATCACGATCCGCGGGGTGCGCGTCGAATGGACCGGCGGCCCGAAGACGACCAATGGCGCCTACGGCCTCTACCCGGTCAAGACCAGCAACGTGCTCATCGAGGACTCGGTGGTCATCGGCGCATCCGACGCGGGCATCTACGTCGGCCAGTCGAAGACGATCGTGGTGCGGCGCAACCGCGCCGAGCGCAACGTCGCCGGCATCGAGATCGAGAACTCGGTCGACGCGGACGTCTACGAGAACACCGCGACGCAGAACACCGGCGGCATCCTCGTGTTCAACATGCCGAACCTGTCGCAGGCCGGGCGCAACGCGCGCGTGTTCAAGAACAGGGTGTTCGACAACAACACGGGCAACTTCGCCGCGAAGGGCGCCGCGGTCGCGAGCGTGCCCGCCGGGTCCGGCGTGATCGTCAACTCGAACGATCGCGTCGAGATCTTCGACAACGACATCGCCGACCACCGGACCGCGAACGTGATCGTGTCGAGCTACTTCTCGACCAACTATTACAACAAGACGGGCGTCGACCCGAACTACAACCCGTACCCGAAGGGCATCTTCATCTACGACAACCGCTTCAAGGGCGGTGGCGACTCGCCCGACGGCATGGACCTCAAGATCCTCAAGAGCGCGGTCTATGGCGTGACCGGTCATTTCCCCGACATCGTCTGGGACGGCTACGTCGACACCAAGGCGCTCGTCGACGGCCTGCCGCCCCCGGCCGACCGCATCTGCGTGCAGAACGGCGACGTCGGCGTGCTCAATGCGGACGGCCCCGGCAGCTACAAGAACCCGAGCACCGACACGAAGCCGTACCGGTGCACGCTCGAGAAGCTGCCGCCGGTCGCCCTCCCGGGCAAGGCATGATCGGCCGCGGCTTCGCGAAGGCTTCGTCGCTCGCGCGCGCGATCGTCGTCGCGGCGGCGCTGCTCGCCCTCGGCGCATGCCACCGCGCGCCGCCACCGGTCGCCTTCCATGCCGACGGCCGACCGCAACGGCTCAGCGACTGGCATGTGCTCGACGTCGCCGGGAAGCGCCTCGTACCGAACGACGGCGTCGTGCCGTACGATCTCAACACGCCACTATTCACCGACTACGCGCACAAGCTGCGCACGATCTGGATGCCCAAGGGTACGTCGGCGAACTACTCGGCCACCGACGCATTCGACTTTCCGGTCGGCACGATCATCAGCAAGACGTTCTACTACCCGCTGCCCGACGGCGCCGCGAGGTCGGCGGTCGCCGTCGCGCGCACCTACGACGCGGCACACGACTACGGCCCCTCCGGCGTCGACCTCGATCACGTGCGACTCGTCGAGACGCGCCTGCTCGTGCGTCGCGAGGACGGCTGGGTCGCATTCCCCTACGTGTGGAACGCGGCGCAGACCGACGCGAACCTCGCGCGCACGGGCGACGTCATCCCGCTCGAACTCGTCGACGCCGGCGGCGCGCGCGAGGCGTTCAACTACGTCGTACCCGACGAGGGTCAGTGCGCGAGCTGCCACGCGCGCGACTGGATCACGCGCGAGATCGGCCCTATCGGGCCGAAGGCGCGCCACCTCAACCGCGATTTCCGTTACGCCGACGGCGTACGCAACCAGCTCGCCGAACTCGCCCGCGTCGGCTATCTCGCCGGCGCGCCCGCGCCCGCGGCGGCGCCGCGCAACGCGGTCTGGAGCGACGCCGCGCAGCCGCTCGACGCCCGTGCACGCGCCTACCTCGACATCAATTGCGGCCACTGCCACAACGCGAGGGGCGCCGCGAACACGACCGCGTTGAGCCTCGACATCGCCACGCCGGATGATCGCCATCTCGGCATCTGCAAGCCGCCGGTCGCGGCCGGTCGCGGCACCGGCGACCACTTCTTCGACATCGTGCCCGGCAAGCCGGGCGACTCGATCCTGCCGTTCCGCATGGAGTCGGTCGAGCCCGGCGTGATGATGCCCGAACTCGGCCGCAGCACCGTCCATCGCGAAGGGCTGGAGCTGATCCGTACGTGGATCGCCGCACGACAGGGGTCGTGCAGCGGCACGGGCTGATACGAATGACGCGACGGGCGCACGCCCGCAACCAGCAAGGGGAACCCATCCATGATCATCCGCAAACGCGCGCTCGCGCTGTGCCTCGCCCGTGCGCTGTCGGGCCTCGCCGCGGTCGCCGTGCCAACGGCCTTCGCCGCCGACGACGCGCAGGAGCCGGGCCCGACGGACGGCGCGCCGTCCGACGAGACCCGGCGCCTCGACGTGATCACGGTCACGGCGCAGAGTCGCGTGCAGGAAATGCAGGAAGTGCCGATCCCGCTGCAGATCGTCACCGCGAAGCAGATCGACACGCTCGCGGCGACCGACCTCAGCCGCATGAGCCTGTTCGTACCAGGCCTCGTCGTCAACGGCGAACAGCCGACCCAGCCGAACTACCAGATCCGCGGCATCGCCACCGACGACTTCGGCGTCGGCACCGAATCGGCGGTGGGCGTCTACATCGACGGCGTCTACGCAGCGCGCTCCGGCGGCGCCCTGCTCGCGTTCAACGACGTCAAGCGCATCGAAGTGCTCAAGGGACCGCAGGGCACGCTGTTCGGACGCAACGCCGCCGCCGGCGCGATCTCGATCGTCACGAACGAGCCGTCGAACACGTTCGAGGACCGCGCCCGCGTGCGCGTGGGCAACTACGGCCGCCAGTACATCGACGGCCTGCTCAACCTGCCGCTGCGCGACGACATGGCGCTGCGCTTCAGCGTCGTCGACAACCAGAGTGAAGGCTGGATCCGCGACGCGGCGAATGCGACGCGCTATGGCGGCGACGACGACTGGGGCACGCGCGCGGCCTGGCGCTGGAACGCGACCGACGACACGCGCGTGCTGCTGTCGTGGGACCATGAGAAGTTGAACCAGTTGCCGAAGCCCGCGATCGGCCTGGTCCCGCTCGCCGACGACACCTACCAGCGCCCGCCCTTCCCCGCCGACCCGTCGACGTTCCTCGATCCGCTGCATGCGCCCCTCTACAACGACACGGTCGATCCGCGCGAGTCGCGCCGCTTCGACGGCGCGACGTTGTCGATCGACCACGAGTTCGGATGGGCGAGCTTCACCTCGACCACCGCCTGGCGCGACTTCGACACGCTCAACCGCGGCGACTACGACGGCACCAACCACATCGTGAGCTATCTCTCGACGTCGAACATCGAGTCGAACAGCAGCTGGTACCAGGAGTTCAAGTTCGCCGGCAACACGTCGCTGATGGACTGGGTCGCCGGCGCGAGCTACTACAACGAGCATGCGCATCAGACGAGCCGGACCGACATCTTCACCGATGGCATCGACACGCTCGCGCTGAACCTGTCGCCGGCGCCGACGCCGGACGGCACCCTCTACGCCTACCTGAGCCAGGTGCTCGCGTTGAACGGTTTCCCGAACACGCTGCTCGGCGAACCGTGGCGCGAACAGATCTCCAACAACGGCCGCTTCAAGGCCTTCGCCGCCTACGGCGACGTGATCTGGCATCTCGGCTCGAACTGGAACCTCACCACCGGCGTGCGCTTCACGCGCGACGAGAAGACGTTTTCGTGGTTCAACGCGCCGCGCCAGGCGCCCGGCCTGGACGCGACGCTCGCGCAGTTGCAGGCGGCCGGCGTGCTCGACCTCATCGGCATCCCGATCGAGACGTTCCAGCAGAACCTCGTCTTCACCGACGCGGTCGGCGTGCCGGTGACGTTCAAGGACAGCTGGAACGACACCAGCCCGCGCGTCGTCCTCGACTACCGCTTCACGCCGGACGTGATGGCCTACGCGTCCGCGACCAAGGGCTACAAGGCGGGCGGGTACAACAGCGTGCAGGTCGCTTCGCGCTTCGAACCCGAAAAGGTGTGGAACTACGAAGCGGGCGTGAAGAGCACGTTCCCCGAGTACGGCCTGCTGCTCAACGCGTCGATCTACCATTACGATTACGACAACCGCCAGTCGCTCACGCTCGATCCGAACACGGCCGGCTCAGGCGTGCCGCGCTACCTCGTCAGCAGCAGCAACCAGAAGGCGGACGGCCTCGAGGTCGAGGCACAGTGGGCGCCGACCGACGACCTCCGCCTCACGTTCACGAGTGCGTACATCGACTCGACCTACGGCCACGCGATCGCGCCGTCCGGGGTGGATCTCGGCGGCGAACCGACCGGCGAGCCGCGCTGGTCGATGTCGGCGGGCTTCGCCTACACCTGGCGCGCGGTCCTGGGCGGCAACGTCGAGTTCGACCTCTCGCACGCGTGGCGCGGCAAGTCGCGTTGCAACGCCGATTCCGTGCTGCAGGGTACCTGCGAGGTCAGTCCGAACTTCAGCGTCGGCAGCGCGCAGCAGCGTACCGATGCGCGCATCGGCTGGACCTCCGACAATTCGCGCTTCGGTGTGGCATTCTTCGTCAACAACCTGTTCGACAAGCGCTACGTGACCGGCGTCA
>NZ_DATDMY010000002.1:0-7046 GCF_036518555.1 Dokdonella sp. | reverse complement strand
CACCGAGCTGTCGGTAGTGTCGATGATCGCGATCGTGCTGCTGATCGGCATCGTCAAGAAGAACGCGATCATGATGGTCGACTTCGCGCTCGTCGCCGAGCGCGAGCACGGCCTGCCGCCTCTCGAGGCGATCCGTGAAGCCTCGCTCGTGCGTTTCCGCCCGATCATGATGACCTCGATGGTCGCAATCTGCGCCGCGCTGCCGCTCGCGATCGGTTTCGGCACCGGCTCGGAGCTGCGGCGTCCGCTCGGCATCGCGCTGATCGGCGGCCTGCTCGTGTCGCAGAGCCTGACCCTGCTGTCGACGCCCGCGATCTACCTCCTCTTCGCGCGCATGGGCGAACGCCGCCGACGCCGACGCGAAGCGCGCCGCACGCGTTCGACGCTCGCGCCGGCAGCGCAAGGTCGCGGTCCCGGCGTTTGAACGAGCGACGGCATGGAGCACGCAGGCGCTTCGCCTCCGCGTGCGTGCTCCCGCCTCAATCGTTCGCTTCCATCGATCCGCGCAACAGCAACCGCAGTGGATCGAGCAGCGCGCCGTAGCCCGCGGCGACCGCGGTGTCGCGGCGCAGTGGCCGGCGTACCTGCGCCGCGCTCGTCGTGTGCACGTTGCGCCCGGCTTCGTGGAAGCGCAGGCAAGCGGGGTCGAACGCGAGGCCGCAGTGCGCGAGCAATGCGCGCACGGCCGCTTCGGGCGCGTCGAGCAGCGCTTCATGCACGAGCGCGTGGATCGACGCCGGCGCCTGGGCGCGCCAGTGCGCCATCGCCCGCTCGCTGTCGCGGTGGAAGGCCGCGAGTTCGGCGAGGTCGTAGGCGAAGTATTGCCCTTCGCCGAAGTTGTGCTTCCAGCAGCTCCAGCAGGTTTCGAGCGCATCGCGCACGCAATGCACGATGCGCGCGCCCGGGAACATGCGCAGGATCGCGCCGAGCACCTGCCAGTTCGGCAAGGTCTTGTCCGTGAACGCCGCGCCTTCGCCGCGCGCCGGCGCGATGCGCGCGAGGTAGCCGTCGCCGAGGCGCCGCCAGTCGTCCGCCGTCGCGTCGCCGACCCAGTGCGGGAAGCGGATGCCGCGGCGCATGGATTCTTCCTGCAACACGCGCGCGACGAGGTTCGTCTCGCCCCCGGCGGCGACCTTCGGATGTGCGGCGAGGATCTGCTCGGCAAGGGTCGAGCCCGAGCGCGGCATGCCGACGAGGAAGACGAGGTCGCCGCCGCGCCCGTCCGACGGCGGCGGCGCGGCGAACGCGAGGAGGATCGCGTCGACGAGCGCGCTCGCCGCCGGCGCGCTCCAGCGGATGTCGCGCCGGCGCGCGGCGTTCGCCTCGGCCAGCACCGCGAACGCTTCGGCGTGGCGCTGTTCGGCCTCGAGTGCATTCGCCCACGCGAAGCCGAGCGCGATGCGCTGCGCGGGCGTGCCGCGGCCGCTCGCGTACGCGCGTGCGAGCGCGGCGCCGTCGCCGCTCCCGGCGCGGATCGCCTTGAGGTTGAACAGGCCGATCCAGGCCGATGGCGCGGCCGCTTCGTCGTCGAGCAGCGCCCGCAGCTCGGCTTCCGCCTCGTCGAGCCGGCCGAGCGTTCTCAGCGCGTCCGCGCGCAGGATGCGCGTCGCCGCACGCCGCGGATCGACTTCGATCGCCGCGTCGTAGGCCGCGCACGCGCCGGCGACGTCGCCGCGCAGTTCGAGCACGCGAGCGAGGTTGAGCCAGGGGTCGAGCAGGCCCGGATCGAGTTCGCTCGCGCGACGGAACGCCTGTTCCGCGGCGTCGAGGTCGCCGTCCTGCGCGAGCGCCGAGCCGAGATTGGCGACGACGAGGCCGTCGTGGGGCCGCTGCCCGGCCACGCCGCGCAGCAACGCGACTGCTTCGGCGCTGCGGCCGAGCTGGTTCAGCGCGACGCCGCGCAGGCGCTGCAGTTCGGCGTGCCCGGGCGCGAGATGCAGCGCATCCTCGAGCAGGCGCTCGGCGTGCGCCGCGCGTCCCTCGATGATCGCCGCGGTCGCCGCGCGCGCGAGGCGCACGGCGGTCGCGGGCAACCCGCGCTCGCGTCCGTCGTCGATCGATGCGTCGTCGTGGCGCGTCACACCCACCCGGCAGCCTCGTGCAAGGGATTCATCCTCGATTATCGCCGATCCGCGCGCGCGCCTGCCGCGTCGAGCCCGAGCGCGTCGCGCCCGAGTGCGCCGAGGCCACGCGGCGTCGTCGCGAACCGGCGCGATGTCGGCGCCGGTGCGCCGTCGGCGAGTTGCGCCCACAGCGCATCGAGCGCCGCATAGCCGTACGGCAGCAGCGGCACGTAGCGCTCGCCGAACCCGGGCAGCGCGAGGAACGCGTCGAAATGCTGCGCGTTCGGCACGCGCCAGTAGACCGGTCGGCGCGCGGCCGCCTCGAGCGCGCCGACGTAGGTGCGGGCGTGGAACGCGTCGGGCAACAGGCCGTCGTCCTCGCCGTGCACGACGATGATCGGCAGGTCCTCGCGCGGGAGCTTCACCGCCGTCGCCGACACCGATGCGCGCAGCGCGTGCGCGGCAGCATCGTCGCCGAGCCACAGCGCACGCAGGCCGTCGATGCCGGCTGCGCACGGATCGGCCGATGCGTCGACGCCGCCGAGCAGTTGCACGCCCGCGCCCGGCGCGATGCCGCTCGCGTCCGACCACCACGCGGCGCGCGTCGGTGCGTCCGCGGCGACGGCCGCGCCGTGCGCGTCGACGACGCCGAAGTGGAAACCGCACGGCATCCTGGCCGGCGTCGCGCGCAGGTACGACGCCGCGTAGGTCGCGGCGATCGCGCGCCAGAGGTCGAAGCGGGTCGAGCTCGCCGCGGCCTCGATCGCGCGTTCGTCCCAGCCCGACGCGCGCAGGCGTTCGAACGCCGAGCGCGCCTGCGCCGCGCGGCCATGGCCGTCGACGAGGCCGAGCGCGCGCAGGCGGTCGCAGCGCGCGAGCCAGGCCGGCGGCGGCGCGCCGTCGATGCGCGCGAACGGCGTCGCGTCGTAGCGTGCGTCGGTGAGCGCGCACGGCAGCAGCTGCGCCGCCTCGCTCGCGACGTCGTAGAGCGGGCGGCCGCCGTCGACATGCACGTTCGGCGCCAGTGCGACGACGCCGTCGACGAGGCCTTCGGCATCGAGGCCGGCCGCCTGGAGTGCCGCACCCGCGCCGTTCGATACGCCGGTCACGATCACGCGCGTGTTGGCCGGCGTGAACGGCGCCAGCGCCGGATACGCGCGATCGAGCATCGCGAGGCCGAAGCGCGCCGCCTGCAGCACGTGGCGGCCCCAGTCCGCTTCGGGATGGTCGCCCGACTGCGCGTGCTTGATCGCGACGCCGCGCGCGCCGGCGCCGTGGGCCGGCTCGAACTCGAGCGGCGCGGCGCCGCGCGCGATGCGCGTGCCGTCGAGCGCGACGCCGGTATCGCTGTCGAGATCGAAGTAGCCCGTACCGGTGCCCTTGTCCGTGTACGCGACCGCGCAGCCGCGCGGCAGGCCCCACGCGCCCGCGAGCGCGATCGCGCCGTACACGCCGCGCGAACCCGAGGACGCGGCGACGACGAGGCAGCGGGCACGCGCGTCGAACGCATCCGGCGCCTGCAGCAGCACGCGGTGCGGCGCGCGTGCACCGGGCACGCGCGCGAAGGCGTGGTATTCGCGTCCGGGCACGGTCGGAACCGCGCCATAGACCCGGCCGGAGCCGCCGAGCGGGGCGAGGTCGGCGATGCCGTGCCAGCTCGCGTGGATCGCGCGCCGCCGCAGTTCCGCGGGCGTCGGTGCCGCCGCGGCGGCGAATGCGGGGGCCGGCACGCGCAGGCCGTCGAGGCCGAGGCCGGCGCCGAGCAGGTCGTCGCGATCGCGATGCACGCTCTCGCGGATGTCGCCGACGGATTCGTTCGCGGTCATCGCGTCTCCGGATCGGTACGGGTTGCGCACGTGGCACGGCGGGGTGGATCGGCGGTGCGGCTCGCGCCGCGCGGGCAGCGGTGCCATCGTACGCAAGAGGCGCTCCGCGTGCGTCGGCGACCGGCCGCGTCGTCGAGCCAGGCGTTCCACGCGCCCGGTTTCGACCAAAGTCGCAGCGGCGCCGCGCGGCGCATCGGCTAGCCTGCGACGGCTGACGATGCGGGGCGACCGCGATGGACTACGAGACGCTGTACCGCCGCTCGATCGAGGATCCCGAGGGGTTCTGGGCCGAACAGGCGCGCGCGATCGACTGGCACCGCCCGTATGCGCGCGTACTCGAGTACGAGCGGCCGCCGTTCCGCCGCTGGTTCGCGGGCGGCGAAACGAACCTCTGCCACAACGCGGTCGACCGCCACCTCGCCGCACGCGGCGACCAGCTCGCGCTCGCCGTGATCTCGACCGAGACCGGACAGCGCCGCCATTTCAGCTACCGTGAACTGCATCGCGAGGTGAACGACTTCGCCGCGGTGCTCGTCGCGCTCGGCGTCGGCCGCGGCGACCGCGTCGTGATCTACATGCCGAACATGGCCGAAGCGGTGTTCGCCGTGCTCGCGTGCGCGCGCATCGGCGCGATCCATTCGGTCGTGTTCGGCGGCTTCGCCGCGCACAACCTCGCGCTGCGCATCGACGATGCGCGCGCGTCGCTCGTGATCTGCGCCGACGCGGGCATGCGCGCGGGCAAGGTGACCGCGTACAAGCCGCTCGTCGACGCCGCGATCGCGCAGGCGCAGCATCCGCCGCGCCGCGTGCTGATCGTCTCGCGCGGACTCGACCCCGGCCTCGCGCGCATCGACGGCCGTGACTTCAACTATGCGGCGCTGCGCGCGCGCCATGCCGGCACCGACGTGCCGGTCGCGTGGCTCGAATCGAACGAACCGAGCTACCTGCTCTACACGTCCGGCACGACCGGCAAGCCGAAGGGCGTGCAGCGCGACGTCGGCGGCCACGCGGTCGCGCTCGCGTTGTCGATGCGCACCGTATTCGACGTCGGGCCCGGACAGGTGATGTTCTCGACGTCCGACGTCGGCTGGGCGGTCGGCCACAGCTACAACATCTACGGGCCGTTGCTCGTCGGCGCGACGTCGCTGCTCTACGAAGGCACGCCGGTGAATCCCGATCCCGGCATCTGGTGGCAGCTCTGCGCCGAGTACGGCGTGCGCACGATGTTCTCCTCGCCGACCGCGATCCGCGTGTTGAAGAAGCACGATCCGGCGTGGCTGCGGCGGCACGACCTGCACGCATTGAGCTGGCTGTTCCTCGCCGGCGAACCGCTCGATGAACCGACCGCGCGCTGGATCGCGGACGGGCTCGGCAAGCCGGTCATCGACAACTACTGGCAGACGGAAACGGGTTGGCCCGTGCTCTGCCTGCAGCCCGGGCTCGACATGAAGCCGGTCCGCTACGGCTCGCCCGGCTTCCCGAACTTCGGCTACAAGCTGCGCGTCATCGACGAAGCGACCGGCGCGGACGCCGCGCCGAACGAGAAGGGCGTGCTCGTCGCCGAGCCACCGTTGCCGCCCGGCTGCCTCAGCACGGTCTGGAACGACGACGAACGCTTCCTGCGCAGCTACTTCGGCCATTTCAGGGAGTTGCTGTACAGCTCGCTCGACTGGGCGATCCGCGACGAGGACGGCTACTTCTTCATCCTCGGCCGCACCGACGATGTCATCAACGTCGCCGGCCATCGCCTCGGCACGCGCGAGATCGAGGAGGCCGTCGCGACGCACCCGGCGGTCGCGGAAGTCGCGGTCATCGGCGTGCGCGACGAGATCAAGGGCCAGGTGCCTCATGTGTTCGCGACGCTCAAGGCGGCGATTGCGGACGACGCCCGCCGCGCGACGGCGATCGCGCTGCAACAGCGCGCGTGCGAACAGCTCGGCGCGATTGCGCGACCCGCGCGCGTGTATCTCGTCGCGGCGCTGCCGAAGACGCGTTCGGGCAAGCTGCTGCGACGTTCGATCCAGGCACTCGCGGAGTCGCGCGACGCCGGCGACCTGTCCACCCTCGACGACGCGAACGCACTCGAGGAAGTGCGTTCGGCGATCGCGCGCGGGGCGGACGCGACCAGCGGCGAGGTCGCGCCGTGATCGCCTGCACCGGGCCGTTTGCGCGCGGCATCGCGTGCGACTCGCTCACGCCTGCAGCCGGCCGCATATAATCACCGCCCCGTCGCGCGGCCCGCGCGCCGACGAAGTACGAGGACGTCCGGATGACCGCGTTGCCACCCTGCCCGGCGTGCGGATCGACGTTCACGTACGAGGACGGCCACCAGCTCGTCTGCCCCGAGTGCGCCCACGAATGGACGGCGGGCGCCGCCGCCGGGGCGACCGCGTCCGACGAATGTGTCGTCAAGGACGCGCACGGCAACGTGCTCGCCGACGGCGACAGCGTCACGGTGATCAAGGACCTCAAGGTCAAGGGCTCGTCGCTCGTAGTCAAGGTCGGTACGCGCGTGAAGAACATCCGCCTCGTGGACGGCGACCACGACATCGACTGCCGCATCGACGGCATCGGCGCGATGAAGCTCAAGTCGGAGTTCGTCAAGAAGGCGTAAGCGGTACGCGCGAAGCGCATGCCGCCGGCTTGCTCGCGTCGGCACGCGTGATGCCGTGCATTGCGCGCGTTCCGGGCTCGCGGCGTTCGCGTCGACCGCGCTCCATCACGCGACCCGCGTGTCCCGAATGCGGCGTCCGACGACGCGTGGCGCTCTGGCGCGCCGTCACGGCTGCGACGCGATGCGGCTTTCCCTCGGCATGTCGGCGGGCACCGGCGGCGCGCGCGCGAGCAACGCGCGCAGGTCCGACTCGGCGAGCGGACGGCTGCAATGGAACCCCTGCACCTCGGTGCAGCGATGGCGCGCGAGCCAGTCGTACTGGGCCGCGATTTCGACACCCTCGGCCGCCGTGCGCACGCCGAGGTCGCGCGCGAGCCGGATGATCGCGCGGATGATCGCCTCGGAGTCGGCGTCGATGCCGATGTCGCGCACGAACGACATGTCGATCTTGATCTTGTCGAACGGGAACGCGCGCAGCAGTTGCAGCGACGAGTAGCCGGTGCCGAAATCGTCGAGCGACAGGCGCACGCCGAGGTCGTGCAG
>NZ_DATDMY010000001.1:0-2548 GCF_036518555.1 Dokdonella sp. | reverse complement strand
GCCGGGCTCAGCGCGATCAATCCGGCGAGGCGGGTTTCCAGTTCCGTGAGGGCCGCGTCCACGGCCTGGAGCTGGGCGTCGTCGAAGCTGAGCGAAACGAGGTTCTGCGTCATGTGGTGCTCTCCTGTCTGTCTTCCGATTGACCGACCGGCGAGGCCCCATGCCTGCCGACCGGATGCCTTGCGGCATGGCCGGATTGGAACAAGCGGGAATCTCACGGACTGCGACGAGGGATTGCGGTGTTGCGGGACGTGGTGGCGGAGGTGGCGGTGGGACTCGCCGCTCGCGGCTGCGTCCCAGCCTGCGTGCTGCTTGATCTTGCGCTCCGAGTTCCCCTCGCCCGCGCCTTCGGCGCGACCTCTCCCGCAAGCGGGAGAGGTGATCTCGCGCTCCGACGTCCCTCACCCGCGCCTTCGGCGCGACGTCTCCCGCAAGCGGGAGCGGTGATCTCGCGCTCCGACGTCCCTCACCCGCGCCTGCGGCGCGACCTCTCCCACAGGCGCGAGGCACCGCTGATGCGACGCGGCGACCGAGGCGCGGCGGGATCGGGTGCGTCGTCAGGCGGTATCGCCCCGGTTGTCACACTCGGATACCCTTTTGCGTTGCTGCGTTTATCCCCAGCGAAACCGGAAGGACCCCCATGAAGACCGCACTGCTTCGTTACGCGTGCTCGGCCACGCTCGTGGCCGCCGCCACGCCTGCCCTCGCCGCCGACGGCGACCTCGATCCGACGTTCGGCACCGGCGGCCTCGCACTCGCGGGCCTAACCGATGCGTACGGCGGCGCGACGGCGTGCAAGCCCGTGCTGCAGCCGGACGGCAAGATCCTCACCTGCGGCACGCGGCTGATCGGCTCGAGCGCGGACTTCTTCGTCGCACGCTTCGATGCCGACGGCCAGCTCGATCCAAGCTTCAGCTTCGACGGCAAGGTGACGATCGATTTCTCGGGCGCCGGCGGCACGGATCGGGCGACCGGCCTCGCGCTGCAGTCGGACGGCAAGATCGTCGTCGCCGGCACCACCAACGCGGACCGCGGCTCCGGTCACGACAACTTCGCGGTCACGCGCCTCAACGCGGACGGCACGCTCGACACCACGTTCGGTGCCGGCACCGGCAAGAAGGTCATCGCGTTCGATCTCGCCGGCGGCACCGGCGACGACAACTGCGCGGACGTCGCGATCCAGGCCGATGGCCGCATCGTGCTCGCGGGCTCGGTCGCGACGACCGCCAACGGTGCCGACATCGGCCTCGCGCGCCTGCTTTCCGACGGCTCGCCCGACGCCAGTTTCAACCTCACGGGCAAGGTCAGTTTCGGCTTCGACCTCCCCGGCTCGAGCAAGGACGACGTCGCCACGCGCGTCGCGATCGACCATGCCGGTCGCCTCGTCGTCGCCGGCGCGGCCGACGCCGGCGACAACACGGTCGGCGGCGATTTCGCGGTCGCGCGCATCCGCGCGAACGGCACGCTCGACCCCGATTTCGACGCCGACGGACGCGCGACGGTCGCGTTCGACCTCGGACTCAGCAAGGCGGACGTCGCGTACGGACTCGCGATCGATGCCGACGATGCGATCGTGCTGAGCGGCAACGTGGACGTGTCGCCGTCGATGACGGCGAACCAGGACATCGGCATCGCCAGGCTATTGCCGGACGGCTCGCCCGACGCGCTGTTCGGCGTCGGCGGCAGGACGGTCGTCACGTTCGACGAAACGCCGAACGGCCTCGACTTCGGCCTCGATGTGCAGATCCGCGACGACGGCCGTCTCGTCGTGGCGGGCGCTGCCGCGTATACCAGCACCGACCTGCACGCCACGCTGGTGCGGCTGTTGCCGGACGGTGCGCTCGACGGCAGCTTCGGCACGCTCGGCCGTCGCAGCTACGATTTCGGCCTGACCACGCCGTCGACTCAGGCGATCCTCGGCCTCACGCTGGACGGCGACGCGATCTACACGGGCGGCATCCTCGTGGTCCCCGGCAATGCCAATCCGGTCGACGTGTTCGTCGCGCGCATGTTCGACGACACGATCTTCGCCGACGGCTTCGACGCGGCCTGATCGCGCGCGCGGGCGACGCGGGCGGATCGAAGCGTCCGCGCCGTGTCGCCTGCGGCGGCGGGCTCCGACGCGACTGATCTCGACCGCGCGAACGCGCCTGCGGCTGCGCATCCGGCCCGTTCGCACGGTACGCTTCGCCGCCTGGGGACGGCCGGGCAGGCCCTGTGCCGGCTCCGCGGGCTGATGATTCGCGCGCGCATGTCTGAGATTCGCATGTCCCTGCGTTCCCCTTTGCACAAGGAGATCCCCATGCCCCCCATTCGTTGCACTCTCACGGCCGCCATCGCCTTCTCGACCATCCTGGCGAGCGGCATCGCTGCAGCGCACGACGGCGACCTCGATCCCACGTTCGGCACCGGCGGCTACACGCTCGTCGACTTCGGCGCGACGGCGACCGCGTACGGCCTCGCGATCGCACCCGACGGCAAGATCGTGCTCGGCGGCGTCGTCGACGGCGGCCCCTCGACGGGCGAGGACTTCGCGGTCGCACGGCTC